>NZ_CP017014.1:3831461-4137954 GCF_001767395.1 Rhodococcus sp. WMMA185 | reverse complement strand
GAACGCGTCCACCCGCATCGGCGTCGTCCAGGCAACACAGCAGGACGACTACGTTCGGAACACCCTCGGACTCGACCCGGTGGAGTTTCCGGATTACGCCACCCTCTACGCGAACCTTCTATCCGGGCAGATCGATGTCTGGGTGGCAGGGTCACCACAGGCCGAAGGAATCGTCGAACCCGGCGACCCGATGTCCATCGTCCAGAACTCGTTCATTCCCGACAATGTTGCGGCGTGGGCTGTCGCGAAGGAAAATCAGCCACTGATCGACGCCCTGAACTCCGGACTCGACGCGATAATCGCGGACGGCACATGGGCGCAGCTGTATTCGGACTGGGTCCCACGCCCACTACCCGAAGGCTGGAAACCCGGCAGCAAAGCCGCACCCATGCCCGACCTCCCCGACTTCGAAGCCCTCGCCGCCCTCAACCCCCAACCCACAACGGAAACACCAGCAGCACAACCCAAATCAACACTCCAACAACTACGAGACACCTTCTTCGACTGGGACCTGTACACCCGGGCATTCCCCGACCTCCTCAAAACCGGCCTCCCCAACACCCTCATCCTGGCCTTCGTCTCCGGCGTCGTCGGCACAATCCTCGGCATGCTGCTCGCCATGGCCGGCATCTCCCGCACCCGCTGGCTCCGCTGGCCCGCCCGCGTCTACACCGACATCTTCCGCGGCCTGCCCGCCGTGGTCATCATCCTCATCGTCGGACTCGGCATCGGACCCGTCGTACGCGGGCTGACCGGCAACAACCCCTACTGGCTCGGCGCGCTCGCACTCTCCCTGCTGGCCTCGGCCTACATCGGCGAAATCTTCCGAGCCGGCATCCAAAGCGTCGAACCCGGACAACTCGAAGCCTCACGAGCACTCGGCTTCAGCTACCGCAGATCCATGGCCCTGGTCGTCGTACCCCAAGGAGTCCGCAGGGTCCTACCCGCGCTGATGAACCAGTTCATCTCCCTGATCAAGGACTCGTCCCTGATCTACTTCCTCGGCCTGCTCGTCACCCAACGAGAACTCTTCGCCGTCGGCCGCGACCTCAACGCACAAACCGGCAGCCTCTCACCACTGGTCGCCGCCGGCCTGTTCTACCTCGCCCTGACCATCCCACTGACCCACCTCGTCAACTACATCGACCACCGCCTGCGCACCGGCCGCAAGGCACGCAGTGCCGAACCGGACAACCTGTCTGACCACGGTTGACACCTCGATGTAGCTGGCTAGCGTGGCAAGCATGGCGACGAGCAGTCCGTTGGTCTCCGAGGTTCGCGAATTCAATCGCTTCTACGCGCGAGCCCTCGGTTTGGTCCGTCCCGAGTCGATGGAGTCTTCCCCCGACCCCGGCGAACAGGAAGGCCTCGGCGAACTCGGCATCGACCGTCTCAGCGTGGCCGAAAGCCTTCTGGCCCCGCTGGGACCGGCTCAGCGGAAGGAACTCGTCGAGGCGATGGCGAAGATTCGCGATACGCTCGGCGAGCAGCCTCGATCTCCGAACGTCGTACTGCGCGCCCCGCAGCCCGGTGACCTCGGCTGGGTCATCGAACGGCACGCCGCCCACTACGCCAGCGAACAGCAGTGGGACGCAACATTGGAAGCAACCGTGGCCCGGATCGTCGCCGACTTTGCCGAGGGCGACGACAGTAGACAGGCCGCCTGGATCGCCGAGTCGGACGGCGAACGGGTCGGCTGCGTCTTCTGCGTCGCAGCCGACCAAGAGGCAACCGCCCAACTCCGCCTGCTACTGGTCGAGTCCTCGGCACGCGGTGCCGGTATTGGAACCAGGTTAGTGGAGGAGTGCCTGCGCTTCGCCAAACAGTCCGGCTACACCGCCATCATGCTGTGGACTATCGAAGTGCTGGTTGCCGCACGTCGGATCTATGCCCGTTCCGGCTTCAAGATCGACAAACGGCAGCGTAGCAACCATTTCGGACACGAACTGGTCGACGAGTTCTGGTCGCGCAGCCTTTGACTGTCGGGTAGTCGATTCACCGATCTCGCTGTCGTGAGCTCCGCCACCGCTAGTGTGGATCTACCATGACCGCAGTCCGGTTGGAGCGCACCGATGAGAATCGCACTGTTCGTTACGTGCCTGGCTGACGCCCTGTTCCCCGATTCCGCCACAACGACCGTCCGGCTTCTCGAACGACTCGGTCACGAGGTCGTGTTCCCGGGAAAACAGACGTGCTGCGGGCAGATGCACATCAACACCGGATATCACGCCGAGGCGCTGCCACTTGTCCGACATCACGTGGAGGCGTTCGAGAGCGGTGCGTCCTGGGACGTCGCGGTGGCGCCGTCCGGTTCGTGTGTCGGATCTGTCCGACACCAGCACGCGATGGTAGCGCGACGGTACGGAGACGAACGGCTGGCGACACGTGCCGACGAGATTGCCTCGCGCACATACGAACTGTCCGAACTTCTCATCGATGTCCTCGGCGTCACCGACGTCGGAGCCTACTATCCTCATCGGGTCACCTACCACCCGACGTGCCACTCGCTGCGAATGCTCCGAGTCGCAGACAAGCCACTGCGACTACTTCGAGCCGTGCGGGGAATGACCCTGATCGAGCTTCCCGAAGCCGAATCGTGTTGCGGTTTCGGCGGAACGTTCGCCTTGAAGAACTCCGAGACTTCGACGGCGATGCTCGCAGACAAGATGACCAACGTTCTGCGCACGGGCGCCGAGGTGTGCACCGCTGGGGACTCGTCGTGCCTCATGCATATCGGCGGCGGCCTGTCCCGACTGCGGAGTGGGGTGCGGACCGTGCACCTCGCGGAGATTCTGGCAGGTACCGAGAAGACGGCGACCAAGACATGACCACGTTCCTCGGCACACCCACCTTTCACCCGGGCACCGGAAACATCAGGGGCGCAGAGCGTTTTCCTGAGGCCGCGCGGAAGTCACTGACCGATACCCAGCTGCGTGCCAATCTCGGAAGGGCTACCAGCACGATCCGCAACAAGCGCACCGCTGCCATCGCTGAGGTCGACGATTGGGAGGAACTGCGCCGCGCGGGGAGCGCCCTCAAAGCGGATGTGATGGCGCGTCTTCCGGACCTTCTCATGCAGTTCGAGGAAAACGTGGTCGCCCGTGGTGGCACCGTCCACTGGGCGCGCGACTCCGCGGAAGCGAACCGGATCATCACCGACCTCGTCAGGTCCACCGGTTCCGACGAGGTGGTAAAGGTCAAGTCGATGGCGACGCAGGAGACCGGCCTCGACGAACACCTCGAGGAGAGCGGAATCGCGGCGATCGAGACCGACCTGGCCGAGCTGATCGTGCAGCTCGCGGGGGATACACCGAGTCACATCCTGGTTCCGGCCATTCACCGCAACCGGGCGGAGATCCGGGAGATCTTCCTCGAATCGATGCCGGGAATCGATGCCGACATCAGCGACGACCCACGCGCACTGACCATGGCGGCGCGCGCATATCTGAGACGAAAGTTTTTGTCCGCCAGGGTGGCAATCAGTGGGGCAAACTTCGGTGTAGCCGAGACCGGAACGCTGGCGGTGGTGGAATCGGAAGGCAATGGGCGCATGTGTTTGACGCTTCCCGACACGCTGATCACGCTCATGGGCATCGAGAAATTGGTTCCCACCTTCACCGACCTGGAGGTATTCATGCAACTGCTGCCCCGATCTTCCACGGCCGAGCGCATGAACCCGTACACCTCCATGTGGACCGGCGTACATCCCGGCGACGGGCCGCAGAACTTCCACGTCGTTCTCCTCGACAACGGCCGCACCAACGTCCTCGCCGACGAGGTCGGCCGCAGCGCGTTGCATTGCATACGGTGCAGCGCATGCCTGAATGTGTGCCCCGTCTACGAACGGGCGGGCGGCCACGCGTACGGGTCGGTGTATCCGGGACCGATCGGGGCCATCCTCAGCCCACAACTGACCGGCACCACCGGCCACGACGACCCGAATGCCTCCCTGCCCTTCGCCTCGACACTGTGCGGCGCCTGCTTCGATGCCTGCCCCGTCCGCATCGACATTCCCGGCATTCTCGTTCATCTACGTGCAAAGCAGATCGACTCCGAACGACATGGACTGCGGGGTGGACAGGACCTCGCCATGAAGGCAGCGGGATGGGTCATGGAATCGGAGCGACGGTTCGCCGCAGCCGAAACCGCTTCGAAGGTCGGCAGAGTGCTCGGTGGCAGGAAGGGTCGTATCATTTCATTGCCGTACCCAGGGTCCGCCTGGACCTCCAGTCGAGATTTTCCCTCACCCCCGAAGGAAACCTTTCGGAAGTGGTGGGAACGCACCCACGGTGGCGAACGGTGAACGCACGCAGTGAAATCCTGTCCCGTATTCGTTCCGCGATCGCGGATGCGCCCACCCCCGAAACGATTCCCCGTGACTATCACCGGCAGTCGGCGTCCGAGCCTGGAAACGTCGAGTTCTTCGCTCGCGCAGTAGACGACTACCGCGCCCGGGTCCACCGCGCCGACCAGAACACGATCACCGGGATCGTCACGGGACTGATCGACGAGGACGCCCGCGTGGTCCTGCCGCCGGGGATGCCCGACACATGGCGACCTCGGCGCGACGTCGTCGTCGACGGGGAGCCCGGTGTGCTGTCCACACCGGAACTCGACGCCTTCGACGCCGTCGTCACCGGGTGCACGCTGGGGATCGCCACCACCGGGACGATCGTTCTCGACGGAGGCCAGGGACAGGGCCGGCGGGCCCTGACGCTGGTACCTGACCATCACATCTGCATCGTGCGCACCGACCAGATCGTCGACACCGTGCCGCAGGCCTTCCAAGCCCTCGATCCGACCAGGCCGCTGACTTTCGTCAGTGGCCCCAGCGCCACGAGCGACATCGAACTCGAGCGGGTCGAGGGCGTCCACGGTCCACGCAACCTGGATGTCATCATCCTGGGCGCGTAGCCGAGTCAGTTCAGGGTGTAGAGCGACGTGGTTGTGGCGGCGTAGGCCGTCTCATAGTCCTTTGCGGCAAGGGCCCCAACCTGCCCGACCTGAGCAAGTCTCTGCCAGTCTGCGCCTTCGCGGCTGCGCCAGGCGTATCCGTCAGTATCGATGCCCCACAACGCATCCCCAGCTCCTGCAAGCATCACCAAGGCTGGGGCGTCGTCCACGCTAGAGAACGTGTTGGCGCCATCCGTGCTGTGCTCGACACCTTGCGCGGTGATCGCCCAGATTCCGGAGGTGGTGACGGCCAGAGATGCGACGGGAAGGGCCGCACCCGGTGTCCAACTGGTGCCGCCATCCGCGGAGACGAGCAACCCACTGGTCCCGTCGAAGCCGACCAGAATGCTGTCGTCTGCTGCCAGAGTGTGGAAGTCGACCTGCCCTTCCAGCGACCTTTCTACCCAGGACTTTCCGCCATCGGTACTGCTGCGCAGCCCCAGGGGGTTGGCGGCGGTGCTGGACGGGCCGGGGTGACCGGAGGAGAAGAGCGTATCGGTGAAGGGTATCCCGGCCAGTCCCATGAAGTCGTCGTCGGACGTGCCGACGCGCTCAGGGGTACCGGAGGACTCGAGGGCGAACAGGCCGGTGTGGGTACCGGCCAGGACGGTCCCGTCGGCGTCGATGTGCAGTCCGTGCATGTGGCTCAGTTCGGTGGTGAAATCAACCGTCTGGACGCTGCTGTCCACTTCGACGCTGTTTGATTCTGCGGCCTCGTCTTGCGACGAGCATCCGGCAAGTACGAGCGCAGCGGCTGTAAGGGGCAGAAGGGTGCGAGAAGAGCGGCGGGAAAACACTGTGAAGGCCTCGTTTCTGTCGATGGATTGTGAATAGGCGCTGGGCTATTTGATGTAGGACAGAGTGGTCATCATTCCGGCCTCGCCGTGATAGAGGTTGTGGCAGTGCACCATCCACTGACCAGGGTTGGTCGCGTCGAAGTCCACCTCTACGGTCTGGTTCGGCAGCACCAACGTGGTGTCCTTGCGGGCCCCGACCCCCTTACCGTCGACGACCTGGAAGGTGTGCCCGTGCAGGTGCATGGGATGGAACATCATGGTCCTGTTCACGAAGCGCAGCCGCACCCGTTGCCCCTCGAGAACGTCGAGGGGCGTGTGCTCGTCGTAGGCGGCCCTGTTGATCGTCCACCGATACCCGGACATGTCCATACCCAGCGTCAGATCGTGGACCCGGTCGGGCTCGCGGCGATCGAGCCGAACGTCCTCTCTCGAACGCAGATCCAGGCCCGTGATCGGTGGTACATCGAGCTCGGCAGGCCGGACGTTCGGCTCGGGCGTCTGCCCTGCCCCGGTGCGGATCAGGGCCAGTCCCTGCCCCTGCTTGCCCTCGGCGGCCGCGACGATAGGGAAGACCCCGTCACCGAGGGTGACGATCACGTCGAAGCGCTCGCCCATCCCGATCAGCAGCGACGATCCGGTGACCGGCTCGACCGGATAGCCGTCGCTGTGGGTGACGGTCAGCTGGTGCCCGCCGACCGAGAAACGGAAGGCGGTGTCGGCGCCGGCGTTGATGATGCGCAACCGCACTCGTTGACCCGGGCGAGCCTGCACTCCGAACGGGTCCGCCGGGAGGGTGCCGTTGATCAGGTAATAGGGGTACTGAACGTCACCGGCGTCGGGACCGAGTGGGCTGTGCGGATCGGCCGCCGCCCCCATTCCCATACCACCCATCGCGCCGTGGCCCATTCCCATCCCGCCGTGGCCCATTCCCATCCCGCCCATCGGCATGCCGTCGCGGCGCAGGTCGCCAAGTTGCTGGTCCGGGGTGCGGCCGCCCACCCCGTCGAGCCAGTCGTCCAGGACCAGGACAGCCTCGAGGTCATAATCGGCGCCGTCGGCAGGGTCTTCGACGATGAGCGGCGCATAGAGGCCGCGGTCGAACTGCATCCCGACATGTGAGTGCAGCCAGTGAGTGCCGGCATCCGGCGCGAGGAACTCATAGGTGAACGTGTCGTTCGGAGCCACTCCGGGCTGGGTGAGGCCCGGCACCCCGTCCATGTCGTTGCGCATGGCGATGCCGTGCCAGTGGATGGTTGATTCGTCCGGGAGCTCGTTCACAAGGTCGGTGCGGAGCAGATCGCCGCGGCTGAGCCGGATTTCGGTTCCCGGAAGCCGGTCGTCGTAGGCCCATGTGTCGACCAGGACACCCCCGAGATCGATCGTGGTCGGGCGCGCCCGCAGCGACGCCGTCACAGTTCTCCCGGTCCCCAGATTGACGCGGCGGACCTGCTCGGCCGCGTTCACGACAGCCGAGTCGGGCCGCACGGTGGACACAGCCGGGTTGGCCGACCGGTTACTGAATCCAGCCACTGTCGCAGCTGCGCCCAGACCGGCCAGCACCAGAAAGTTCCGGCGGGTCAGATGGGCACGGGCGGGCTGGAATTGTTTGCTCATGGTAGGTAGTGCTCCTATCGAGGTGCCGATCAGGATCGCCGGGACCTGGCCGTCTACGCGGAAGCCCGGTAGACGGGGATGGGTCTCCTGACCTGCGATTCGCTGGCGGCCGACCACCTCGACAGGCGGTCGGAACTGATCAGCGTGGTGAATTCGTTGCCGGCGGCGCAGCCGTCCGGCCAGGTTCTAGGGACGAGAAAGCGGGAACGCGGATTGCGAACCCATCAGCACCTGTTGATACAGAGCTCGTTCAAGAGGGCCCGGCCCTGTCGGACCGGAACAGGCGAAGCAGGCGGGGGCCGCGGGCTCGACGTTGCCGATGCCAGGATCAGAAAGACCATGACGACGACGGCAGCGAGGGTCAGTGCGCGCAAAGGATTGTCCAGGCGCGGCATGGCCACGTCACCGTGCGCTTCGTAGGGCAGGTGCGTCGATCCACCGCCCATGTTCACTGGGCCGGGAGACGACGCTTCTTCGCTTTGAAGCAACGCCGTGGAAGAGGAGACGTAGATGTCTTTGCCGTGGTGATCGTGCGCCAGATAGATCCCGCACTGGGCGATCGTGTAGGCGAGAAAATACAGGACAGCCACGGCAGCAATAGCCGTCTGCATACGCAGGGGGGGTATAGCAGGGGCCGTCACAATTTCCCGACTATAGCAGCCACGACCTGGACATCCATTCCAGCCGAGTTGACCGTCTGCGGCGTCCGCGCACCCGTGGGACCCCTGGTGCTCTCGAGGTCATGGGGGAAAGTATTGGTAATAGTCACCAAAGTGAAAACTGACAACTAAAGTTACGGTGTGTCGGTTTGACTCATCCGCGTCGACTCGCCTACTCGACCGACCGTCAATCGCCAGATCTCGTGCGTCGGAAGGGACTGCGATGCGAAGAACACCGGGCAAATTCGGAGCACCAAGAAGACTGGCTGCCACAGTGGTGGGCGCCTCGGCCACGGTTGCCGTTCTAGTCACTGGGCCTCAGCCCGCATCCGGCGCACCGCCGACCACACCCGGCACCCACACCCAACCGTCGACTTCTCTCGCGACCACGGTGGCGGACATGTTATCCCTCACCACGGACGCCGCCGAGCCGACCGTGGAGGTGGTAGATCCGAGCGTATGGCAGACCGTCGCGAACATCACAATCGCTACCGTGGAGAGCGCCGAGGCCAACGGGTCACTCGGCGACGCCCTTGCTGTACTCGGGTCGCTGGCAGGTTGCCTGCTCGAATGGGCACTGTTCACCGATACAGCAACGACCAGCGCACTGAGCTCCTGTGGCAACGAGATCACCGGCATCGACACCAGCATCGGCCCCCGATTGATGGCCGCCCTTGCACGCGGAGTGGCGGTTGCCACGTCCCCGGACGAGGCAGACACCCACGACGAGACCGACGACGGGACGGGTACGCCGACACAAACCCCGGGGACGTGGAATGGGACCCGCGAGTTTGTGGCACCGTCCGCGGGGACGGTCACCTCCGGGTTCGGAGGTGCGCGCAACCACGGCGGTATCGACATCGCGAACAGTTTGGGGGCGCCGATCGTCGCGGTTGCCGATGGCGAAGTCATCAACGCCGGCCCCGCCCAGGGATATGGGATGTGGGTGCGCATCCGCCACGACGACGGCACGATAACCACATACGGACACAACAACACCAACCTCGTCACGGTCGGGCAACGGGTCAAGACCGGTCAGAAGATCGCGACCATCGGCAACCGAGGAAACTCGACCGGCCCACACCTGCACTTCGAGGTCGAAACACCAGCCGGCTACAAGACCGATCCGTTGAAATGGTTGGCCGATCGCGGCGTGTCGATCGTCGGGATCGACTGACCGTCAACTGTTTCTGTGATCGATCGGCGCCCGTGAAGGCGGCGCCGCAAAGGACAACCGATATCCAGCGACTCGTCACCCCGGCACAGGGCGCGGAGCGTCGGCCCACTCGAGCAACTCTTCGAGGGGCAGGGTGTTGACGACGTGCGATGGTTCCAACCCGCGTTCTGCTGCCCTCTCGCAGGCGAAACCTTGCCACGCGAGGTGTCCCGCGGAGTGTGCGTCCGTGTCGATGGCGAACATGCAGCCGGTGTTCAAGGCGAGCTCGATCAGCCGTCCAGGTGGGTCCCGACGCTGGGGACGGGAGTTGATCTCCACCGCTGTGCCGTTCATGCGGCACGCATCGAATACACGCTCGGCGTCGAACTTGGACTCGGGCCGCGTGCCCCGAGGTCCGTCCACCAAGCGTCCCGTGCAATGCCCCAGGATGTCGACGTGCGGGGACTTCACCGCCTGCACCATCCGTTTTGTCAGCGTTGCGCGGTCGTCGTCCAGGTGTGTGTGGACGCTCGCGACCACAATGTCCAAGTCGGCGAGCAGATCGTCGTCCTGATCGAGAGTCCCGTCGTCGAGGATGTTGACCTCGATGCCGGTAAGGACACGGAACGGCGCTAGCTCTGCGTTCAGTTCGGCCACCACGTTCAGCTGAGCGAGCAGTTGCTCCGCGGAGACTCCATTCGAGATGGCGGCGCCGAGCGAGTGGTCGGTCACGGCGCAGTACTCGTGCCCGAGCGACGCCGCACGACGCATCATCTCCTTGACCGAGCACCTACCGTCGGACCAGTCGGAATGGGTGTGCAGGTCGCCACGCAGGGCTTCGAGCAACTCCGCTCCACCGAGCCCGATCGGCTCGGCCGACCCGCGCAAGTAGACCAAGTAACTTGGAACGGAGTCGGTGCACTCGCGAATGATGGCGGCGGATTCGGAGCCTATATGTGGCGGAGGATGACGGTCGCTGCTCATCAGGGCCGCTCGCTGCTCGGCGGTGAGATCGGCGACGGTGTCGGCTGCACGCCGGAATGCCGCGATTCGGTGCGACTCGCCACCCGCACGCTCGAGCCAGAACGCGATTTCTCGTAGCGCTTCCACAGGGTCCACCCCTCCATAGTGCACCTCTATGGGGCCCTGGCTAAGGGTCAGTTTGCTGAACTCATCTTCTATCAGGAAACAGTGCGCGTCTGTACCCACAGCGGCGGGAGACCGCTTGATACCCGGGCAACGTTGCGAGCCGCCATCTCACAGATCCGCTGCCTCGCGGTGTCGCTTCCGCCTGCGACGTGCGGGCTCAGAAGGACATTGTCCATCGAGCGCAGTGGACTGTCGGAGGCGAGCGGTTCACTGTCGAAGACGTCCAGCGCGGCACCACCGAGGTGACCCGAGCTCAAGGCTTCGGTAAGGGCCGTCTCGTCGACGATCGGCCCCCGTGCGACGTTGACGACGATGGAGCCCGGATGCAGCAAGCCGATTTCGCGGCTGCCGATCATGCCTCTCGTCTGCTCGGTCAGCGGCACCGCCACCACTAGGACGTTGGACTCGGCGAGCAGGTCGTCCAATGGCAGATGCCGAGCCGTGGCACCAGGCCGGGCCCGGCGCGCGCTGTAGGCGACAGCGCACCCGAAAGCCTCGAACAAGGCGGCACACCGGCCGCCGATGTCACCGAAACCGAGGATCCCCACCCGCCGATCTCCCAGATCGCGGGAGCCACGTTTCAGGACCGCCCATTGGGGCCAGCCCGGCTCCCGCATCTGGACGTCGGCCCACATCATCGAGCGGCTCACGCTCGCCGCGGCCACCACTGCCCACTCGGCAACCGATGCAGCATTGGCGCCAGGGGTATTAGCCACCGGGACACCGACACGCACCCACGCATCGACGTCGATACAGTTGGTTCCTACGCTCGGCTGCTGGACGAGCCGAAGGTGCGGTGCGATCTCGGCTTCCGCTGCCCCCAAAGCAAGTTCGAAAGTCCAGTCTCCCACCACTACGTCAACACTCGGCAGTAGTTCCCGCACCTCTGCCTGAGTTCGAGACACCGGTAAGACCACATCGCCTCCGGGCACTGCGGCCTGCAAGGCGGCGGTCAGACTGCCTTCCTGATCATCCTTTGCCAGCAGCAGTATCCGCATGTCCAGACCATCCTCTCGCGCATGCAGTTGGCCGCCTTGGGGCCTGGGCCGATCCCATGGTCTGGCTGCTGATTCGGTAGGCTCGGTCAGGCCACACTCCCAGCGTGCCTCGACGCCTGCGCCAGGTACTCCAGACTGGCGGGTTGTACAGCGCCAGCTACGAATGCTGCGACCGGTGACTGCATTCGGAGTCTAACTGAAGCTCGGCACGGGGGACCTCTCTCACAATCACGGCTGGTGCGAACCCGACGAATTGCCGAATCGGGCCACTTAGGGTCACCTCGTTTTCCACCTGTTCACCTGGATGTCCCATTCCCCTCGCCTACGACTTTTATGGTGCCCGAATTGTCCATTTCTTCACTCGGGAGCCAATGTGAGCTTGAAACCTCTTGCACTGTTCGTCAACCACGAGGGCGAGTCTTCTCGCGCCTCGGTCACCTGCCAGTACAAATGTGGTAACGCCTGCTCACACGAGGTCCCGAACGCGTCCGAGGGAGAGTACTTCCGCGACATCGCCCGCACAGCGTTCTCGCGTCGCGGCGTCTTGCGTGGCGCCGGAATGGCGGTGCTCGCCGTCGGCGCCGGAAGCGCTCTGGCCGCGTGCTCGGACGATTCCGGCGACGTCTCGACGACAGCCGGAGGGGGGACTGGCGCCGAGGGAGGAGCGGCACCCGCAGGCACCGACTTCGACGTCGTCGCACCCAACACCCAGGACGCCGTCGTCGTCCCCGCGGGCTACGAACAGGCTGTGGTGATTCGCTGGGGCGACCCGGTTCTACCCGACGCTCCCGTGTTCGACTTCGACAACCAGACCGGGCAGGCGCAGGCACTCCAGTTCGGGTTCAATAACGACTTCGCCGGACTCCTCCCGGTCGAAGGGCAGCCCGACACCTTTCTGCTGGTGGTAAACCACGAGTACACCTCTGAACCGTTCATGTTCGCCGGCTACGACGCCGAGAATCCGACGCTCGATCAGTTCGAGACCGCGATCGCCGCCCACGGTTTGTCGGTGGTGGAGGTGAAGGGTGAACCGGGTTCGGGCAAGCTCGTTCCCGACTTCGGCGCCTACAACCGGCGTATCACCGGCAGCACGGAGTTTCTCGTCACCGGTCCCGCCGCAGGAAGCGAGTTCCTCAGAACATCCGCCGACCCGACCGGCACGTCCGTGCTCGGCACGTTCAACAACTGCGCGGGTGGTGTCACTCCGTGGGGAACGGTGCTGTCGGGGGAAGAGAACTTCAACCAGTACTTCGCCAACGCCGAACTGGTCACCGACCCCGCCGCCGCCGAGCGCCTCAAGCGATACGGCGTGAAAGGTACTGCAACCGAACGTAAGTGGGAGCGGTTCGACAAGAGATTCGATCTGGCACAGGAACCCAACGAGGTCAACCGCTTCGGGTACGTCGTCGAGGTCAACCCGTGGGATGCCACATCGACGCCGGTCAAGCACACCGCGATGGGGCGGTTCAAGCACGAGGCGGCGACCATCTACGTCACCGACGACGGCACCGTCGTTTCCTACAGCGGCGACGACGAGCGATTCGACTACATGTACAAGTTCGTCTCGAGCCGAAAGATGATGAGCGGCAACAGTCAAGCGTCGATGCGTCACAACATGACGCTGCTCGACGCGGGCACCCTCTACGTCGCAAAGCTTTCCGGGAACTCGCCGGACGAGATCGACGGTTCGGGAACGCTACCGCCGACCGGCGCATTCGACGGCACCGGCGAGTGGATCGCTCTGCTCCGCACGGGCGAGGACGGCAAGGGTGAATCGCTCGTCGACGGGATGGGCGCCGAAGAAGTCGCGGTGTTCACCCGGCTGGCCGCCGATAAGGTGGGCGCCACCAAGATGGACCGCCCCGAGGACTTCGAACCGAACCCGAAGACTGGCAAGGTGTACGTCGCACTGACCAACAACACCAAGCGTGGCGTCGACGGTGCCGCGCCCGCGGACGAGGCCAACCCGCGCAACAACAACAAGAACGGCCAGGTCCTCGAACTCACCGACGATCACGCCGGAACCGCCTTCACCTGGAACCTGCTGCTCGTGTGCGGCGACCCGCAGGCCGCCGATACGTACTACGGCGGCTTCGACAAGGACAGCGTCAGCCCCATCTCCTGCCCCGACAACCTGGCCTTCGACACGCACGGCAACCTGTGGGTCTCGACGGATGGCAACGCGCTGAAGTCGAATGACGGGCTGTTCAGTGTCGTTCTCGACGGACCCAACCGCGGCGAGACCAAGCAATTCCTCACCGTACCGAAGGGTGCAGAGACCTGCGGGCCGATCATCGGAGAAGAGCGCGTGACCGTCTGCGTGCAGCACCCGGGTGAACTGGATGGGGCCGACGCCGACAACCCGGCGTCGCACTGGCCCGAGGGCGGCGACGCCCAGCCTCGACCCTCCGTTGTCGCGGTGTGGAAGCCGGGTGCCCGCATCGGCGCGTGAAGTCCGCGCGGTGTGAAGGATTTTTTCTTCCCACCACCTAGCGATGAAGTTTATTGACGCCTCTTGTGGCCCGGCCTACATTGGCGTTCATGGACAGAACACGCCCGCCACGTCGGCTGCCTCGGCGTTCACCGGACGGAGTGAGCCGCGTGCTGGTTTTCGACGTCGGCAAGTCGGGGTGCCGGGCGGCCCTGTTCATCGGCGGTCGACGCGTGAACGAAGTCGAGACTGCCGGCGCTCGGGGTCTCGCGGACCCCGGTGGATTCGAATCCGCACTGGCCGCGATGCGGTCCGCCGCCGACGCCGTCGATGGCGGACCGGTGGACGCAGTCGCGGCTGGGGTGGCCGGATACGCACGGGTCGTCGAAGCGGGCAGAAAATTGGCGGACGCACTGGCCGAACGCCACCACACGTGCCGTGTCGCCGTGGCCAGCGACATGACAACTTCGCATGCCGGTTCCCTCGCCGGGCACCCCGGGGTTGTGCTGGCCGCGGGTACTGGTTCGGTCGCGCTGGCCGTCGCCGAGAACGGGGCCACCGCGTTCGTCGATGGTTGGGGATACCTGCTGGGTGACGACGGAAGTGGCTTCTCCATCGGCCGTCGAGGTTTGCAATCGGCGCTGCGAGCTCACGACGGCCGCGCGGGCTCCGAGGTCCTGCGGGTACTGGCGGAGCGACGATACGGCGACCTCGATCGTCTACCCGAGCTCGTGCACGGCTCTAGCAACCCGCCCTTCATGATTGCCGCATTTGCCCGCGACGTCGTCGCCGCCGCCAAGGACGGGGACGAGTGGTCATCGAAGGTGTGTGCGGAGTCGGGCGCCGAACTGGCCCGCACCGCGGCTGCCGCGGCAATGCGCGCGATGCCCGACGCACAAGAGGTCGAAATCAGCACCACCGGAGGACTATTCGATGCCGGGGAACTCCTGACCGGACCGTTCGCCGCCGAAATGGCCCGGCTGCTGCCGAGTGGTCGAGTGGTCCCACGCGCTGGTGATGCCTGTGACGGTGGCTTCCTGATGGCCACGCGCGACGACTTGCCCCAGGAACCCCTGATCCGCCGATACGAAGGAGCCAGCGCATGACCGACCTCGATCATGAGCTCGCGCAGCTCGCCACCGAGCGCACCCGCCCCGAGCTGTCCGGCCTCGATACCCGCTCTACGCGTGACCTGGTGGCCGCCATTGCCGAGGACGACGCAGGTGTTCCTGCGGCGGTGGCTGCGGCGTCCGACGCCATCACCGCGGCGGTCGACGTTGTCGTCGAACGGCTCGAACGCGGTGGCAGGCTGGTGTACGCGGGTGCCGGAACCCCCGGCAGGCTCGGAGTCTTGGACGCGGCAGAATGTGTGCCCACCTTCGGGACCGAACCCGGCCAAGTGACCGCACTCCTCGCGGGAGGCGTTGACGCAATGACCGCGTCCCGTGAGGGCGCCGAGGATGACCCCGGCGCCGCAGCGGAGGCTCTAGCGGACATCGAGATCGGCGCAGATGACGTGCTCGTCGCGATAACCGCCTCGGGACGGACCCCCTACGCGCTCGGCGCCGCCGAGACCGCACGAGAGTCAGGTGCCGCCACCATCGGCATCAGCAACAATGCCGGCAGCCGGCTCAGTTCCCTCGTCGACGTGGCGATCGAAGTGTGCACCGGCCCGGAGATCATCGCCGGATCGACCCGGATGAAGGCCGGAACGGCGCAGAAGCTGGTGCTCAACACCCTCACGACCGCCAGCATGATCCGGCTGGGCAAGACCTACGACAACTTGATGGTCGACGTCCAGGCGACCAACGACAAACTCCGGTCCCGCGCACAGCGCATTGTCGTGGAGGCTACCGGTGTTTCGCCGGATGTGGCGGCCGATACGCTGGCGGCTGCGGGTGGCCACGTCAAGACAGCGATCGTCGCTCTGCTGGCTGAGATCGACGTAGCCGAGGCTCGAAACCGATTGGCCGCCTGTGCCGGTCGCGTCCGTAACGCAGTAGACGGTGGTTCCGGCGCGGAAACACCGACGTGATCGTTCTCTCCCTCTCCTCCGGAACCTCGGTCGACGCCATCGATGTCGCGGCCGCGGACCTGACGATGACCGGCGGCGAGATTCGGATGACCCCGCTCGGACACCGGGAGGTTCAATACTCGGTTGAGCTTCGCGGCCTGATCCTCGATGCGCTCCCACCCGCAGCCACTACCTTGGAAACGGTGTGCCGCATCGACACCGGGGTGGGACAGGAGTTCGCGGCAGCCGCCTCCTCAGCCGCAGACGACTTGACCGGCGGGCGGGCGGAGTTGGTCGTCTCACACGGACAGACGCTGTTCCACTGGATCGACGACGGGGCGGTTCGGGGCACTCTGCAATTGGGTCAGCCGGCCTGGATCGCCCAGGCCACGGGGCTTCCCGTCGTCTCGGATCTACGGGTCAACGACGTCGCCGCAGGTGGCCACGGGGCTCCCCTGGCCAGTCTGTTCGACGTTCTCCTCCTCGGCGACAGCAGAAAACGATCGGCGGCCCTGAACTTGGGCGGTATCGCGAACGTGACCGTAGTCGGCGCCGACCACGATCCGGTGGCCTTCGATACCGGTCCGGCGAACGCGCTGATCGACGCCGCCGTCAGGAGACTTACCGCAGGGCGCGACCATGTCGATCACGATGGGGCAATCGCGGCCCGTGGGCAGGTGAATTCACGCCTGTTCGCGGCCCTTCTCGATCATCCCTACTACCGGCGGCTCCCGCCGAAGTCGACCGGGAAGGAAGATTTTCACGCCGGATACCTCGCCGAGATGATCGATCGCGCTGGGTGTCAAGACCTCTCGCCGTCAGACCTGCTGGCAACTCTGGTCGAGGTCACCGCCCGAACTGTCGCCGCCGCCCTCACTCCGTATGCGGTAGATCGAGTCTTCGCCTCCGGTGGCGGAACTCGCAATCCGACGCTCATGCGCCGCCTCGAAGACCACCTCGCTCCGGCCCGGCTCACCACCATCGCAGAACTCGGTCTCGATTCCGACGCCAAGGAGGCCTATGTCTTCGCGCTCGTGGGCTTCCTCAGCTGGCACGGAGTGGCAGGCTCGATACCGGCTTGCACGGGCGCAGGTCGGGCCACGGTGGCCGGCCGGATCACGCCGGGTGCCACCAGCCTGCGCCTACCGCCCCCTGTTGCCGATCCTGTCCACACACTGCGAATCGTCCACCCCATTCTGACGAAACTTCCAGCCACATAATAAGTTTGGAGCCCCCGTGCAGCCCTTCGACCTGGTCGTCATCGTGGCCTATATGGCAGGCTCTGCCTGGATCGGTCTCAAACTGTCCGGGAAACAGAAGAACCTCCGGGGATACTTCCTGGGCAATCGCGACCTTCCGTGGTGGGCGGTGTGCCTGTCGATCGTGGCCACCGAAACCAGCGCATTGACAGTCATCAGTGTTCCCACCGTCGCCTACCTGGGCAACGTCACCTTCATCCAGGTGACCCTCGGATACCTCATCGGCCGAATCGTGGTGGCCTTCGTCCTGCTGCCGCGCTACTACCGGGGCGAGATGACGACCGCGTACGCCTACCTCGGGCTCCGCTTCGGGCGGGGGATGCAAAGCACCGCCTCGGTCGCGTTCCTTTTTACCCGGTTGCTCGCGGACGGTGTCCGATTGTTCGCCGCGGCCATCCCGATGAAGGTCATCCTCGACGCCTACGGGGTGCAATTGTCGTTCTTCGCGATCATCGCGATCCTCGGACTCGTCACTATCGGCTACACCTTGATCGGAGGAATCCGGGCAGTGGTCTGGGTCGATGTGCTGCAGATGGCGCTGTATGTGGTGGGCGGCGCCATCGCCCTGGTGTTCATCAGCCGTAGCGTCGACGTCAACTTCCTGACCGCCGCAGCCGATGCAGGCAAGACACAGATACTCGACTTCACGTCCAACCCGATCTCGGCGCCCTACGCGTTCGTCACCGCGGTCATCGGCGGCGCCCTGCTCTCGACCGCCTCCCACGGTGTCGATCAGATCATCGTGCAACGATTGCTGACCTGCCGGACGCTACGCGACGCGCAGCGGGCGGTTATCGGCAGCGCGGTCGTGGTCTTCCTTCAGTTCGCGCTGTTCCTGACCGTGGGTCTAGGGCTGTGGAGTTACTACCAGGGCCGCACACCCGAACAGATGGGGCTCAGTACCGGTGACGAGATCTTCCCGACCTTCATCGTCGAGGGACTGCCCGCCGGAATCTCGGGACTGCTGCTCGCCGGAATCATGGCCTCCGCGATGAGCACACTGTCCTCGTCGCTGTCGGCGCTGTCGTCCTCGACGATGGCCGACCTGTACGAAAAGTTCACTCACCGAACACTTTCCGATACCGAGGGGCTGCGCCTGGGTCGCCTCTTCACCCTGGGCTGGGGATTGGTCTTTATCGGCGCCGCCGCCCTGTTCACCGGAACCGACAATCCGGTGGTCGAACTCGGGCTGTCTGTCGCCGGCCTGACCTACGGCGGCCTGCTCGGCGCGTTCTTCCTGGGATTGTGGGTGCGCAAGGCGCGCCAAGTCGACGCCATCATCGCCTTCGCGGTCGCGGTTGTCACGATGACTTATCTGTTCGTCTTCCATCAGACCCTCGTCGGATTCACCTGGTACACGGCAATCGGAGTCGTGATCACCATGGGGCTCGGATACCTGCTGTCCTGGCGGCATCCCACCGAGTCACCACAGGCCATCCTGAACGTCGCCGAAACGGAGTCCGTCGTCGGGGACGACGTCGCACCCTGAAGCGCGCACGGGCAGGGTTCGGTCGGCTGTTCGACGAGTCCGTGTAATCACTTCAGCGGTAGCCACTCACGCCCCGCGTCGATGTTGTACTTTCTGATGTGGGGCGGGGGCACGGCACAGGGTGTGCCCGCGGCATTTCCGCGACGCGCGGCAAGTCTCGAGGTTCAGGGGAGGATTTCAGGTGACGAGTTCGAAGGTTGGGCGCGCTCGCGCTCTTGCGGCGGCGGTTCTGGCTGCCGCATCGCTGGTTGTTGTGCCTGCTACGGCACTAGCCGAGAACGGTACAGCGACCGTACAAAAAGGGTCTGTAGGCTACCTGGCGAAATTCACCCAGAATTCCGATCGCAAAGTCACCATCTCGGTGTATTCGCCGTCGATGGACCGCAACATTCCCCTCGAGGTCATCCTGCCTGCGGACATGAGTCAGCCGAGGCCGACGCTGTATCTCCTCAACGGTGCCGGCGGAGGCGAGGACTCCGCCACGTGGCAGCGCAGGTCCGACGTGGCGGACTTCTTCATGGACAAGAACGTCAATGTCGTGACTCCACTCGAGGGCGCCTTCAGCTACTACACCGACTGGGAGAAGGACGACCCGAAGCTCGGCCGCCAGAAGTGGCAGACCTTCCTGCTCGAGGAACTCCCGCCCGTCATCGACACAACGTTCGGCACCAACGGAATTCAGTCCATTGCCGCGATCTCGATGACCGCGACCTCGGTACTCAACCTCGCAATCGCCAAGCCTGGCTTCTACGAGAGCGTCGGCTCCTACAGTGGCTGCGCCGAGACCAGCACCTGGCCGGGCCAGAACGCGATCCGTACGGTCCTAGCCCTGCGGGGTGGTGCCGATGTCACCAACATGTGGGGTCCACTCGATGGCCCGGGGTGGGTGGCGAACGACCCGGTCGTCAATGCTGAAAAGCTGCGCGGCACAGAGCTTTACATCAGTACGGGCTCGGGGCTACCCGGCCCCCATGACAGGCTGGACGGTCCCGGGATCAATGGACAGGTCGACACACTTGCCGAGCAGATCATCGTCGGTGGCGTCATCGAAGCGGCGACGAACTACTGCACCCACAATCTCGCCAACCGTCTCGCTCAGTTGAACATCCCCGCTACATTCGACTTCCGGCCCGGTGGTACTCATTCGTGGGGCTACTGGCAGGACGACCTGCACAACTCCTGGCCGATGATCGCGCGGTCGATGGGAATCTGAACCACCGAAAGTCCGCGTTTCGTTGGCTACTCCACTCCGGACCAACGGTCTCACGAGTGCCGCGTCAGAGTGGCCACGCTGGTACCGCCGATTCGGGCCGCGTCTGCTCATACCAATGCGCCGCCTTCAACACTTGCGCGTCGTCGAATCGTCGCCCGGCGATTTGCAGTCCGACCGGCCTTCCGTCTGCGGTGAAACCACAATTGATCGACGCGGCAGGCTGCTCGGAGAGGTTGTACGGCACCGCATATGCGACGTGATGGAGAGCGGTCTCCGGGGAGTTTGTCGGCATCGGCCACTCGGCAGGGAATGCGGCGACCGCCGAAACCGGGGACAATACAAGATCATACGGCGACGTGCGAATAATCGTGTCACGGCGTAGGGACCAGATCGTCTGCAAGTTCCGCATCGTTTCCACGCCACTCGTGCGTTCCGCACCGCGGGCCCATTCCCTGACGAAGGGGAGCAACTTCGCCTGACGGTCCTCATCCAGCGCAACTATGTCCGCTAGCGAGCGCGTACGCAGGAACATATCCAAGCCGTCGAGGTAGTCGGGCGTCATCGGCGGAGCAATTTCGGTGACGTCGGCACCAGCTGCCTCGAAATGCGCCACAGCGCGTCCCACCAGGGCTGCGACCTCGGGGTCGGTTGGGATTCCAGCCCCGGCGTCGAGGTGGAAGGCGACTTTCGACCCGCGAACCATGTCTTCGGGCACCGGTTTCACCAGGGAATGCCAGTCAACTGGGTCGACCGTCAAGCTGCTGCAGTCACGCACATCCGGGCGCGATACCTCCGAAAGAAGAAGAGCCGCATCGGCAACGGTACGCGTGAGGGGCCCTACGACCCGGCCCATGTAGGGAGGGTCGACCGGCACACGTCCGAAGGTCGGCTTGAGCGAGAAGAGTCCGAGCCACGTAGCCGGCAGTCGAACCGACCCAGCGATGTCGGAACCCAAGTGGAATGGTCCGACCCCCGCAGTCGCGGCGGCACCCGCACCGCCGCTCGAGCCGCCCACGGTCCACTCAGGGTTCCAGGGACTGCGAGTGACACCGTGGAGGGATGACACCCCGGAGGACAGCATGCCCAGGTCCGGCATGACCGTCAGTCCGATGATCGGAGCGCCAGCCTCCCTCAGCCTCGCTGCGGCGGGACCGTCTGATGACTCGCGTGGGGCGTCGGCGCAGGCCGCACTGCCGGAAGGCCTACGGAATCCGGCGACGGCGATGTTCTCTTTTACAGTGGCCGGTACACCGTCGAGGAGACCGATTTCTTCATCTGCGAGCCAACGCTTTTCGCTTTCTTTGGCAGAGCGAGAGGCCCCCTTGTGGTCGATTTCGTAGAAACAGTTGAGGTCTTGTTGCACCTCTTCGGCTCGATCGAGAACCGCTTGCGTGACGTCCACGGGCGAGAGTTGTCGCCCTCTATACAGGGCGGGAAGTTCGAGTGCGGGGATAGCGGCAATCTCCGCTGCGGTAGACACGTCCATTCCAGATGCTCCTGTGATGTGTTTGGGAACTTCGTAGCTCGCTCACCGCCCACGATCCCGTTCTCGGATCATTGCTTTCGCGCTCGGCTGGCCGCGAGGGCGTCATGGGTAGCCGCGACGGCACGGACGGTGCTGTCATAGGTTCGTTGCGCGACTACGACGAAGAGGCAGTCGACCGCCATGAGGTGACTGATCCGGCTCGACAGCGCGGCCGGGCGGAAGATGTCGTCGCGGCCGGCCGCATACACGACGTGGTCTGCGTGGGTGGTGAGTGTGGAGCTGTCGACACTGGTCAAGGCGACGGTGACGGCGCCGCTCTGGTGCGCCTGACGCAGAAAGGCGAGGGTTTCGCCGGTTTCCCCGGAATGCGAGATGCCGATGGCCACGTCGTGTTTTGTCAGCAGGACGGCCTCGGTGACAGCGAGATGATTGTCAGCGGGGGCATGACTGATCAACCCGATGCGCATGAGCTTCTGTTGGAGATCAGCGGCGATCAGCGAGGACGCTCCCGCCCCGTAGATTGCGATCTTGCGTGCCGCCACGATCGCCTCAGCAATGCGGTCGAGTACTTCTGCATCGAGATGCGCGGCGGTTTCGCGCAGGGCTCGTTGCTCGGCTCCCGAGATCTTGTCGATCACCTCACGCGCCGAGTCGGTTGCCGTGATGTCTCCGGTGATCTGGTGTTCCTGGCGCCGCTGCCCCGCCGCAGTGGCCAACGCGAACCTCATATCCGGATAGCCGCGGAAGCCCAATGTTCGCGCGGTACGAACAATCGTCGCCTCACTCGTTCCCACCACCCGCACGAGTTCCTGGAGCGTGGAGCGCGATACCAGCACGGGGTCGTCGAGGATCAACTGCGCGACTCTCGCCGAGGCCGGAGGGAGGGAAGGGAGAAGCACCCGCACTCGTGCAACGAGTGCGTCGGGATCTCTGTCCTGGGAGTAGTCGCCGCTATGAACCTGCGAGTCACTCACAACTTCTCCTGAAGAAGGCATTTTTCTTCTCGAGTATCTTCGAGGAAGATTCTTGACACCATCGCGTGATGTAGCTTACATCGGCTGTCGATGGGCGATCGGAGAAGTGGGCGACTCTAGGAATTGATGCCGCGCATCGCCATGATCTTGAGCGCGAGGGAGAGATCGAGTCGCAACCCCGGGTTCTCGGTGAACGACCCGAGCATCTTCTCGAGTTTCGTCACCCGGTATCGCAGCGTGTTGTAGTGAAAGTGCAGTTGGCGCGCGGTCTCTGCGATATTGATGTTGGTGGCGAGGAGCACTTCGAGGGTGCGTCGCATGTCCCGCGCCTCGGCGGTGTCCTCGGTGAGCTCGCGTAGGGTTTCCTGGGCGAAGGACTCGAGTTCGCGCTCGTCCTCGACAAGGCTGAGCAGCCGGCAGACGCCCAAGTCATCGAAGTGCGTCACCGCACGGACGCCGGAGAGTTGCCGCCCGACCTTCAGTGCCGTTCTGGCCTGGCTGTACATCGCGGGAATGCCGTCCACCGTCGTTGTCGCACGGGATACGCCGACCCCGAACGAGCATCGCCCACCGCCGTCGCCTCGCACGTAGTCGACGATCTCGCGCACGACGTTCATCGTGTCGGCGCCGTCTCCCATGAGGATCACGGTCTCCGTGGCCAAGGCGGTGACGGCGGCACCGGGATCGCGCTCGGCAACGGCTCCGGCGAACGCTCGCGCCTGTCTCTCGACCAATGGCATCCGGGCAGGCATCGGCGACGCCTCCTCGACCACCGGATCCGGTTCGATCACGAGGACGACCAGCGGCCGGTCCAGATCCCAGCCGAACGTCCGGGCGTGCGCCACCACATGCTCATGCTCGCCACCGCGGCCGCGCAGCAGGTCACGGACGAAGTTGGCCTGGTGCTTCTCCTCCACCGACGACACGACCAGTTCCCTGGCAACGACCAGTGCACACACTGTGGCCGCCTGTTCGACGATGTAGAGATCCTCGCTGCTCAACGTCCGTTCGGTGCTGTAGAGGACCAACCGGCCGTGATCGATCCCGTTGGCCGAAATTGTCGAGACCACGACAAACTCGTCACCTCGGCTGCGCAGACCGAGACCGCCGTCGATGGAGTCGGTGCGCAGACGCCCGGTGGAGTCGAGTGCCGGACTCGCCGCCAGACGTCGCAGCTCGGACTCGTCTCCAGCACGGCTGAGTTGGCGTCCGTCAGGGGTCGTGATCAGCACCGCGCCGGACATCTCACGGGCCATCCAGGAGGCGAGTTCATCGTGGCCGCCCCCGGCCATGACCAGATCGACGAGCACCTTCCGCAGGCGGTCGGCCGTGAACATCGCATCGACCTGAAGGTCCCACATCTCCGCCAGACCGCCGGACAACGCGTGCCCGGCAGGAAACAGGTCGTCGACCACGACGACCGGGAACCCCAGATCGGCGGCCGCTTCGATCATTCCGTCCGGCAGCGGTGCGACGGCGTCGTCGAGCCGCACCGCGAGCCCGGCCACCGAGCGCAGATCAAGGCGAGAAAGGAAGACCTCAATCGGCTCGACGAGCCTGCTCAGGACAGATGTCGAGGTGACAAGCAGCTGGCCTGCGCGCAACCACGGTGCGATATCGGGCACAGCCATCACGCCAACAGACGACACGTCACGTGCTGCTTCGACATCGCCCGCCACCGCTTCTGGCGAGAGCAGCAAGCCGGAGGCCATGATCTCGGCGAACCGTACCGGCGAGAAGTCGAGGTTCGGTTCCGCCTCGGTGCGGGTCGACGCCTGCCACAAGGCAGTTGATCGATCGATGCTTTCCGCCGTCACCGCGCTACCCCTCATGTCGCCGAAATATTCCCGCGTCGTCGCGTGCGGTTACCCTAGGTGCCCATACCAATGCGGTCAAACGCTACTGACGCCGCGGGCAACCCACATCCACTTTCGGCTCCGAGATGTTCGAGGCGATCTAGCTTCCGAACGGCGGTGCGCTATTTGAATATCGAGCGAAATCACCCTGCGCGCCGCTGTAGACGTTGAGGTCGACGTTGCCATTCACTCCGGGGATGCGGCCGGTGCTCGTGTACTGCCAGAATGTCCAGTCTCTCCAACCGCCAGGCAGCGGTCCCGGCGCATTCTGACCGTTGTAATCTGCGATCCACAAAGGGTAATCGGTGAACTCATTGGTGTTCGCCATCGCCGTGCGCCAGAAGTACGGATACGTGTAGATGATCGGCTGACGTCCCGTGAGAGTCCGGACCGTGTTCAAGTAGCGGTGCGTCCAATTGATCAGCGCGGCAGGCGAAAGCCCGTTCGACACCTCGAGATCGAGGACGGGCGGCAGGTCGCGGGGGCCGTTGAGCCCCAGCACGACCGTGGAGAAGAAGGCGGCCTGCAACTCGGGCGAGAGACTCGGATCGGCATAGTGATAGGCGCTGCGCGACATTCCGGCCAACCGCATCGAGATGGAGTCCTGGACGAAGTACGGATTGACGTAGTCGAGACCCTCTGTGGCCTTGACCATCGCGAACTCGTGGCCGGAACTGCGCACTGCGAACCAGTTGATCGACGAGCCTCCTGGATGCTGCCAAGAGGCCACGTCAGGGCCCCTGACCGGTTCAGCAGAGGCGATTCCTGGCGCCGCCACCACGACAGTCGCGACCAGCAGTAGAGGCACGATCTTGAAGAATCTTCGGACCCTCATCACGATTGCCATTAGCCGAGGGTATAGGCTAACGGGTTCTGCGCACTTGCAAATTGCGGACCGAATGCCCGGGAGTCCTCGAGAGCACGGAGGCTTCGGCCGATGCCGGCTTCGGAATGAAAAACGAGACCGCGAGCGCCAGCGCTGTAAACGCCGCCCCGAGCAAGATGCCCCCGCTGTAGCCGGCTGTACTGGTCGAGCCGTCGGAATTGGGTGCAAGCGCGACTTGGAGTGCAGGCAGCGCCGCGAAGCTCAGGCCTGCACCAAGGTTGAAGGCCCCGGCATTCAACCCGGGCAGGATGCCGGGATGCTCTGCGGGCGAGAGGACGATGCCGAGTCCATTGAGCATGATGTTGGCGATGCCGGCGTAGGTGATACCGACAAGAACCGTCATTACAACGAGCACCGGCAGAGAATGCACGCCCACCAGGGCCATGAGCACGATCGCGATGATGCTGCCGACCAGCCCGATGCGAAGGACGAGTCGGTAGCCGAACACCGGCGCGAGCCGTCCGGCGAAGGGACCGACCAGCCACCCGATGAGGGCATAAGGCGCCAGGAAGAGAACAGATGCGAGGTCCGCGTTCATTCCGAAGCCCGCGTCGTGATTCTGCGCGATCGAAACGACCAGACCGTTCACTACCGAAAAGACCCCCGTCAATGTCAACAAGGTAGTGAGCAGGAGCGCCCACGCCTCGCGACGGCGAAGAAACTGGGTCGGCACAAGCGGCTCCGTGACCTTCTGCTCCAGAACCAAGAACACACCGAACGAGATGACCGACACCACGAGCCCCATGCCGACGAGCTCCCAGTTCGCTCCGGCCAGCTTGCCTGCTTCGTTGATTGCCACAAGGAGCGTGCCGACAGACAAGACGAGCGCCAACACCCCCCACCAGTCCATCCGGACACTCGAAGACGGGCGCGACTCGACACCCCATACTGCGATGAAGACGATGGCGGCGGCGGTCACGACGGCCATAACCCAGAAAACCGACCGAAATCCGAAGGACGTGGCGAGGGCGCCGCCTGCGATCGCATCGACGCCCGCAATGCCGCCGTTGACCGCGGTGAGCAACCCGAGGGCGGCGCCGTACCGTCGCGGGTCGGCAATCTCGGAGCGAAGCATGAGGAGACAGATCGGAATGACCGGTCCGCTGACACCCGCAATGATGCGCCCAGCGAACAGCATGCCGACATTCACCGCAAGTGCGGCCACGACGCTGCCGACGAGCATCACGACCAGCATCCCAGTGAGAACTCGGCGCCGACCGATGATGTCGGAGAGCCTCGGGAGGAACAGGGAGAAGAGCGCAGCAAACGTGAAGAACAGCGTCTGCGAGAGGCCGATGGTCGCCTCGTCTGTGCCGAGTTCCCTCGACATGGTGACGAGCACCGGACCGAGCATGCTGGCGTTGAGTTGAAACGCGACGCAAGCGGCAAGCAGCGCTGCAGTAAGAGCGCCGATGCGCGCGGCGCGGGTTGGTGCGCGATCGGCACCACCCGCTGCGCCGAACTTCGTCATTCGGTCGCCGTCATTCAGGAACTCGTAAGCGAGAGATCGGCCATTGTTGCCACGTCCTCGAGGTGCTGATCGGACCAGCCGCGACTGTAGCGCTCTCTCGAATGAGGCAACAGGGTCCATCGTGCCTCAATCGCCAATACAGCTCGAGCTCTCGTTCGTCCACCATCGGACCACGGCGATCTCGCCGTGGTCATGGACTAGTCGGTCACCGCTCTGCGACCCACCCGATTCGCGAGGTGTCCAAGAAATCAAAAAGCCCTTCACCGAGCACGACGTACTCGCCGAACTGTCCGGGGTCCTCGAAGCACACCAGACCGGAGGTGGGGGAACCGCCGGCGGCTATCTCGCCGAACTCGAGCTCTTCCGCTCCGGAAACAAATGAGGAAGTACGACTGAACCCTTCGGGGTCCTGCAAGTGGAAGTTATGGCTACTCGGCACCCGTGCGGACTTGTCGCTTCCATTGACCAACGTCACCCTGGTGCAGAGAAATAGCTCGCTGTCCGCATAGTCAGCAGTGCGATTCTCGAGCGGACCGGCGGTGATAGCAACGCCGCCACGGGTGACGGTGGCACCGATCGGAACACCGGTATCGTCCGCTTGTTTTCCGATGAATTCGACATCGGAGGGTGCAGGCGCACCATCTTGGGTGACCTGAGTGCGGTTACCGAAGAAACTGAAATCCTCAATGACGAACAGATACAACAGGATTGCGAATACTGCGGTGAGTCCTAGGGTCGCATACAGGCCTTTACGGCTGTCCCGTTCCGGTTCCGGGCTCTCGCCGTACTCGTAGCCGTACGACGAATGGCGCTGTGGGGAGTCGGGGTTCGGAGACGTCATGGTAGGTCCTCATATTGCTGGTGACGCGGGCGAAGATTCAGAGGTGCTCGGGGAAGTACGGGGCGAGGGTATTGACAACTTTCATTGCCTGATCGCATGCAGCTGCGGGGGTGGTGAAGGTTTCGTTGGACCCGTAGCCGACCTGAAAGTCGAGCACGCCCGGCGTGATCTCGACCGAAACAAGGCAGGAGCGGGTATCGGGAAAGTCCTGAACCAGTGTTCGGCGCCCCGCAACGCGGACCTCATCGAGAGTGACGAAACGGTCGCTGGTCTCGAGGGTTCCTATCGTTCTGTCGGTTGCCGAGATCGTGACGCCACCTCCCGGTTCGTGGGAGAGGTAGATACAGCCCAGCGATTTCGGATCTTCAAGATCAAGGGGGATCGGTGGACGCACATCGAGTTTTGCCTTGCGAATCGCCTCGGCAGGCAGCCCATCGCAGGGGTGATAGGTGACCTCGGTAGCCGCCGGAACTTCTACCTCGGTCGGTTCGCCACCGACAGAACCGCTACACGCGGTCCCTGCGCCGACAGTCAAAAGCGCGAAAGCCGCACCGAATCGCCCCGAAGTGATGGTCACTGGTCGATTCCTATTCCCTCGAGATTGCCAATCATGGTCGCCTCTTGTTTGTTGTAGGCGTCGAGCACGCGTTGCAGCATCGCCTTCATCTCGAGTGCGTAGTTCCGATGTGCGGCAAAAAGACCTACCGCAGTATTGGCGTCATCAATCCCGTTGCCGCCGATTGCCTTCGAACGAAACTTCTGAGCAAGCTGCTGAGCCGAGTGCAGATTGGGGTACTTCTCACCGAGCCCGAACTCATCGGCCCCAAGTTCCCTGCGAGCACTCTTTTCGAGAATCTCCATGTCCTCCGCCAACTTGTCGCACGCCTTCATGAGTCGCTCGATGGCGTCCGGCTGAAGTTCCAGGCGCTCGCCGGTGGAAAGGATGTGCTCGGTGAATGCCGCTGCACCCGCCGATGCTCCTGGCGGTTCAGACATGTGTTGCCACCTCCTGTCGAACGATCTACTTCCTGCCCGGCCCTGCGCCTCGGTGAAGCTACTCGAACGCAGTTCGCAACAGCCGGTCGAGGCCGCCTACGAGCTGTTCCGGTGTGCACGGATGAACAGTTCTCGGGTCGTGCGAGCGGACCACATACCTTCCGTCGCCCGCGACATCGAACCATCGGACATATCCGACGTCGCGGCCGGGGCCGAATCGCGGCCCACGGTGCACCCGGATGGTGCCGTCGCCTGCCCGGGCCGTGGGCGGCACTCTCTCGAAACGGGGCAACGACGAACCGCCGCTCGCGGGTTGAAGGACAGACCCGCGGTACCCCACTTCTTCCGCGCTCCCGAGGAGTTGAAAGGTTCTGCGGCCACCCGAGTTCTGTGGCATCTGGCCGACGATCTGCGCGGCAAGTCGCCCCGAGCGACCACAGCCGATCAACACATCCCCACCGATATTGACTCGAGGACCGGGCTGCTGCACAGCGACCACCGCCGACTGTTGCCGTTGGCATCCGATGATTCGGACCGGTGCCTCGTCGGCATCCACGCCGGAGATCTCGACGTACGCCTCAGGCTCGGCCAAGACCTGCAAAACTATTTTCAACTCAGCATTCTCGGGTCCAGTGAACTCGGCGCGAATGCGGTCTTGTTCGGCGCGATACGCGCCGTAGGTGGGAATAGAACTTACAACGTCGAACGGGTGGGGAACTCGATCCTGGCCCGTTCCCTCCCAGAGTGCACCGAACTGCTCGGAGCGCAATGTCCAGTTCTTCAAGGGTCATCCACCGATCACAGGAGGCGCGACAGGCGGCAACTTGCCGATCAGTTCATTGCCGTTGTCGACGTTGATGAGGTAGTCGGGCGTCTGATGCTCTTTGTCGTCGCCGCCCTGTGCGCGGGCCGCGCCGATACCGCCCATTCCCACGGCCCCCATCCCTCGGGCGCCGCCTGATGCGGCTGCGCCGCCACGGACAGAAGGTGCGCTGCCCGCAGCAGTTGCGGCTCCAGGATTCGCCGGGGTACCGAATCCGCTCGTCCGTTGCGCGGCACCCTGCCCATAGCCACTACTGCCGTATCCGCCACCACCGGACCCCGGACTGTAGCCGCCGGCAGCACCGGAACCGGCCCGCGAACCTGCCGCCGCCTCGCCGGGATTCTGCATCCATGACCGCGGCTGACCTGATTCGCCACCCGGCCCTGTGCCTGCCGAAGCCGGCAAAGTCGATGCAGGTGTTGTGGAGGTCGGTGCGGCGTTGGTGGGACTCGAGTTCTCTGGAACGCTCTCCGTGCCACCGTCGGATTGCTCCGAAGAATCCGTCTCCGAAGTGGCGTCGATCGGGGAAGCCTCGGGAGACCCGTCGCTCTGCGCCTGTGGTCGCCCGGGGTCCGGCTCGGGCGCGCTGCCCAACGGCGGCGGTGGATCGAACGAGGGCACTCGCGAGTCGGTGTGCTGGTACGCGGGCGGATACAGCGTTTGCATGTCAACCCGTGCCTGAGCCTCAAGCGCGGCATCGGCGGCACTCCTCGAGTTCCCCGACCACGCCATCGCCTCGTACTGCTCCACACTGGCACGTTGCGCGGGCGCGCCAATCTTGCCCTTCAGGGTGGCCACCGCGTCGATCGCGCTGAACAGAGAAGTGGCGACGCCGCCGAGTTGTAGCGCGACATTCAAGCGCGTGTTCGAGTATTCCTCGACTCGGCTGCGCACCGCCTCCGCGGCTCTGCCGGACCAATTCTCCGGAATCTCCTGGCGGAATGCCGCATCGAAGGCATTCATCGCCCCGACGGCGTCCGAGCTGTACTTCGACCACGTGTTGGCGATCTGCGCCGTCGTACGGGTATCCATCGCGTCGAGGGCAGCCTTGATCGCTGCATGGTCCCATGCTTCCGACATGAAATTCTCGACATCAGTAATGGATGCCGGATCGAACGCAGCCATTTGTCCCCCCAAGAAAATAGTTGCCGGTCTGATCAGTTCGACGCATCACAGCCCAGATCGGTTCCCACGAATATCGACCTCCAAGTCGCGGGCCTTCGACACCGCTTCCGCAACCGGCGCATGGGCCAGCAGCGCGATCCGCTCGCTTGCCTCGTTCGCCATCCCCATTCTGCTTGCCTTGCAGGGAATCCGGGGTGGGGTCAGAATGTCAGCGGTGGTGTGAAACGAAGACTGGGCCTCACCCCGTTGGCGAGGTCCAATCTTGGATACATCGGAGCCGTCAGCCCTCGGAAAAGTTGCCGTCCTTGTGAATGTCCGACCGGGCCGATCGTGCTATCTCGGCGTCGCGCAGTTCTCCATCGCCGGGGGCCTCGGAAACGGTGACATCACCCGCAAACTGGTGGTCACCGATACAGCGGTCAGCAAGCACATCGGAAACATTTTTGCGAAACTGGGCCTGTCCTAGTCGGATAGCGGACATAGGTGGGTACTCGCAGTCCTCGCGTACCTACGGTCCTGAGTCGAGAAGCTCTAGCGAAGAAACTTGGCACCTCTGGTTCAGTCCCTGAAACTACTGGCCACCAATAGATCCGACGAAGAAGTTGCACCAGAATTCGTAGGTGAGAGGATTCGTAGGTGAGAGGGTTCGCAGGTCAGGAACCCTGGTTCGCGTCTTACAGGGAGCCTGACGCTCTAGTCGATACAACTATGCATGAATCACCGCGTGTGTGAAATGACCAAGTATTTACTCTTTCTGTACTAAACAATTGCGGTGTTGTCTAGATCACGTGAAATCACGGAAAAATCCCTATTTACTTCCCGGAGGTAAAGTTCTACGCTGCATTCGTCTGGGTGGATGCCGGAACCAGGGAACCTCCATGTCTTGCTGAATCAATTCTGGCAGAACGTGATTGGTTGGTGTATACATCCCGGCTACCACGGCAATGGGCTCGTCCACGGCCGAAACAACATATGCCTTTGCATGACTCGAGGAAGTCCTGGAGAACACGTGAAATCTATACATCGTTGGGCCGGTATCGCAGCAACAGCCACCACCCTCGCCGCCGGAACACTCCTGTTTCCCGGCGGCGTCGCCTCGGCCCTTCCTCCCCTTCCAGGCAACAACATCAAGACGACCGACATCAACTTCGCAACCAGCTGCCAGTTGATCGGCCCAAATCGTAAACCGAACACGGGGACCGCTTTCACCGGTGGCGCGAACGGGACCGACGCCAATGGTTGGGGTGTCCAAGTCACGGCACCGGCAACAGTCACGCCAGGACAGGAGTTCACGTACCGGATTCAACCGGACCCCATTACCGCCCACAAGATTCTCGACAACGGCAGCCTCGTCCTGTGGCGAGACATCCGATATGACGTCGACATTCCCCCGGGCACCGAATTCGTGGGCGCGAAGGTCGCCTCCGACCCGACCACGCCCTTCCAGAACACGCCGACGATCACCCGGATCGACCCGAACGGAAAAAAGAATGACAACGGGTCCATCCTGCGGATGGACATCAACGAGGATGGTCGCCTTACCGACCTCGAGTCCGATGAGAATTTGTCCACCGGCACCCACATCAATGGTTGGGTCTCGAAGCAGAATCCCGGATTCCTCAGTTTCCCGGCCATGGACATCACCATCAAGGCCGGCGACGCAGGTGCAATGATCGAACCCACGCTCCGCGTCTCAACCGATTCGGACCCGGATGCCAGCACGTTCGGTTCGGCGGACAACTTCTTCCGCGTGATTGCCGTATCGCACAACAATGCCGGAGACAGCGACACCATCGTCTACTGCTCGCCACATGCAACGCCGAAATCCACAACGGTTACCGCCGGTGGAAAGCCCTTGACCACTATCCCTGTGGTTGTCCCGGCAGCTCCGGGTAGCTATCGGACAGCGGGCCCAACTGGAAACGGGACTTGCGACTGGAAACGAATCGACACCGAGGGGAGCGTTGTCGAGCGAGGAACAACCGTCAATCCGACTACGCTGACGATCGGCTCGACCGACGTCGGATTCACATCAACCAACTGTGCGCCTTGGAATCCCGTCAGCTTGGGCAATCCCGATTCTGCCGCACCAAAGGTCCCCGGGTACAACTTCACGGGCGCGGTAGGAGTCGATCTCCAACCGGGGTCGTATCGCAGCGACGGCTCGAGCGATGGTCAGAAGTCCTGCCTCTGGTCCCGCCAGGACAGTTCCGGGAATACCTTCGATGCGGGAACGACAATCACAAATCCGGTCACGGTCACAATCGAACCGACAGACGGAAGGTTTCAATCTTTGGGCTGCGACGACTGGACGCCCCTCAGCCAGTAATAAGAGGTACTGATGACGGTGTTGCAGGCAAAGTTCTACGCTGCATTCATCCGGGTGGATGCCGGGACCGGAAGCCTCCAAGTCTCGCTGAATCATCTCTGGCAGAACGTAATTGGCTTATGCATTAATCCCAGCTACCACGGCAATGGGCTCGTCCCCGCCCGAAACAACATATGCCATTGCATGGCCTGAGGAAGTCCTGGAGCACGCGTGAAATCTGTACATCGTTGGGCCGGAATCGCAGCAACAGCCACCACCCTCGCCGCCGGAACACTCCTGGTTCCTGGCGGCGTCGCGTCAGCTCTTCCTTCCCTTACGGGCGACAATGTGAAGACGACCGATATCAATTTTGGAACCATGTGCCAGTTGATCGGCCCAAATCGCAAACCCAATACGGGAACCGCTTTTACCGGTGGTGCGAGCGGGACCGGCGCCAATGAGTGGGGTGTCCAAATCACCGCACCGGAATCGGTTGAGCGCGGGCAGGAGTTCACCTACCGGATCCAACCGGATCCCATTACCACCCATAAGATTCTCGACAACGGCAGCCTCGTCCTGTGGCGGGACATCAGATATGACGTCGACATTCCTCCTGGCACCGAATTCGTGAGCGCGAAGGTCGCCTCCGACCCGACCACCCCCTTTGAGAACACACCGAAGATCACCCGGATCGACCCGAATGGAAAGCAGAATGACAACGGGTCCATCCTGCGAATGGACATCAACGAAGACGGCCGCCTGACCGACCTCGAGTCCGACGAAAGTTTGTCCACCGGAACCCATATCAATGGTTGGGTCTCGAAGAAGAATCCCGGATTCCTCACGTTCCCGGCCATGGACATCACCCTCAGGCCCGGCGACGCCGGTACGGTGATCGAACCCACGCTCCGTATCTCAACCGATTCGGACCCGGATGCCAACACGTTCGGTTCGGCCGACAACTTCTTCCGCACGATTGCCGTATCGCACAACAATGCCGGAGACAGCGACACCATCGTCTACTGTGCACCGCTCGACCCACCACCAAGCGAGGTGGTTGCTGGTCTACTTCATCCTGAGCTGTTGAGACCGCAGGTCAATGCTGGTGGAATGCCGTTGGCGTCGATCAAAGTGGTTGATTAGTCTTCCAAGGCTTGAATGGCGTGCCATGGGTGCTGACGTCGGTCCGGGACTTCGGCCTCGAGCAGGGCTTCGACCGTTGATCCCGACCTGAGCGCTGAGTACGCTCGGCATGGATGACCAGCAGGAGCTCGATTGGTTTGGGCCACGATTGACCCCGGATCCGTGGAAGACGTACACCGATCGGCTCGCCCTCACCGGGACCGAGGACACTCGAGGAGTTCATTGTGGAATTTCTGGTCCGAATCAATACTGATCTACCCACAGACATGGCGGCCGACGAACTCGAGCAACTGAGCACGCGTGAGCACATCCGAACCAATGAACTTCGTGCTGATGGCACCTTGAAGAGGCTGTGGCGGGTGCCTGGGCGTCGGGAGTTGGTGAGTCTGTGGGAGGCGCGCGACGCGACGGCCCTCCACGACGCGCTGGCGTCACTTCCTTTGTTCCCCTGGTTGGATATCGACGCCGAGCCTCTCGCCACTCACCCGATAGAACAATGAAAGTAGGAACGGCGGAAGGCGCTGCCTGCGTCTATCGAGAATCTATTGAAACCTTCAGCCGGCGAATCCACACAGGTTGAGGGTGAATCGGGCATTGCGCAACGGCGGCACGTCGAAGACTGTCCGCAGGGTTCTCGACCCCCACAGCCCACGCCCGAGAGGCAGGGAAACCTCACGGACGAAAGCGATCTCGGGTATCCGATCCGGTAGCGCCGCTGCCTCGGCCCGCGACAGGTGGAAAGGCATCGGCGGAATCTTGTAGTTCCTCGTGACCCGAAATCCCCTCATTGTCAGGCGGCTCAGCCACTTTGGGATCGAATCGAACATCAGCCGACCGCCCGGGAAACGTCGCGCACAGTCGATGATCAGTCCCATCGACTCCTCCGCCGGGAGGTACATCAGTAGCCCTTCTGCTGTGACGAACACCCCGCGGTCGGGATTCACATGGTCCATCCAAGAACGATCGAGCGCCGACATCGCCAGCGTCGTGACGTTCGGCTCCGGCGGCAAGAGTTGCTCGCGCAGTGCGACCACCTCGGGAAGATCGACCGACAGCCACTGCACGTCTGGGTCACCGATGCGCCAGTAGGTGGTTTGGAGTCCTTCACCGAGAGCTACGACCGTGGCACCTGGGTGCGCCGCAAGAAACAAGCGCAGCTCGACGTCGAAGGCGCGAGCACGCAGTGCGTGCGACTGATCCGCTCTACCGAAGTTCTCGTACGGGTGGTCGATCGTCTCATAGAGCTGAACGCTCAGAGGGTCGTCCAGCATGCCATCCAGACGGGATGCCTCGACGGCACGGTTGCGCAACGTCCACATCATCGTTGCCGACACACCCCCGAGGGCTGTCGCATCTACCCGATTCCCCACGCTCCCCACCATGAATCATGGGTAGCCACATTTGGCGGCCGTTAAACACGGCTGTTTGGCGATCATGGGCAATGGCGGTAGGGGCACACCGCTGACACCGCTTTTCTTCTTTAAAACAGATCCTAAACCCTTGTGCGGATTCATGTTTCGCTCCCAGATACTCGTCACGAGTAGTGTGGGGTCGACCGCTATGCCCTTTCGCCGGACCAGCGACTCGGCAACCAGAGAAGCGGAGGAGCCCAGATATGCCCAAGAAGATCATCCTGGACTGCGACCCCGGCCACGACGACGCCGTCGCGCTCCTGCTTGCCCACGGCAACCCCGAGATCGAGCTTCTCGCGGTCACCACCGTCGCGGGCAATCAAACCCTGCCGAAGGTCACGCGGAACGCGCTCGCTGTTGCTCGCGTCGCCGGAATCACGGGCATCCCCTTCGCCGCCGGCGCCGAACGTCCGCTCATACGCGAGCTGTCGACCGCGCCGAACATCCACGGCGAATCCGGCCTCGACGGCCCGGAACTGCCCGAGCCGACGATCGAGCTGGACACCCGCCATGCCGTCGACCTCATCATCGACACGATCATGGCCCACGAACACGGAACGGTGACGCTGGTAGCGACCGCCTGCCTGACGAACCTCGCGCTTGCCGTGCGCAAGCAGCCGGCGATCGTCGAGCGGGTCCAGAGGGTTGTGCTGATGGGCGGCGGTGTTCACCGCGGCAACCGGACCGCAGTCGCCGAGTTCAACATCATCGTCGACCCCGAGGCCGCGCACATCGTGTTCAGCGCCGGATGGCCGGTAGTCATGGTGGGCCTGGACCTCACCCATCAGGCCCGCGCAACCGCGGAGGTCGCGAGTGCCATCGCCGCCGTCGGCACCGGACCGGCACGGTTCGTCGGAGAGCTACTCGAAGCCTACGGACAGAACTACAGGGCAGCGCAGGGTTTCGATGCCCCACCTGTGCACGACCCCTGCGCGGTGGCGCACGTCATCGATCCCACGATCGTCCGTGCCGTGCCGGTCCCAATCGCGATCGAAACCACCGGCACCCTCACCCTCGGCATGACGGTCGCGGACTTCCGCAAGCCGGCGCCGGCCGGCTGCCTGACATCCGCCGCGCTCGAGCTCGACTTCGAACGGTTCTGGGGACTGGTAGTCGACGCACTGGAGCGAATCGGCGATCCGGAGCCCTGAGCAGGCCTTTCGCTCACTGAAGGTATCGGCGCAGAAGCAGCCCCACCGGTAGTCACGAACACTTGTTGAAATACCGTAGGGGGGTATGGTAGTTCTTATAGTCGAAGCAACCATCCAGAAGAGAGGCACAGTCCCATGAGCACTTCCACCGTTTCCGCCACCGTCACCGTCACCGGCATGACCTGCGGCCACTGCGTGTCTTCTGTTCGCGAGGAGATCGGCTCCCTGAGCGGAGTCGTCTCCGTGGACGTCGACCTCGCCACTGGCAAGGTAGTCATCGACAGCACCGAACCCCTCGACCCGAGCGCCATTGCCGGAGCCGTCGAAGAAGCGGGTTACACAGTCACCGACCTCGGCGACGCATAGACACATAGACGCATAGGAGCCGTCATGAAATCCACGACCACCACCCCTGAGGCCGACCAGCAGGTCGAACTCGCTATCAGCGGCATGACCTGCGCGTCGTGCGCGAACCGCATCGAGAGGAAGCTGAACAAGCTCGACGGTGTGACGGCCACCGTCAACTTCGCGACCGAGAAGGCCCGCGTCTCCTTCACCGACGACGTCTCAACCACTGATCTCGTCGCCGCCGTGGAAGAGGCCGGCTACGGCGCGAAGCTGCCGAAGGTCGAGGTCGACAAAGAATCCCCGCAACCGGACGAGGACGACGGCACCACATCGGCGCTGCGGCAGCGGCTGATCATCTCGGCGGTCCTGAGTATTCCGGTCATCGCGATGGCGATGATCCCCGTCCTACAGTTCCCCAACTGGCAGTGGCTCTCGCTGACCCTCGCGGCCCCGGTCGTGGTGTGGGGGGCTTGGCCCTTCCACCAGGCGGCCTGGACGAATCTGCGGCACGGCGCCGCGACCATGGACACGCTGGTGTCGATGGGCACCCTCGCCGCGCTCGGCTGGTCCGTCTACGCACTGTTCTGGGGCACCGCCGGGATGACCGGGATGACCCACGCATTCGAATTCACCATCGCCCGCAACGACGGCTCGAGCAACATCTACTTCGAGGCGGCGGCCGGTATCACCACCTTCATTCTCGCGGGCAAGTACTTCGAAGCCCGTGCGAAGAGGCGCTCCGGAGCGGCGCTGCGCGCACTTCTCGAGCTCGGCGCCAAGGAAGTGTCGGTGTTGCGGGGCGACGTCGAGCAGAAGATCAGCATCGACGAGCTCGCCGTTGGTGATCGGTTCGTCGTGCGGCCGGGCGAGAAGATCGCCACCGACGGGGTCGTCGTCGAGGGTACGTCCGCGGTCGACGCGTCGATGCTCACGGGCGAGTCCGTTCCCGTGGAGGTGTCGCCCGACTCGGAGGTCGCTGGAGCGACCGTCAACGTCGGTGGCCGGATCATCGTGCGCGCCAAGAGGATCGGATCCGACACGCAGCTCGCGCAGATGGCACGGATGGTCGAGGATGCCCAGACCGGTAAAGCCGAGGTACAGCGCCTGGCCGACCGGATCTCCGGCATCTTCGTTCCGATCGTGATTCTCTTGTCCCTCGCCACGCTCGGCGTCTGGATCGCCATCGGCGGTTCGGTTGCCGCCGCCTTCACCGCCGCTGTCGCCGTCCTGATCATCGCCTGCCCCTGCGCCCTGGGCCTCGCCACGCCCACCGCTCTGATGGTCGGCACGGGCCGAGGCGCGCAACTGGGCATCCTCATCAAGGGCCCCGAGGTTCTCGAGTCCACCCGGCGCGTCGACACCGTCGTCCTCGACAAGACCGGCACCGTGACCACTGGCACGATGTCTCTGGTAGACGTCGTCGCTGCCGAGGGGCAGGACGCGAACGAGGTGCTACGGTTCGCCGGCGCTCTCGAGAATGCGTCGGAGCACCCGATCGCCCGCGCCATCGCGAAGGGTGCCCGCGACCGTCTCGGCGACTCGGCGACCCTGCCGGAGGTGGATCAGTTCGCCAATCTCGAGGGCCTCGGCGTTCAGGGCATGATCGACGGACACGCCGTGGTCGTCGGGCGACCGGTACTGCTCCGCGACTGGGCAATGCACCTCTCGCCGGAACTCGAGGAGGAGGTGCGCAGCGCCGAGTCTGCCGGGAAGACGGTAGTCGGGATCGGCTGGGACGGTGCGGCCCGCGGCATCCTCGTGGTCGCCGACACCGTGAAGCCGACGTCGCGCGAAGCTGTAACACAGTTCCGCCGGCTCGGACTCACACCGATCATGCTGACCGGCGACAACTCCTCCGCGGCGAGAACGATCGCAAACCAGGTAGGCATCGACGAGGTCATAGCGGAGGTACTACCGAAGGACAAGGTCGACGTGATCACCCGCTTGCAGTCCGAGGGCAAGGTGGTTGCGATGGTCGGCGACGGTGTCAACGACGCCGCAGCCCTCGCGCAGGCCGATCTCGGTCTCGCGATGGGAACCGGCACCGACGTCGCGATCGAGGCAAGTGACCTCACGTTGGTTCGCGGCGACCTGCGCGCGGCAGCCGATGCTATTCGTCTGTCCCGCAGGACGTTGGGAACGATCAAGGGCAACCTGTTCTGGGCCTTCGCCTACAACGTCTCCGCGCTGCCGCTGGCTGCCGCCGGCCTGCTCAACCCTATGATTGCCGGGGCGGCCATGGCATTCTCGTCGGTGTTCGTCGTCAGCAACAGCCTGCGCCTACGCCGATTCCGATCACTCACTTCACCTGCAGGAGAATGATAGCCATGACCGAACATTGCGCTACCGACCAATCGGACTACGGATATGCCAGCGCCAAGGACGACTACCTCAAGCGGCTGCGCCGCATCGAAGGACAGGCACGCGGCCTCCAGCGAATGGTCGAGGACGACAAGTACTGCATCGACATCCTCACCCAGATTTCCGCGATGACCAGTGCTTTGAAGTCCCTGTCGCTGGGCCTTCTCGAAGACCACATCAATAGCTGCGTGGTCAACGCCGCCGTCGCGGGCGGCTCCGAGAAGGATGAGAAGATCAAGGAAGCAACCGACGCGATCGCACGCCTCGTACGATCCTGACATCAGTTCCGAGAACAACCGGGGGAGCGGGCATGTCCCACAATCACCATCAGCAGGTTTCACAGGCCGACCACGCAGAGCACACGAAGAGCAGCGGGCACGGGAACCACGCCGAGCATAGGAATCACGCCGAGCACACCGACAAGCACGCGGGGCACGGCGCTCACGGAGAGGTGTTCCGGCAGAAGTTCTGGCTCAGCCTGGTGCTGTCGCTACCGGTGGTCGCGTTCAGCCCGATGGTTGCCGACCTCCTCGGCTACACCCTGCCCGACTTCCCCGGGGCGTCGTGGATTCCGCCGGTGCTCGGAACCGTGATCTTCGTCTATGGCGGTGCACCGTTCCTCACCGGAGGATGGAGGGAGCTGAAGGCCCGGCAGCCCGGCATGATGCTGTTGATCGGCATGGCCATCTCCGTCGCGTTTCTTGCCTCGTGGGTGACCACGCTCGAACTCGGGGGATTCAACCTCGACTTCTGGTGGGAGCTGGCGCTTCTCATCGTCATCATGCTGCTCGGCCATTGGCTCGAGATGCGGGCGTTGGGCTCGGCGTCCGGCGCCCTGGACGCGCTGGCGGCGCTGCTGCCGGACACCGCCGACAAAGTCACCGACGACGGTGTCACCGAAGTATCGATCTCCGAGTTGTCCACCGGTGACCTGGTGCTGGTCCGGGCCGGTGGACGCATCCCGGCCGACGGCACCGTGGAGGACGGGCAGGCGGAGGTCGACGAGTCGATGATCACCGGCGAGTCGAATCCGGTGAGTCGAACAGTCGGCGATGCCGTTGTCGCCGGCACGGTGGCAACCGACAGCGCGCTGCGCATCTCGGTCGGTGCGGTCGGGGAGGACACCGCACTCGCCGGGATCCGACGCCTGGTGGCCGATGCGCAGGCGTCGTCGTCCCGGGCCCAGGCTCTCGCCGACCGCGCGGCCGCGTTCCTGTTCTACTTCGCCACGACCGCAGGCATTCTCACGTTCCTCGTGTGGGCGCTGATCGGCAACGTGGACGAGGCGGTCGTCCGGACGGTGACGGTTCTCGTGATCGCCTGCCCCCACGCGCTCGGCCTGGCGATCCCCCTCGTCATTGCCATCTCGACCGAGCGGGCAGCGAAAGCGGGTGTGCTGGTGAAGGACCGGCTGTCGCTCGAACGTATGCGCAACGTCGATGTCGTCCTGTTCGATAAGACCGGCACACTCACGCAGGGCAAGCACGTCGTCACCGGTGTGGTCGCGACCGACGGCCACACCGAACGAGAGTTGCTGGCCCTGGCCGGCGCCGTCGAGTCCGACAGCGAGCACCCCGTTGCCCGCGCCATCGTCGCGGAGGCTGCCGCCAAAGTACCTGCGGGAGAACGCCTTACCGCCTCCGATTTCCGGTCGCTACCCGGACGCGGAGTGAAGGCCGTCGTCGACGGCGAACCGGTCTGGGTGAGTGGGCCTGCGATGCTCTCCGAGCTCGGAGTGACCGTCCCACAGGATGTCACGGAGGCCACGTCAGTGTGGATCGATCGCGGCGCATCTGTGCTTCACGTCGTCCGTGACGGCTCCGTGCTCGGTGCGGTGGCGCTCGAGGACGCAGTGCGCGAGGAATCCCGTGAGGCCATCGACGCCCTTCACTCGCGAGGTGTGAAGGTCGCGATGATCACGGGCGACGCCCGTCAGGTAGCTGACGCCGTCGCCTCCGACCTGGGCATCGACGAGGCCTTCGCCGATGTGCTGCCGGAAAACAAGGACGCCCAGGTCGCCGCACTGCAGCAGCGGGGACACCGGGTGGCGATGGTCGGAGACGGTGTGAACGACGCCCCGGCGCTCGCACGCGCGGATGTCGGAGTCGCGATCGGGGCTGGCACCGATGTCGCCATCGAATCGGCCGGTGTGGTTCTCGCCGCCGACGATCCCCGCGCGGTGCTCTCGATCATCGACCTCTCACACGCCAGCTACCGCAAGATGTGGCAGAACCTCGTGTGGGCGACGGGGTACAACATCATCGCCGTCCCCCTGGCCGCCGGTGTCCTCGCCTTCGCCGGCGTCGCCATCTCGCCCGCCGTTGCGGCGATCCTGATGTCGATTTCCACCATCGTCGTCGCACTCAACGCACAACTGCTGCGGCGACTGGACCTCGATCCGCGTCGGCTGAGTAAGTAAACGCAGCGAATGGGGCCGGGACATGAACCTCCCGGCCCCGTCGGGTTCCGGATCGGGGCTGATCGACGAGTGCGCTGATGAAGACGTTGCCGTCAGGACAGAGAGTCGACGGTTCCTATGACGAAGACCCCCCACACCATCAGGAAGACGTAACCCAACACGATGCCCGCGATCGCCATGCCGCGACCCCTCTCACCGGTTTGCCTAATCTGATTCAGCGCGAAGTGACCGAGCAATGCTCCGGGCAATCCACCGAAAATGCTTGATACGAGAGCCGCTATCGCGAACACATTGGTGCGGCTGTTCCGCGACTCCATGTAGATGGGCGGGCCGTATTGCGGTTGCCCATCCGCGGAGTAGCCGACGATGGGTGCGACCATCTGACCCTGTGGAGTCCTTTCCGCAGCCGCAGGATTGGAACGTTGTACGACGGCGGCAATCAGCATGGCGATGACCGTGACAGAGCCACCGCCCACGCCTGCCAGCAAGAAGATGATCGTGGTTGCCAGGAAGGTGTCGCCGTCGGTCACCCCGCCGCCGCGAACTGCGAGAAGCCCTAGGATCGCTAGCAAGACCGCGAAGAATCCACTGCCCGCCAGCACCCAATGCCATGGCCGCGTCTGTTCGGACTGTCGGGCACGTTTCGCAATGAACCAACCGATCCCCCCTGTAGCGAAAGAGACCACCACGGTCGGTGGAAGTCCGATCACGGTGCCCACGAGCACCCACAGCGGTCCAGTGGGAACGATCCCCAGGGCGATCCAGAACGGCGGCTTCAAGTCCAACCCTGCCTTGCCCGTCTGTGCGGAGGGAGCGGAATAGTGATACATCGGATCACTCGGATATAGAGACATTCACGGCATTCTGCCGTAACACAGGTCACCCATCGGTGCCGCCGCCGGTGATCACCCCCCATGCAGCATCACCGAGTGACGGCGGTTCGCGCCTCGAGGGGAATCTCGAGCCCGACCTCGGCACCGACGGTGGCAGTGGTTCCGGTCGGCAATTCGGCGCACACCGTCGCCGACCCCACTCGCACGTCCGCGATGCAGCGCAGCCCCGCCGGACGCACACCGCAGATCACTCCAGTCGGCAGTTCCGCTGAGCGATCGACGATCTGGATCATCTCATGTCGGATCAGCAGAACCGCGGGTCCGTCCTCACACACCGATCTACCCGGCGGCAACTCCAGCGCCCCGAGGTCGGAGTGGTGTACTCCGCCGTCGAGGCGTCCCTGTATCTCGTTGATTCCGCCCATCAACCGGTTGACCGCCAGCGTCGAGGGTTGGGTGTAGGCGGAGCTGACATCCGAATGATGTTCGAGAACGCCGTCGATCAGCACGGCCACGGAGTCCGCCAGTACGGCAGCCTCGTGTCGATCGTGGGTGACGAGAACGATGGTCGGGGAAAGTTCATTCCGGATCTCCCGGACGAGTTCGTACATGTCTTCGCGCAGAACCGAATCGAGCGCACTGAACGGCTCGTCGAGCAACAACACCCGGGGCGTCCCGGCCAGGGAACGTGCCAGGGCGACACGTTGGGCCTGCCCACCGGAGATCGCGCTGACAGGGCGATCGGCGAATTCGGACAGGTGCACCAAGTCGAGGTAGCGGCGGGCACTCGAACGCGATGCCGAGCGCGACTGGCCCGCCGCCCTGGCCGCGAACCCCACGTTGTCGATGACCGACATGTGAGGGAAGAGCAGCGGTCGCTGGAATACCATTCCGATCCCTCGTCGTTCCGGGGGCAACGCGGTGACATCGACACCGTCGAGGGCCACCGATCCGCTTGTCGGAGCGTCGAGTCCGGCGATCAGCCGCAGTGCTGTGCTCTTCCCCGAACCCGAGGGTCCGAGTATCGCAGTGCACGAACCGGCCGGAACTTCGAGATCTATGTCGGCTAGGGCGGGATGTTGCTGACCAGGGTGATGCCGCCTCAGGCGAGTCAGTGACAGCGTTGAACTCATGGCAGCGCCCTCCGACCGGTGCGGCCGAGAATGATCAGCAGGAACAGAGGCGGGATGAGCGCAAGGATCGACAGTGCTGCCACCACCGAGTCGTTGCCTGTCCCCGAGGCGAACGACGCCACCAGGATCGGGACCGTGATCAGCCGTCCGCCCCCGATCAGCAACGTCACGATGTAGTCGCTCCATCCGACCAGGAACGCCAGGAACGCGGCACCCGCGAGCGCGGGTGCGAGCAACGGTATCTGGACGCGCCACAGCACCGCCCTGTGGGAAGCACCGAGGGTGCGCGCCTCCTCCTCGTAACCGCGGTCGTACGCGCCGAAGGCCACCCGCATCACGTACGTCGTATACGGGATCGCGGCTACGGAGAGTATCGCAACCACCGCCACACTGCTGGCAATGCCGGTTCGAAGGACCAGCACATCCAGACCGAGCGCGACGGCAAAGGGCGGCAAACACACCGGTGCGAACAGGATCGCGGCGACGACTCCGGGCAGGTGTACCCGTCCGGATACCAGCGCCCTCGCGGCCAGGGCGCCGAGGGGCGTTGCAATGGCGGACACCGACAGCGCCAGGGCTGTCGACGTCGCGAACGCGCGCGCAGCACCGGCGTCGGCTGCGCTGCGTAGTCCGTCGAATCCCCACTCCTGAGGGAGAACGTCGGGAAAGGTCCACCGATTCGCGAACACCCACAGGACGAGCGGAACCAGGGGCACAACGAACCAGAGCACCAAGAGCACGCGGACTCCTGTCATGGCCGACCGGCCACCCACGCGCATCACTGCCACACCGCCGAACGGCGCAATGCCGCGAGTGCCACCGCCGCGGTTGCCAGCGCCAAACCCGTGGTGACGACCGCGACCGCGGCCGCCTCGGGTCGCGTGGCGAGATCGATCGAGGTGAACAAGCGAACCGCCATCACCGGCAGCGGTTCAGGATGCGCGCGGCCCAGAATTTTCGCTACCTCGTAGGAGCCGACCGTGTAGGCGAACGCGATCGCCGAAGACGCGATCAGGGCGGGCATGACCAGTGGCAACGTGACCAGCCGCAGCCGCGCGCGGCGGCCCGCCCCCAACGTTGCGGCGGTCTCGTCGTAGCGGGCCACGCGGGTGGCGAGCGTTCCGGCAACCACCAACGCGATGAACGCAGATTCCTTCCACGCGTACTCCACGATCACGGCAATCCACCACCGACCTCCGACCAGGGCGGGCCATCCACCCTCATCGAGTCCGAGCAACCGGGGGAGCAGTCCGGAATCGGCCAGTAGCAACCCCATCGTGGCGGCACCGATCAGGTGTGGCACCGGGACCGTGAGGCTTGCGGCAAACATTGCCGTCCGGCGTCCGGTCAGCACCGACAGTGCCGCGGTCAGTCCGATCGCGGCAGCGAGAGCGGTCGATACGACCGCGATGGCGAGTGTGAGCAGCGCGGAGGTGAGCAGATCCTCGGAGTTGGCGGTGTAGGCCTGAGTGGTCAGCTCCGGGTCACCGACCAGCGGCATCAGGCCGAGACTCTGCACCAATGCGGTGCCGATACCGGCACCGACGACCGCGACCACTGGAATCACCGCAGGCAGCACCCACACGGTGCTGCGCCAACTACTTCGACGTGGCGCGTGGGCCTGGACGCGATCCGCCGTCACCGGCATTGGTTCTTCATCGAACAGCCCCTCATCGCCGCGCGAGGACGTTGCGCCGCCAACCGTCGTCGAGCGGGCCGACCCACTGCGCCGACAACTCGGGGTGCGCACCTCGGGAGAGAACGTCGTAGGTCGGGACCACAGAAGACGACGGTAGCGCACGGAACGCCTCTCGATCGGCGGGCAGCAATCTGTCGACGTCGAGCACTGTGAACTGACCCCAGACATCCGGGCGGGCCGCGATGAGTTGCTGGTCAGGTGAGAGCGCGAGGTTGGCCACCACGCGGGCAGCGGCCGATTTGTCCGAGGTGGAGGGGATGGCGAGGAAGCTGGCGTTCCCAACGGTGCCCTCGTCAAGCTGCAGCACCTTGGTCTGCGGTGGATACGTTCCCCGAGCCACCAGATCTGTCAGTGCCGCCGGCCCGTAGGTCATCGTCATGTCGACCTGACCGCCGGCATAGAGGTCGTCGAGCTCGGACGAGGTCTGCGGATACGTCGTCCCCTCGCGCCACAGAGACGGGGCGATCTCGCGCAGTCGGTCGTACAGAGCCGGCGTCAGACGGTCGTAATCCGCCTCGCTGAACTGGGACGGCACATTCTCCGCGCCACCCGACACACTGGCGAGTACCTCGCGGATGAACACCGATCCGGTGAAATCTGGCGGCGCCGGATAGGTGAACCGGCCCGGGTTCGCCTGCGCCCAGTCGAGGACGTCGGCGAGGGTCGTCGGCGGGTCGGGGACGGCCTCGGCGTTGTAGACGAGGGTGAACTGCGCCTTGTGCCACGGCGCCTCACAACCGTCCACCGGCGTGCCGAAGTCACTGCTGAGCAGGGGATCGTCGGGATTCGTGTAATCCATGTTCGGAAGAGTGGAGGTCCACCCGCACAGCCAGGCACCGGCCTGCTTACCTGTCCCGAAATTGTCACCGTTGACCCACACCAAGTCCACGTCCCCGTCGGTGACGCCGGCCTGCCTTTCCGACAGGATCCGGTTGACGGCGTCCGAGGTGGACGCGACGGGCACCCTACGAAGTGTCACCCCTGCAGCCTGTGCTGCCGGGGTGAGGAACTCGTCGACGTAGGTGTTGCCCTGTTCGTCGCCGCCGTACATCCACAGCGACACCGTCTGCCCCTGGGCCTGCTCCTCGATCTCATTCCACGACAGGTTCTCCGCGACCGGAGCTTCGGAACCAGGCGCGCTACACGCGCTGAGAAGCAAACCGATGCTGAGCCCTGATGCGATGACGAACTGCTTCACAAACACCTCCGGGCGGTCCACCCCTCAGGATGGATCGGACGAATTTCTTCGTTTCGGGAACACAACGAAACCCTCGATGCCTTCCCGTTGCGATGGAACCAGGGCATCGTGGTGTGTGGCGGTGCTTCGCAGCCGGGACGAGAACGGCCGACAAGAACGAGGATATGCGGTGGAAATCGAAGAGAAGGTGGCGACCGGCGGACGGGCGGGCTGGGACAACCGGCTCAAGATTGGGATACTCGCCGTCATCATTCTCGCCGGCGGTCTCGTGGCGCTGAGTATCGACGTCCCGCACCCGTCATCGCTGCGCGACCAGGTCGCCTCAGCCGGCGCGTGGGGGATGGTTGTCTTCGTCCTCCTCTATGCCGTTGCGACTCTCACTCCCTTCCCCGCGAGCGCGCTCACCGTGGCCAGCGGCCTGCTGTTCGGACTCGTGGCCGGGGTTCTCGTCGTGGTCGTCGCAGCGACCCTCGGTGCCTGGGTGGCCTACTGGGTGTCGCGGTCGCTCGGCCGCGGCGGGGTCGCACGGATCGAGTGGTCCAAGGTCCGCGCGATCGACTCACTGCTCGAGCGAAATGGATTCACCTCGGTGTTGATCGTGCGACTCGTTCCCCTGTTCCCGTTCGCCCTGGTCAACTATGCCGCGGGGCTGAGTGCCGTGCGGCAACGCGATTACGTCATCGGCACCGCGGCAGGGATAATTCCGGCCACCGTCGGATACACGGCGCTCGGCGCGTACGGCACGTCACCTCTGTCATGGCCCTTCGCCCTCGCGGTACTCGCGATCATCCTCCTCAGCCTCGGCACCGGATATCTTGCACGGCGGATGGGATTCACGCGTGCCGTGAACACCAGGAACGCCGCGGACGTCGAGAGCACAGGGGTGGACGGCCAGGATGATCGACCAGTATCTGCGTAGGAAACTCGACCGACCACTTGCCCGCTGCGCCGCAGCTATCGACATTCCCTCGATCACCCCGGACCGGATCACCGGGGTGGGCCTGGCGCTCGGACTCGGGAGCGCGGTCACTGCCGGGCTCCAATTATGGTGGGTGGCACTGGTCCTGTGGCTGCTCTCGCGGCTCGCCGACGGCCTCGACGGCCCTCTCGCACGCCGCCGTCGGGCTCACAGATCCACGCATGACGATGCCGGTGCAGGCGGATTCTTCGACATCACTGCGGATTTCATCGTGTACGGGAGCACCGTCGTCGGTGTGGCGATCGGTGCCAGCGCCGCGTACGGCGCGCCGTGGTGGCCGTTCCTTCTCGTACTCCTCGCCTACTACATCAACGGCAGCGCGTTCCTCGCCTTCTCGTCGATTGCCGAACGGAGTGGTCGAAGCCTGGACGACGGTCGGTCCCTGTCATTCCTCGGCGGCCTGGCCGAGGGTACGGAAACAATTGCTGTGCATGCGCTGTGGCTGGTGTTCTCGGCATTCGCGTGGCAAATCGCAGTGGTCTGGGCTGCGGTGGTGGCGGTGAGTTCGATCCAGCGAATCGTCGCGGGGTACCGCGCTCTGCAATAGCCACCGTGGCAAGGCCTTAGCGCTTTCCGCCCGCAAGAATCTTCAGCTCGGAATTTGGCTCCTTTAGCCGTCTTCTCTGTCCTCGGCGTGTCCGAGGCTCAGTTCGGTATCCGATTGTTACCCTTCGGTTAGCTACCTGCACCGGTATCCGATCGCAGGTTCTCCCGCAGCATGGTTGATCCGTTTTGGTCCTCATACGGCAGGAGAAAAATGTGAATCACCACAGCAGATTTCGCGCCTATCACACTGTTCGAGGATCTGCCGGACACCTATTGCTCTGGGTATCGGCCACTTTCGCAATGGTGCTCGGTGTGGCTGGGGTGGTGGTGCCGGCCGCGGCCGCGGATACCGTCATCGACGCCGTTCCCGCCGGAAACGTACCGATCGAGGTGGCGATCACCCCGAACGGATCCTTCGCCTACGTCACCAACAGCCTCGACGATTCGGTATCGGTGATCGACACCGCCACCAACGTAGAGATCGACACCCTCACGGTCGGGGACGGCCCGTCCGGCGTCGCGATCACCCCGAACGGATCCTTCGCCTACGTCACCAACCTCCTGGACGATTCGGTGTCGGTGATCGACACCGCCACCAACTCGGAAGTCGGCACCATCACGGTCGGAAGCTTGCCGTTCGGTGTGGCGATCACCCCGAACGGATCCTTCGCCTACGTCACCAACGCCTTGGGAGGTTCGGTGTCGGTGATCGACACCGCCACCAACTCTGAGGTCAAGACAGTCGCGGTCGAGGCAGAGCCGCAGGGGGTGGCAATCACCCCGAACGGGAAATACGCCTACGTCACCAACCGTTCGAGCAATTCGATATCGGTGATCGACACCGCCACCCACACGATGATCGACACCATCAGGGTCGGGAACGAACCACGCGCGGTGACGGTCATCCCGGACGGGAAACGCGCCTACATCACCAACGCCGGGGACGACTCGGTATCCGTGGTCGACACGCGAACCGACGCGGTGATCGACACCATCGCAGTCGGAAACGAACCACGCGCAGTGACCATCATCCCGAGCGGGAAACGCGCCTACATCACCAACGCCGGGGACGACTCGGTATCGGTGATCGACACCGCCACCGACGCGGTGATCGACACCATCGCAGTCGGAAACGAACCACGCGGGGCGGCAATTATCCCGGACGGGAAACGCGCCTACATCACCAACTCCAGTGCCGACACTGTTTCGGTGATCGCCATCGACCAATGCATCGGAGCGCTGTGCATCGACTTCGCTTCGCTGACCGACCCAGTCTGGAACGCCGCCGGCGTGTTCAGCTGACACCCAGCCTGCCGCCTCGTCGCCATGCTCGTGCGCCAGAGCGGCGGTACCAGTTCCGGCGTGCCCGAGGCCCCAATAGCTATCTAACAGTTAACATCCGATGTGCTGCCGGCGTCCGCATCCGACCGCCAGCTCCGCGACGGCATGGTTGATCGGTCTTGTTCCTCGTACCGTAGGAGAAGAATGTGAATCACCACAGAGGGTTTCGCACCCATCCCCCGGCCGGGAAGCGCGTCCGACGCATGCTCCTCGGGGTCACAGCCACCGCCCTGATGGTGGTCGGCATCGCCGGAGCGGGGGCGGGCGCCGCGGCCGCGGATACGGTGATCGACACCATTGGCGTCGGAGCCTCACCACGCGGGATTGCGATCACCCCGGACGGCACTCGCGCGTACGTGACCAACGAAGTCGACGACAACGTGTCGGTAATCGACACCGCCACCAACGCCATCGTCGACGCACCCATCCCCGTGGGGAACGGCCCGATCGGGGTGGCGATCACCCCGAACGGAGCCCGCGCCTACGTCACCAGCCCCAGTGACAGCACGGTGTTGGTAATCGACACCGGTACCAACACCGTCATCGGCGCACCCATCCCAGTCGGGGGAGCCCGCAAGGGGTGGCGATCACCCCGAACGGCACCCGCGCCTACGTCACCAACATTGGCGACAACACCGTGTCGGTAATCGACACCGCCACCAACACCGTCATCGGCGCACCCATCCCAGTCGGGGGAGCCCCGATCGGGGTGGCGATCACCCCCAACGGCACCCGCGCCTACGTCACCAACAACGGCGACAACACCGTGTCGGTCATCGACACCGCCACCAACACCGTCATCGGCGCACCCATCCCAGTCGGGGCCACCCCGCAAGGGGTGGCGATCACCCCCAACGGCACCCGCGCCTACGTCACCAACGCTGGTGACAACACCGTGTCGGTCATCGACACCGCCACCGACACGATCGTCGACGCAACCATCGCAGTCGGGAACTTTCCGAACGCGGTGGCGATCACCCCCGACGGAACCCGGGCCTACGTCACCAACCGCTTCAACGACACGGTGTCGGTGATCGCCATCGACCAGTGCCTCGGTTCGCTGTGCATCGACTTCGGCTCCCTGACCGGCAGCGGCTCGGGCGCCGGCAGCACGTTCAGCTGACACCCCCGCTGCAAAGCCCAGATGGCACGGCCGTGATCGATTCGGCGCGCCTCGAACCAAGATAGCTATCTGGCGGCTAACCTCCGTTGGACTACCGGCGTCCGCATCCGACCACCGGTCCTCTCCGCAGCATGGTCGATCCGTTTCGTTCCTCGCACGGCAGGAGAAAAATGTGAATCACCACAGCACTTTCCACACCTCTACCACGATCCGGGGCCGCACCCGACGCCTGGTGCTCGGGACACTGGCCACTCTCGCGATGGTGCTCGGCATCGCCGGGACTGGACCGGCGACCGCAGCTGCGGACACTGTCATCGACACCATCGACCTCGGGACCAGCCCCTTCGGTGTAGCAATCACCCCGGATGGCACCCGCGCCTACGTCACCACCATCAATGTCGGCAAGGTGTCTGTGATCGACACCGCCACCAACACCGTCATCGACACCATCGATGTCGGGCCTGCCCCGACCGGTGTGGCGATCACCCCGGACGGCACCCGCGCCTACGTCGCCAACGGCGACGGCACGGTGTCAGTGATCGACACCACCACCAACACGATCGTCGGCGTACCCATCCCGGTGGGCCCCGCCCCGTTCGGGGTGGCGATCACCCCCAACGGGGCATTCGCCTACGTCACCAACAACGCTGACGGCACGGTGTCGGTGATCAACACCACCACCAACACGGTCGTCGGCGTACCCATCCCGGTCGGGCCCAACCCGGCCGGGGTGGCGATCACCCCCAACGGGGCATTTGCCTACGTCACCAACGCCGGTGATGGCACGGTGTCGGTGATCGACACCGCCACCAACACCGAAATCGACACCATCCCCGTTGGCGGCAGCCTATTCGGCGTGGCAATCACCCCCAACGGGGCACTTGCCTACGTCGCCAACATTGCTGACGACACGGTGGCCGTCATCGACACCGCCACCGACACCGCCACCGACGCCATCGACGTCGGGGATGATCCGTTCTGGGTGGCGATCACCCCCAACGGGAAACGCGCCTACGTCACCAATACGGCCGACAGCACAGTGTCGGTGATCGACACCGGCACCAACACCGTCATCGAGACCGTCCCCGTGGGTGACGGCCCGTTCGGGGTGGCGATCACCCCGGACGGCACCCGCGCCTACGTCGCCAATACCTCGAACGACACGGTGTCGGTGATCGCGATCGAGGGGTGCTTCGGCTCGCTGTGCATCGACTTCGGCTCGCTGACCGGCAGCGGCTCTGGCGGTGGCAGCGTGTTCAGCTGACACCACCCCCACGAAGACGCGTGACGCCGCCACCGGCAACCATGCCTGTGGCGGCATCATGTGGCTCGTGAGCGTGTATGGGCGTTGGGTGCGAACCCTGGCACCTGTCCGGATTCGTGCGGCATTGCGACCGTGAATGTTTCGGCGTGTTCGGGATCCAGATCAGTATCCGGCTGTTAGCCTCCGATAGGCTGCCGGCATTCGCCCGACCGCTGGCTCGCCCACGCACGGTTGATCCGTTTTGTTCCTCGCGCGGTAGGAGAAAATGTGAATCACCACAGTGGATTTCACACCCATCGCACTGTCCGGAGTCGTGCGCGGCGCCTGTTGAGCAGCGTACTGGCCACATCTGCGATGGTGCTCGGCATCGCCGGGGCCGGGTCAGCGGCTGCGGAAGCGGACACCGTCATCGACACCATTCCTGTTGGGGACGGCCCGGCAGGGGTGGCGATCACCCCGAATGGAACCCGCGCATACGTCGTCAACGACTTCGACGACACGGTGTCGGTGATCGACACCGCCACCAACGCCGAAATCACCACTGTCCCTGTCGGAGACCGCCCGTTCTGGGTAGCGATTACCCCGAACGGCGCTGGCGCCTACGTCACCAACGCCACCGACGGCACGGTGTCGGTGATCGACACCGCCACCAACACGGAGGTCGACACCATCACGGTCGGGAACGGCCCCCGGGAGGTGGCGATTACCCCAAACGGCACCACCGCTTACGTACCCAACATTCTGGACGATACGGTGTCGGTGATCGACATCGGAACCAACAATGTGGTCGACACCATCACGGTCGGGGATGAACCGACCGGTGTTGCGATCACCCCGTTCGGAACACGCGCCTACGTCACCAACGCCGGGGACGATACGGTGTCGGTGATCAACACCGCGACCAACATGGTGGTCGACACCATCACGGTCGGGAACCGCCCGTTCGGGGTGGCGATCACCCCATTCGGAACACGCGCCTATGTAGCCAACGGCTTCGACAATTCGGTGTCGGTGATCGACACTCTCACCAACATGGTGGTCGACAGCATCACGGTCGGGAACATTCCGTTCGGGGTGGCTGTTACCCCGAACGGAAGACGCGCCTACGTCACCACCAGATCGGATAATTCGGTGTCGGTGATCGACACCGGCACCAACACCGTCATCGACACCATCGGTGTCGGGGCTGCCCCGACCGGGGTGGCGGTTACCCCGAACGGAAAACGCGCCTACGTCACCAACCGTGAGGACGACACGGTCTCGGTGATCGCCATCGACAAGTGTCTCGGGTCGCTGTGCCTCGACTTCGGATCACTGACCGGCAGCGGATCGGGAGCAGCCAGCACGTTCAGCTGACACCCGGTTCGAGCGCTGGCCCCTTGACGTTGCCACCGGCACTGTCGCCGGTGGCAACGTCATGTATGCGTTCCGCACTCGAACACCTGGCGTGGGGTTGTGGCAGTGATCGTTTCGGCGCGCCTCGAGCCGAGATAGCTATCGGACGGTTAACCTCGGATGGACTACCGGTGTCCGCATCCGACCGCCGGTTCTCCCCGCAGCATGGTCGATCCGTTTCGTTCCTCGCACGGCAGGAGAAACATGTGAATTACCACAGAAGTTTCCGTACCCGCTCCACAGCCCCCGGCAGCCTACGACACCTGGTACTCGGGCTTACAGCCACTGCCCTGATGGTGGTCGGTATCGCTGGAGCGGGGGTAGGGACCGCGGCCGCGGACACCGTCGTCGACACCTTCCCCGTCGGGGACGGTCCGCGGGAAGTGGCGTTCGCCCCCAACGGAACCCGCGCCTACGTCGCCAACGCCGGGGACGATACGGTCTCGGTAATCGACACCGGCACCAACACCGAGACGACGACCGTCACAGTCGGAGACAACCCAGTTGGGGTGGCGGTCACCCCGGACGGAGCGTTCGCCTACGTCACCAACGCATTGGACGGTACGGTCTCGGTGATCGACACCGCCACCAACACCGTCCTCGGCGTACCCATACCCGTCGGAAACAACCCTCAAGTGGTGGCGATCACCCCGGACGGAGCCCACGCCTACGTCACCAACGCATTGGACGATACGGTCTCGGTGATCGACACCGACACCAACACCGAAATCACAACCGTCACAGTCGGAAACCTCCCCGTCGGGGTGGCAGTCACCCCAAACGGGACCCACGCCTACGTCGCCAACCATGGAGGCAACACGGTATCGGTGATCGACACCAACACCAACACGGTGTCAAGCACTATCGCCGGTGGGGACGCCCCGCGGAAGGTGGCGATCACCCCGAACGGGTTCTTCGCCTACGTCACCAACACCAACGACAACACGGTGTCGGTGATCGACACCGCCATCAACACCGTGGTCGACACGGTCACCGTCGGAAACGAGCCGATCGGGGTGGCAGTAACCCCCAACGGAACCCGCGCCTACATCGCCGAATTCGATAGCGATGAGGTGTCGGTGATCGACACCGGCACCAACACGGTGGTCGACACGGTCACCGTCGGGAACGAGCCATTCGGGGTGGCGATCGCACCGGACGGAACCCGCGCGTACGTCACCAACCGTGATGACGACACGGTGTCGGTTATCGCGATCGAGAGATGCCTCGGATCGCTGTGCATCGATTTCGGCTCGCTGACCGGCAGCGGCTCTGGCGCCGGCAGCACATTCAGCTGACACCCAGCCGCCGTGCTCATACACCAGTGGAGCCGTGACAGTTTCGGCGTGTCCGGGATCGAAATGGCTATCTGATAGTTAACCTCCAATGGATTGCCGGTGTCCGCATCCGGGAGTCGGCTCTCCCCGCAGCATGGTTGATCCGTTTTGGTCCTCGTATGGCAGGAGAAGAATGTGAGTCACCGCAGCCACTTCCGCGCCTATCCGACAGCCCGGAAACGCATCCCACGCCTGTTGCTCGGGATGCTGGCCACGTTCGCGATGGTGCTCGGCATCGCCGGAACCGGTCCGGCGACTGCCGCCGCGGACACCGTCATCGACACCATCGATGTCGTAGGCGGCCCCGCCGCGGTGGCGATTACCCCGAACGGAACCCGCGCCTACGTCACCACCATCGATGATGACTCGGTGTCGGTGATCGACACCGCCACGAATGCAGTGGTCGCCACTGTGGCCGTCGGCACCAGCCCGTCCGGGGTAGCGATCACCCCGAACGGAAAACGCGCCTACGTCACCAACCGCGACGACGACACGGTGTCGGTGATCAACACCGCCACCAATACCATCGTGGGCCTACCCATCCCGGTCGGTGTCGGCCCGTTCGGAGTGGCGATCACCCCGAACGGAGAACGCGCCTACGTCGTCAATTCGTCGACCGGTTCGGTGTCGGTGATCGACACCGGCACCGACACCGTCATCGACACCATCGATGTCGGGGACTTCCCTAGAGGGGTGGCAATCACACCGCTAGGGTTCCGCGCCTACGTCACCAACGTCGACACCGACACCGTGTCGGTGATCAACACCCTCACCAACACTGTCATCGACACCATCACCGCAGGCGACGGCCCTTCTGGAGTGGCGATCACCTCGAACGGGTTCCGTGCCTACGTCACCAACCAAGACAACGACACGGTGTCCGTGATCGCCACTGGTACCAACACCGTCGTGGGCGCGCCCATCCCAGTCGGGGGCACCCCATTTGCGGTGGCGATCACCCCGAACGGGAAACGCGCCTACGTCACCGACCTCCTTGGCAACACGGTGTCGGTAATCGACACCGGCACCAACACTGTCATCGAGACCATCGACGTCGGCAAAGAACCGCAGGGGGTGGCAATCACCCCGGACGGGAAACGCGCCTACGTCGCCAACCGCGACGACGACACAGTGTCGGTCATTGCGATCGAGACATGCACCGGATCGCTGTGCATCGACTTCGGCTCGCTGGCCGGCAGCGGCTCGGGTGCAGGCAGCGCGTTCAGCTGACACCAGCACCGAAGAACTGAATGACGCCGCCACCTCGACCGTGCGGGTGGCGGCGCCATCCTTTGAGCTTCTCAGGTTTTCAGCTCGTACGAACGTCCACACCGTTCCAGAACGCCACCCGGCCCTTGACGCGGCGGGCCAGCGGCGACGGGTGACGATAGGTGAACGCTGCGCTGCGAAGCGAGATCCCTCCCGCCTCGACGTCGTAGTAGCTAGCGACGCCTTTCCAGAAGCACAGGCTCTTGGCCCGATTCGCAACCAGCACGCCGTCTTCGACGTCGCGCTCGGGAAAGTACACGTTGCCCTCGACGATCACCACGTCATCGGTGGTCGCGATCGGTGTGTCGCCCACAAAGGCGGTGGCGGTGGTCATGACTTCAGTCCTTTCGAATATTCTGCGCCGCTCTGCGGATACGGGCGAGAACCTTGATCGCCCCACTCGCGACGGGCTTGGCCAACTGCGACCGAACGTCGGCGATGGAGGCGTTCCAGGGCCCGTCGTTGTAGGTGGGGTAGGGGTGGGTGGTTCCGGCCAGATCCCGTGTCCGCAGCCCCTGTTTGATTGCCAGCACTATCTCGCCGATCGTCTCACCAGCACGAGGGCCGACGACGGTAGCTCCGACGATGCGGTGTTTGCCGTCGACCACCAGTCGGGTGAACCCGCGCGTCTCACGCTCCGCGACAGCACGGTCGACGTGCTCGTGGCCGAGAGTGTGCACGTGCAGCCCGGGAATGCGGCGGGCGGCCTCGGTATCGATTCCGGCGACGGCGATCTCGGGGTCGGTGAAGGTCACGCGGGGGGTGCCGGTGCGGTCGACGGTGCGACGAAGCCCCAGGATCGCGTTGGTTGCGGCGATGCTCCCGTGCATTCCTGCCGTGTGGGTGAACTGGGGGTGACCGGTGAGGTCGCCGGCCGCCCAGACCCTCGGGTTGGTGGTGCGAAGGTGATCGTCCACGGTGACGAACCCGCGGCGATCGACAGTGACACCAGCCGCGTCAAGCCCGATCGACGCCGTCCGTGGCTTGCGTCCAACGGCAACGAGCAGACTGTCGAATTCGAGGTGGCGACCGTCCGCGAGAACCAGTGCCTGGCCCGCGACGGACTCCGCCGTCACTCCGGTCAGCACAGTGACCCCGTCATCCACCAAACTCTGGGTGACGAATGCAGCGGCTTCTCGGTCTTCCGCAGGAAGGAGCGAATCTGCAGCTTCGACAATCGTGACCGTCGAGCCGAGTCTGGCAAAGGCTTGGGCGAGTTCACATCCTACGCTTCCACCACCGAGAACCAGCAGCCGAGGCGGCAGTTCGGTGAGCCCCCAAATCGTATCGCTGGTGAGGTAGTCGACCTGGTCGAGTCCGTGAATGTTCGGCACTGCCGGGGCGGCCCCCGTCGCGATCACCGCCTGGCCGAAAGTGATGGTGTGCGAATCGATGCTCAGCGAGCGGGGGCCGGTAAAGCGGGCCGTACCGCTGACGACGTTGACGTTCGCGTCGCGGAGTGTTTCGGGTGAGTCGACCGGCGCGATGGTCTCGATCGCACCCTGCACGTGTTTCATCACCCGGGCAAAGTCGACAGTCACGTTCGAGGCGTCTACTCCGAATTCGTGTCCTCGACGCATCGTCGCGGCTACGGACGCGGCGGCGAGCAGCGCTTTCGACGGGACGCACCCAGTCCACAAGCAATCTCCACCGGTACGGTCACGTTCTACCAGAACCACTTTCGCGCCGAATCCAGCCGCCGTTTTCGCAGCGACAATCCCCGCGGCTCCGCCACCGATCACCACGAGATCGGCGGATCCGGGAAAAGACTTCCTGCTCGCTGGTGCCACGTTCTGAAACTCCTTCTGTGTCAATACAGGTCACCACGGGCAATGCGGTCTACAACCTGACGCATGTGAACAACGCTGTCTCTCTGAGGCATTCGCCGAGCCGCCCACCTCGAAAGGGCAGTGTTGATCTGACGGTACTCGTCCGCCGCGGCGTTGCACTTGTCGCACTCGGCCAGATGTGCCTCCAACCGGCGGATCTCGTTCGGATCAAGCAACGCTGCCGGGTCGGAGTCCAGGTAGCGCTGGATCCGGCGCGCCGACCAATGGCACGTCAGCATCGTGCGCACAGCCTTGATCATCGCTTCTCCTTCCTCGCCGCCGCGAAGCTCGGCCGCAAGTGTTTACGCACACGGTCACGTGCCCGGCTCAGCCGAGACATCACCGTCCCCACCGGAACGCCGAGCGTGTCGGCGGCTTCGCTGTAGGTGAGTTGATCGACGTCGATCAGGAACAGCACCGTCCGGAACTTCGAGTCCAGTGCCTGTACCGCCCGTTCGAGATCGGCGGGCAAGATCGATGCCATGATCTGATCCTCGGTGTTCGGCGGGTCGATACCGAAGGCCGGCCTGGCGTCCGAATAGATCGCGACGTCCTCGACAACATCGGGGCGCTGTCGTCTGTGCATGTTCATGTTCGTGTTCCTCAGAATCGTCAGCAACCACGCCCGGGGGTAGCGGCCGTCGAAGCGGTCGACGCTGCGAAAGGCCCGCACCAGCGTTTCCTGGACGAGGTCCTCCGCATCCGCAGGCCCGGTCAGCGTCCTCGCAACCCGCAACAGGACTTCGATCTCGGGTTCGACGTACTGCCGAAACCTTCGGGCCCGTTCGTCGTGGTCGTCTGGCGCAGGTGGATGCACACTGGGGGAACCCCCCGACCGTCCCACCGTGTTCCCGCTTCGAAGAAGAATTATCGGAACGTAAGACGAAATGGATTGCCCGTGAGACGAAAGGCCCGTTACCGTGGCTCGGCCCGCTTCTACGACCTCATCTCCGCCGAATGGCCGGTGTACCGCGCGGGACGTGTCGCGGCAATCGATCTACTCGCGCTGAAACCGGGCGAAAATGTCCTCGACCTCGGCTGCGGAACCGGGCTGAACTTCTCGCACATCCAGCAACGAATCGGCCCGACTGGATCGATCACCGCGGTCGACGCGAGTGCCCACATGCTCGACCAGGCACGACGACGCACCAGGTCGGCAGGATGGAACAACGTAAGCTTCGTCGAGGCCGACGGCACCAAGCTCAACCCCTGTGACCTCGGTGGGGCCGACACCTTCGACGCGGCCCTCAGCACCTATGTGCTGTCGCTGATGGCGGATTGGCCGCGGGCGCTCGCCACGATGATCGACCTGACCCACCCCGGTGGCAGGGTGGCGGTCGTCGACATGCAGAAACCCGTCGGATACGCCGCTGTGTGGACTCCGCTAGCCCAGCTCGCCTGCCTGATGGGGGGATCGGACATCAACGCACACCCCTGGACGTTGATCGATTCCTCGCTCACCGACGTTCGGGCCGCGTCCGCCCGCGGCGGACACGTCCAGGTGCGAGTGGGTTCCGTCGACCGGACGTCGGGGCACGCAGGCAGCCGCTCGACGCATGATGACCCGGAATCCTGACGCCGCTAGCTCGTGATCGGTGAGCATCGCACTGGGCAAACGACCCTTCTTCGCGATCGGCGCATCGGCTTGACCTTGACGTTGGGTCATAGTTGAGACTTGGCTCATGCGGATAGGTCAGCTCGCTGAGATTGCCGGCACGACGACGAGGGCGGTGCGCCATTACCACCGGCTCGGTCTACTTGACGAGCCACCTCGTCGGTCCAATGGCTACCGCGAGTACGCCCTTGGCGATGCAGTCCGATTGCTGCGAATTCGCTGGTTGGCCAGCAGTGGAGTACCTCTCGGTTCGGTCGCCGCCATCCTCGCTGACGGAAGGTCGAGCGATGACGATCGCGACGTGGTAGCGGATCTGCGCGCTTTGATCAGAGCGGTCGAGAGCGAGCAGACGATGCTTGCCCGCCGCAGCGCACAGCTCAGCGCAATGCTCGCCGAGGTCGAACGCGGCAACTCGGTCTCAGTGTTGCCGGCTGAGCTTGCAACAGCTTTGGCCGAGGCCGTCGAGCACGCTCCGTCCGACACGGTCGGTTCTGCTCTTCGGCACGATCGAGACCTCCTCGAGGCTCTTGTGATATCGGGGAAGGCGCCAGAGGAGCTTCTTACCGGCTACTCGGGAACAATGGCCAATGATGATCAACGCGAGGAGTACCTGGCAATCCTTGCGGAGTGGTCGAGCCTCGAGGGCCGCACCCCCGACTCGTCGGAAGCTGACATCGATGCACTCGTTGGCCGACTTGTCGAGTTGTTCGATCATCAGAAACTGATGATCGAACCTCCAACTGGAGCCGCCACTGCCCACGGGATCACTGGTGCGGCGCTCTCGCTCGACGATTTGATCCCCGATCAGGCGCAACGCGAAGTCGTTCTACGGGTCCAACGAGAGTTGGTTCGCCGATCTCCCTCATATACGGACCTGTGACGATGGCCCAGAGGATTCGACGCTTCCAGCAGGTCTCGCAGCTGGTGACAGTGGTCGTTCTCATCGTCGACGCCGTCTTGCTGGCCACAGGAACCATCACCACTCGCCAAGCAGCGACTCTGTTCGTGGCGGTAGAGGTCCCGCTGATTGGTGCGGTCGCATTGACGCTGGTCATTGCGATCGTGGCACAGCGCCGCTTTGGCGACGGGCTTCGAGACGCAACAGCGAAAGTGCTCGGTCAATCACCGCTCTGGATGCTCGTCAGGGCCGAGGTCAGGACCTACCGGTCATTGTGGCTGTGGATCCGTCGGCGCCACTCCGGAATCGAACACGGCGCAATCGTATTCACCTCGACCCGCGGAACACTCGTGATTCCGGCGGCGTTCGCAGTCGCGACCGGTATCGAGATCGTGGTGTTGCATCTACTTCTTCCCTGGGTATGGCTTCAGGTGAGTCTCGCGGTCCTTTCGGTCTGGTCCTTGGTCATGTTGTTCGGCTATCTGGCAGTTCATCGCACCAACCCGCACTATCTGACCGACACATCTCTTGTTCTTCGGCAATCCGGCGATATCGTGACGATCATCGATCGGGCCAACATCAAGTCCATCGTGTCGCAGCTGCGATTCGCAGAGACAGCACCATCAATCAGGGGTGGGCAGTTGTTCCTCCCGAACATCAACGGAACTACCGTGGATATAGCACTGATATCTCCGGTCATCGCTCGACTTCCCGCTCTTGTGCCCTCTCGTGGAAAAACCGGCCAAGTCAGCTATGTCAGCCTGTACGTCGACGCCCCAGGACAAGTGCTACGGGAGATCACATAGGGCTTCAGCCACCGATCAGCATCCACATTGACCGCGCTTGTGACACAACCAGTTTCATCGACTCGATCTTCGACCGGGAAGAAATTAGGTCAGGGCCGAACCCGACCTGTAGGTTATGCTGCTGCCCCGCTAGGGGGACGCTTGGCCAGCGAAACTGGCATCGGTACTGCGTGACCCAGTATTCGTACGTCTAGCGACAATTCAGGCATTGAACATGATCGGCGACGGCCTGATAGCTGCCGGCGTGCCGATACTGCTCGTGAGCAGACAATCCAGTGGTAGCGATATCGCGGCATTCGTTGCCGTGTCGGGTGTAGGCGGCCTGGTTGTGCTCGCCGCCGCGACCCTGCTGCTCGACGCGGTCTCGCGGCGCACCGTTCTGATCGTGTCGGATATCGGGCGCTTATGCATGGTCGGCCTCCTCACGCCCTACCTCTCCACCGACAGTCTTCTCTCTCATCGTGGCCCCGGCGATCGCCGGGGCCGATATAACTAAGCGTTCGGGGCATGACTATCCGGAAGCCTGACGCCCGAGGACTCGAGACATCCGCGACCACAGATTCGGCTTCCCGCCACCGCGTTCACCGACCATGTCGTGGACGCGCTCGGGAAACTCTCGTTCGATCGCGGCCAATACGGCCTTGACACTGGGGTTGACGAGGGCGAGATTCCCCACGAACACGGTGGGGACGGTCTCGTCGCCCCCTGTTGCCGCACGAACCCGCTCCGCCGCGCCTGGATCCTTCCAGATGTCGACTTCGGTTGTGCTGACGGCACGTCGCCGCAGTCCACGTCTCAGGTTCATGCAGAACGGACAGGCCGGACGCCACATCACTTCGACTCCGTCGACGTATTGAGTTGAACTCATTTCGAGCCTCCTAGGTGGTTGTGGCGAAGCCGGTCGGGCCCCTCGAGGCGAAACCCCCGAACCCCAGGATCCCTTCCAGTTCCCCGGGATTTCCTGCCGATTCGTCCCTTTCATTATGGTTTCAATCATCGCTTGCGACCACACGCGGTCGTCAGGAATAGGACACGGACCCAGCGGGTTTCCCACACGTACTACCCGTACGTCGTTAGGACGAACCCATGCCCCGCATTCCTGTTCACACGATCGACAGCGCGCCCGAAGGCAGCAATGAACGACTTCGGACCTTGGCGAAGAAATACGGCAAAGTCCTCAACATTCACGGCGAGATGGCCCACTCACCGGTCGTGATGTCGGCGTATTCCGGAATCGTCGATGCGATCGCTCAGCACAGTAAGTTCGACGCGCGTACCCGTGAGGCCATCGCCCTCGCAGTCGGCTCGGTCGACTCCTGCGACTACTGCCAATCCGCCCACACGATGGCTGCCACCCGCGCCGGGCTCACCGAGGAGCAGACGATCGCTATCAGACGCGGTGACGACGACTTCGACGGCAAGCTCGGGGCGCTGCTGAACGTGGTCCGCGAAGCCGCCCAGAAGGTCGGCACTGTCGAAGACAGCACCTGGAATGCCGCTCTTGCCGCCGGCTGGAGCGAGGACGAACTCACCGAAGCGTTCGCGCATCTCGCCGTGAACCTGTTCACCAACTATTTCAACCACTACGTGGGAACCGAACTCGATGTTCCCCCCGCCCCGGGCCTCGGCACACGGTGACCACTCTGGTTCGGCCGGAGGTCGTCGTCTTCGACGTCGTCGAAACGCTCGCGTCACTCGACCCGGTACGGGCCCGGCTGAACCAGCTCCAGCAGCCGAACGGGCTGCTGGAGCGGTGGTTCACACGCCTCTTGCGTGACGCGATGGCGATGACCTCGGCCGGCGACTACCGAAGCTTCCCCGAGGTCGCCGCGTCGGCGCTACGCGCCGAGACGCACGGCGCACTCTCCGACTCGCAGATCGAACTCGCGGTCGGCGGGTTCGGGGAGCTCACCGCCCAACCGGAGGCGACAGAAACCCTCGAAGCCGCGAAAGAGGCGGGCTTTCGCATCTTCGCTCTTTCCAACGGGTCCGAGGAATCGACCCGCGGGTTTTTCGAGCGCTCGGGACTCGCGCCGAAGATCGACGAGGTGCTCTCGGTCGAGGCAGTCAAAGCGTGGAAACCTGCGCCGGCGCCATACCAGCTGGCCGTCGACCGCGCGCAGGTGCCTGCCGAGCGGATGGCAATGGTTGCGGTGCACTCCTGGGACATCCATGGAGCCCACCGCGCCGGCCTCACCACCGGATGGTGCCCACGCCTCGAAACGGTTTCCACACCGATATTCACCAGCGCCGATGTCACCGCGGACAGCCTGCCCGAGGTCATTCACGCCCTGGCTCGCCTAACGAACTGAAATCCGGCCTACACGCATTCCCGGCCTGTAGATTTCGGCTGTACAAGCAGCAGTCGACCGCGGAGTATGCGATGAGCGAGGACAGCAGCCACGTGGACCAGGCCGACTCGGCCGAGCGCGTCGGCCGGGTCGTTACGCCGCCGTGGTTGAAGCAGGTCATCCTCTACGTTTTGCTGGCGATCGCCGCGTACCAGATGTCCGGTTGGTTGTTCCACAACCTGCGTGGGTTTCTCGGGTTGCTGTTTCTGGCATGGCTGTTCAGCGTCACCATCGAGCCGATCGTCGACTGGATCGAGGACCACGGCCTGCGTCGCGGTGCCGCAACCGGCCTGGTGCTGTTGGCGATGTTCCTCTTTGGCATCGGCTTCGTGGCACTGTTCGGAGCGTTGCTGGCCGAGCAACTCGCCGAACTTCTCACGGCTCTGCCCGGAGCGCTCTCATCCGTTGCCGAATGGTCCAACAGGGTCCTCGGCACCGACTTCGCGACGGGTTCGGACCTTCTGAATCTCACGCCGGAAACCATCCGCGACCTCGCGCAAGAGTTCACACCCGGGATCCTCGGTGTGTTGTCGTCAATCGTCGGAGTGGTGTTCCAAGCATTGGCGATGCTGTTGTTCGTGTTCTATATGTCGGCACAGGGTCCGGCGTTTCGTCGAACGATCTCGAGCTGGTTCCCGGCCCGCCAGCAACAGATCATCTCGGTGGTGTGGGGGATCTCGGTCGAGAAAGCCGGTGGCTATGTGGTGTCGCGACTGGTACTCGCGGCGGTGAGCAGCGTCGCTACCGGTATCTTCCTCGTGATCATCGACGTGCCCTATTGGCTTCCACTCGCGTTGTGGACAGGGATTGTGTCGCAGTTCGTCCCGACGCTGGGCACCTACCTCGCCATCGCCCTCCCCGCGATCATCGCGGCGGCAGCCCAGCCGATGGACGGCGTGTGGGTCGTGGTGTTCGGCACCGTGTACCAGCAGATCGAGAACTACGTACTACATCCGCGCATCACCTCGAAGACGGTGTCGATCCATCCGGCCGTTGCATTCGGTTCCGTGATCGTCGGTGCGTCACTGTTCGGTGCTGTCGGCGCCCTCGTCTCGGTTCCGGTAGTGGCGGTGATCCAGGCCCTCGTCGAAACCTACGGGCGGCGTTATGAACTCGTTTCCGACGCGCCCGCTCCGGTGCCGGATACCACCGCCGACGAGACACCGCAGCCTGGAAACGGCGATGAACCGGAATGACGACTGCTGGACACCTGCTGGTTGCGGACCGGGAACTGCAGCCATAACGTTGGAAACATCCGTGAAAAGAAGTTCACTTCAGCCTGTTGTTGGACCGGCTCCCGTCACGGGGGTAGCGAGGGGCGGCCGAGCAGCCGTAACAGGGAGTTGTGCCAGTGCAGAAGTTGAAGGAGTTCGGACTACTCGGCGAACTGGCCGCAGAGTTTCTCGCCACCATGGTCCTGATCATGATCGGTTGCGGGGCGGTTGCCCAAGTCGTGGCCGGTGGCGAGAGCGTCGGCAATTACAACACTATTGCCTGGGCATGGGGCTTGGGCGTGACGCTCGCGATCTACATCGCCTCCCGAACCAGCGGCGCCCACATCAATCCCGCGGTGACCGTGGCCTTCGCAACCTTCGGGGACTTCCCGTGGCGCAAGGTGGCGCCGTATGTGGTGGCGCAGACGTTCGGGGCGTTCGTCGGAGCGCTGGTGGTCCGGGTAGGTTACGCCGATCTCCTTGCCGCCGCCGACCCGGGTCATACGAGTGCGACGCAGGGCGTCTTTTCGACCATGCCCGGAAACGGCACGCTCCCGGTGAGCGTGATGGGAGCGTTCACCGATCAGATCATCGGCACGGCCATCCTGGTGCTGCTGGTCTTCGCGATCGTCGACAAGCGCAACACCTCACCGGCGGCCAACCTCGCGCCGTTCATGATCGGACTGATCGTCATGGCGATCGGCATGGCCTGGGGCGCCAACGCCGGTTATGCGATCAACCCCGCGCGCGACTTCGGGCCCAGGCTCGCGTCCTACCTGACGGGCTACGCCACCGCATTCACCGATCCGTCGGGCTACCCGTACTTCTGGGTTCCCATAGTCGCACCACTCATCGGCGGCCTCATCGGCGCCGCGATATACATGCAGCTCATCGCACGGTTCCTGCCGCCACCACCACATCCCGACCTCGATGCGATGACGCCACACGGGGATCAGATCAAGGCGTGAACCAGGCGCCCCAAACAAATCCGCACATCTACAGCAACCGAAAGGCCAATCTCCATGCCTGATTTCGTCGGTGCCATCGACCAGGGCACGACCAGCACCCGCTTCATGGTCTTCGACCACGGCGGAAACGAGATCGCACGCCACCAACTCGAACACGAGCAGATCCTGCCGCGTCCGGGTTGGGTCGAACACAATCCGGTGGAGATCTGGGAACGCACCTCGGCGGTACTGCAAACAGCTATGAATCGATTCGGGATCACCCCAGGTGATCTGGCGGCTCTGGGGATCACGAACCAGCGTGAGACGGCGGTGGTGTGGGACCGCCGGAACGGGCGGCCGTACTACAACGCGATCGTCTGGCAGGACACCCGCACCGACCGGATCGCGGCCGCTCTCGACGAGGGGGAGGCCGGGCAGATCATCCGGCGAAAGGCGGGTTTGCCGCCGGCAACCTACTTCTCGGGCGGCAAGGTTCAGTGGATCCTCGACAATGTCGACGGTGTCCGCGCCGCGGCCGACCGCGGTGAGGCGATCTTCGGCACCATCGATACCTGGCTGCTGTGGAACCTGACCGGAGGCGTCGACGGTGGCGTCCACATCACCGATGTCACCAACGCCAGCCGCACCATGCTCATGAATCTCGAAACCCTTGACTGGGACGACGAATTGCTCTCGTTCTTCAATATTCCCCGGCAGATGCTCCCCGAGATCCGACCGTCCTCTGCCCCGGATCTGTACGGCCACACGACCGCCCACGGTCCGCTCGGTGCCGAGGTTCCGCTGGCCGGGGACGTCGGCGACCAGCAGGCCGCGATGATCGGGCAGGTATGCCTGACGGCGGGGGAGGCCAAGAACACCTATGGCACCGGAAATTTCTTGTTGCTCAATACCGGTGAGAAACTCGTCCGCTCCGACAACGGATTGCTCACCACGGTCTGCTATCAGTTCGGCGACCAGAATCCGGTGTACGCGCTCGAGGGATCCATCGCGGTCACGGGTTCGGCTGTCCAGTGGCTGCGCGACCAGTTGGGCATAATTCAGGGCGCCTCGCAGAGTGAGTCACTGGCGGCGGAGGTGGAAGACAACGGCGGGGTGTACTTCGTGCCCGCCTTCTCCGGCCTTTTCGCACCGTACTGGCGCTCCGATGCGCGGGGCGCCATCGTGGGACTGTCCCGCTTCAACAACAACGCCCATATCGCCAGGGCTACACTCGAGGCGATCTGCTATCAGAGCCGTGACGTGGTCGACGCGATGTACAAGGACTCGGGTGTCCCGCTCGAGGTGCTCAAGGTCGACGGCGGGGTCACCGCGAACAATCTGTGTATGCAGATCCAGGCCGACGTTCTGGGGGTTCCGGTGAGCCGGCCCGTAGTCGCGGAAACCACGGCTCTCGGGGCCGCATACGCGGCGGGGCTGGCTGTCGGGTTCTGGCAGTCTCTCGACGAACTCCGGGAGAACTGGAACGAGAGCCGACGCTGGCACCCTCAGTGGAGCGACAGCGATCGCGAAAGTGGTTACGCCGGATGGCAAAAGGCAGTACAGCGCACACTCGACTGGGTCGAAGTCAACTGAGGCCAGGTCAACGCGACCCCGCCCATTCGAGTAGGTCGTCGGCCGGCCACGTGTTGACCACTCGCTCGGCCTCGACGCCGCACCGTATCGCCCGATCGCACCCGTAGCCGTGCCACGCCAGCTGCCCGGGAGCGTGAGCGTCGGTGTCGATGGCGAACAGGCACCCGAGATCCACGGCCAGATCGATCAGGCGACTCGGCGGATCGCGGCGCTCGGGGCGGCTGTTGATTTCGACGGCCGTGCCGTGGTCGCGGCAGGCGGTGAACACCTGCTCGGCATCGAAGGTCGACTCCGGCCGGGTACCGCGCGCACCCTCGACGAGACGCCCGGTGCAGTGCCCGAGCACATCGACGAGGGGATTGCTCACGGCTGCGACCATCCGCCGCGTCATGGCCCCACGCTCGGCCCGCAGCTTCGAATGCACGCTCGCGACAACGATGTCGAGTTCATCCAGAAGATCCGGGTCCTGGTCGAGGGAACCGTCGTCCAAGATGTCGACCTCGATTCCGGTGAGGATGCGCAGCGGCGCGAGTTCCTCGTTCAGACGGGCGATAACGTCGAGCTGGGACCGCAGACGCTGCGCGGACAATCCGTTGGCAACTGTCAGACGCGGCGAATGGTCTGTGAGAGCACAGTATTCGTGGCCGATAGCAGCAGCGGTACGCATCATCTCTTCGATGGGGCTGCCGCCATCGGACCAGTCCGAATGTGTGTGCAGATCGCCCCTGAGCGCCTCTTGCAGCGCACCCTTTCCGATGGGCTGCGCGGCCTCACGAAGTTGGGCAAGATACGCGGGAACTCCGCCGTACGACTCCCTGATGACCGTCGCCGTCTTCGGTCCGATACCCAGCAACTCGTCCCAGCTGTCGGTTCGCCGGCGAAGATCCCGCTGCTCGGCGGACAACCCGGCGATCACGTCCGCCGCTCGCCGATAGGCCTTGATCCGATGAGATTCCGCCCGCGCACGCTCGAGCCAGAACGCCGTCTCGCGCAGGGCCTGCGCAGGGTCCATCGGGCTGTCGGCATCCATGACTCCAGTGTTGCGCCGCCTCGGATGCACCGCACTGTTTCGCCCTCGAGAATTCGTCCCCAAGAATTTACGCCGAAACGCCAGAACACCGGGCAATCAATCCCTGCCCGGTGTTCTGGAAGAAGCGGTGTCCTAGAAGCTAGGTCGCCAGTGAGCTACACCTGGATTCCCTCATTGATCGCTTCGGCGATCATGCCGATCGGCAAGGCCGGGACGGCCATGTCCTCGTGGAACTGGGCCACGGCCTGGTCGAAGGCTTCGATAGCTCCTTCACCACCGGGCAGCGACGACACCGCATCGCGGATCTGCTGGTCCACGGCCGGGGCGGAGGCAACCATGTCGCGAACCGCGTTGGCGGCGGCGGCGCCCACAGGGTTGGCTTCCCAGTCGGCGAGGGTCGCCTCGGTCTGGGCGGTGATGGCAGCCTGGTCGACGTCCGGGATCACGGTATCCATCGGCTCACCCAGGTCGCCGGCACCGTATGCGTTTGCCGCTTCGAGCCCGGCCTGGACGCCGCCGATACCCCCGATAACCGCTGCCGGGACACCCAGGGCTGCGGCGCCGATGGCCCCGCCCGTGAGCGTGCCGACCGTACCGGCCGGGACGAAAACGAACGGCAAGGGAACACCCTGGAAGAGGAAGGCAGCACTCGTGCCGCCGATCGTCCCGCCGATCATGGCGCCGGCAAAAGCCGGGATCGCTGCCGCACCCACTGCCCCGGTCACTGCTCCGACCACGGCGCCGCCGACCTGCGCGGCCGCGAGACGCTCCGCCTCGTCGGTTTCGAGGCCGGTCGAGCGCCAGAAGTCGGTGACCTGCGCCTCGATCACGGCGGTCTGGTTGTTGGTGCGCTCGGCGGTGTCCTCGGTCATCCAGTTCGGACGGTCAGCGATGTACCGGCCAATGCGGACCTTGTCTTCCGGAGCCTGGATCGGCGCGGTGAACTCCTGGAGCTGCACCGGCAGGTGCAGCTGCGAGTAGTCGACCGGGGCGACGTAGACGTCCTCCTCGTAGGTGGGGGCGACGTACTCGTTCGACTCGTAGTCCCAGTTGGCGAGCGGCTTCGACTCCTGCTGGTACTGGGCCGGAACCGGAATCCAGGTCTTCTTCGAGGGCGCGACGCCGGGCTGCGACGGGGCAGCCTCGACGCCGGGCTGCGACACGGCGGGTGAAACACCGGCCTGTGACGGTTCAGCGTTCGCGACACCGCCGCACGCAGCGACGATGACCGCCGTGCTGACTGCGGTGGTTCCCGCATTCCTGGCGAACTTGGACTGCTTTCGATGCTTGGCCATATATGGTTTCCCCTTCGATGGACGAATCTGCTGTCAGGCCGTTCTTGGTGAGAACGTGAGGCCCGTCGGTCTGACGACGGAAGTGGAGGATGGCGGCATCGAACAGGCTGCGGCGAAGCCCACAGAATCGAGAACACAGGATCGAAACGCGGCTGTGCCCGGAACGCTGCAGTCGAGTTCGCGTCGCACGCGCGCATGATCGCCCCCCTGGTCCCCTCGACGACAAGGCCGCCAGTATCGCGAGATCCCCCGCCCAACCGCATGTGAGACCGTCATCGTAATGGTCGGTATGCGCACGCTGGACGCGGGGTCCCATAGGTTCGTTTCGGATACCTCAGATCCCTCGGAACCGAGTTGGAAAGGACGTCAAGTGCCGCACGAGACTTGGGCCGCAGAGACACGCGGGGTGGTACACCTTCCGTCTGGGCGTCTGACTCCCGGTGCTCGATGGAATACCATCCGACCAGGCTGTCGACTACGTCCGCGACAACTACTCACTCAGAGCCGTCGAGACACCATGGCAGAAGCGATTCGTGGCCCGGTTCGGCTAACGCCGATCGGCTCAGGATCGGCTCTCGGCTCGAAGGGCAGGCTTGTCGAGCTTGCCGACAGCGTTCTTCGGCAGTGCTTCGCGGGTGATGATATCCACCGGAAGCTTGAACTTCGACAACGACTGTCGGCACACGTCGAACAGGTTGTCTACGGTGAGCGTGGACCCGGGTCGTAGGGCCACGTAGGCGACCGGGACTTCGCCGTAGACCGGATCTGGCCGCCCGATCACCGCGGCCTCGAGGACGTCCTCGTGGCGGTAGAGCGCTGTCTCGATTTCCTTCGGGTACAGGTTTTCTCCGCCTCGGATGATCATGTCCTTGATGCGGTCGACCAGCACAAGATAGCCGTCCTCGTCGAAGTATCCGACGTCCCCGGTGTGCAGCCACCCGTCGACCAGGGTCTTCGCGGTCTCTTCCGGCTTCCCCAGGTATCCGGCCATCACATTCGGCCCGCTGATGACGACTTCCCCCGTCTCGCCCTGCGGTAGAACGGCTCCGCCCTTGCCGACGATCCGCACCTGCTGGCCCGGCAGCGGAATCCCTACGCTGCCGGGTTTGCGGGGACCAGCGGGTGGGTTGAGGGTGGTGGCGCAAGTTCCCTCGGACAGGCCGTAGCCCTCCATCAGCGGAAACCCGTACCGGGTCTCGATACGTTCGATCAACTCGGCAGGCATCGGCGCGGCGCCACCGATGGCCAGGCGTATCGAAGACGTGTCCGGCCTGGCTTTCTTGTCCACAGCGTCGAGCATCGCATACACCGTGGGAACCCCGGAAAAATATGTAGGACGGTGCTTTTCGACCAGATCGAAGAAGGTGTCGACGGAGAACTTGACCGCGATGGTGGTGCTGGCGCCGACCGAAAGGGGAGTGAGCGTGCTCAGGATGATGGCATTGGCGTGGAACAGGGGCAGAACCAGCAGGCAATGATCCTCTGAGGTGATGTCGAGCGCCGCGACGACGCTTTCACACATCGCGGTCAGATTGGCGTGAGTGAGCATGACGCCCTTGGGTGAGCCGGTAGTGCCGCTGGTGTAGATCAGCAGGGCCAGCTCGTGCGGATCGGGGTCGTGCACGGAGTCCTCGGCCACAGCGCCGGTATCGATGCCGGTCGCCAGGTCACCGACACCGAGGTATCGTCCCTCGAAATCCGGTGCGGGCCGGTCGTCGCTCACCAGCACCGCGGCTCCGGCGTCGCGCAACTGGTGAGCGGTCTCGAAGTCCGTCAGATTGGGGTTGACGGGAGTGACAGCCGCGCCGAGCCGCCACGCGGCAAACAGGAGGACCACCAACTCCACCCTGTTCACCAGCTGAACCGCCACGACGGAGCCCGGTCCCACCCCTAGGCTTCTCAATTGCGCAGCTGCGGCGCGGACGCGATCGGCGAAGTCTCCGTTGGACAGAGTGATCCTCTCGTCGGCGATACACGCACCATCGCGATTGGTGCGTGCGCGATCGTCCGGCAGTGTTGGCCAACTCATGGTGGTGGTCCTCAATTCAGGCTGCGATGATGCGACTCGAGCGAAAAGCACTAGAACGAAAGATGTTCCACATCCTTTGTATGGGATTCGGCTGTATGGGATTCGGCTGTATGGGATTCGGCTTGGATGACCCGCGGGCGTGACGGCACGATCCCGGCCACGCCCGCGGGGAGTGTTGGCCTCGGATCAGGAGTGCACGGTGACAACGGGCTCGAGTACGAGGCCGAAGCTACGTAGGACGTTGAACAATTCACGGTGGCCGAAAGCCTGGCATGCAGATGCGAATCCTGCACGCCGCGGCGGCTGCCGCAGCAGCGAATAAGCGGTGTATGCCTGCAGCAACCCCGTCTGCTTGTAGTTGCAGTTTCCGTGGATGACTACGTGCGCCCGCGCCAAAGGACCCGAAGCGTGGACCGAGTCGATGGACTTGTTGATTCGCGGATTCTCCCGCGGAGGCATTCCCGCCTGTACCGATGACGCGATCTCGGACAATGCCGCGTCTTGCTCTTCGCGAGGCAGTGACTTGATCTTCTCGTCGATCATGGTGCGTGTGGCGATGGCGTTCTCCATCACGGACGGGTCGGTCACCCCACCGATCGCCCGGCAGTTGGCGACGCGCGGATCATCTTTGAACCACACCGGATGTGACATCCCACCCCAGGGCAGGGCGATGGCAGTGTCGTGCTGACCGGGCAAACTCACCTGGAAGCGCGCGTTGCGGTCCCATTCCACATACTGGTTCTGCGACAGGTAGTACCAGTCGGAGTTCAGCGTGTGAAAGATCGTCTGCGTCGAGGCATAGGTGGGGAAGCCGTTGAACATAGACACGATGTCCAGCGAGTCCAGTCCGGGGGCCTCGAGGCAGATGTTCGCGGCAATCTCGCTGGTGGTGTACATGTGCGCGATGCCGGGGGACAGCAGCAGGCCCTTCTCCTGGTACTGCGCGCCCCAGTTCTCCTGAGCGTGCATGACCCAGTTCTGCTCACCGGTGGTGTCGGTGTAGTGGCATCCGGCCGCGAGGGATGCCTCGACGGCTGTGGGTCCGTACTTGATGAACGGGCCGACCATGTTGCAGACAACACGGGCCCCGGTAAACAACTCCGTCAGCGCGGCTGGAGTGTGTTCGACCTCGACGATGTCGTGTTCGATGCTGTCGACGCCGGGTACCTGGAGAAGCGCTTCCTTTATCCGGTTGGCATCGCGCCCGGCAGCAACGAAGGGAATGTTGTACTCGCGCAGGTACTCGCATACGAGACGGCCCGTGTACCCGGAAGCGCCGTATACGACAACTGGTTTCGTAGTCATGGAAGATCCTTTTCGAAGAGAGCAGAGGTGTGGCCGGAAAGCGGCGAGTTCGCTACATGCCCATGCCACCGTCGACGGGTAGGCCTGCCCCGTTGACGAACGCAGCGGCATCGGAGGCAAGGAACACCACTGCACCGGTCATATCGTCTACCGCACCGAGCCGACCCGACGGCGTCTGCTCGACCACATTGCCCACTACGTGTTCAACGGACTCCCCCAATCCGATCTCGACCATGTCGCCCGCGAGCCGGTTACCCATCTCTGTCGGCACGAGACCGGGGTAGATGCAGTTCACGCGCACCCCGTAACCGAGCTGACCGGATTCGCGAGCCGCTACACGAGTGAGCCGATCGACCGCAGACTTCGACGCCGAATAACCGGCGAGTGCGGGATATGCGATGGTTGCGGCCACCGAGGACACGTTGATCACGACCCCGCCCGCACCTGCCGGTCCTCCAGGCGACATCGCCGCGAAGGCGTGTTTTATACCCAGGCCGGTGCCGACGACATTGATGTCGAACATCCGACGCCAGTCGTCGGGATCGAAGGCTGCCAGCAGGCCGGTGATCTCCGAACCCGCGTTGTTGACAAGGACATCAAGGCCGCCCAACAGGTCGATCGTCGTGGCGACCGCGTTCTTCCAGTCGTCTTCCACGGTTACGTCGTGATGTACGAATCCGGTGCGTCTGCCTACCTTCGCGAGCCGCGCGGCGGACTCCTTACCGCGGTCGTCCTGTACGTCACTGACGACAACGTCGGCACCCGCCTCGGCGAGGGCGAGGGCGAAGCCCTCTCCCAATCCTTGGGCACCCCCAGTGACCAGAGCTTTCTTTCCTGATAGGTCGAATCGAGTCACGTCGATGCCCTCCTTGGAGGATCGGGTGTGGCGGGGCGTTCTTGCCGCGCCACCATTGCGACGTAGATCACTCTATTCCGATCTGAACGACTGTCAAGAGAAATTAGGACACTTGTCATGACATTTGGCGACGACTGTCCAGCAAAGTTGAGACAACCGTCAAGATCGTCGGATAGGCTGTAGCTGTAACTGCGGCCGCTTCGGATTCCCACGTGCGGCCATGCTGGTCGTCGTGACCGATCGATACGAATCCAAAGGTTGATTTGATGAGGAAAACGCTGGGGGGATCGCCTGGTCGCGCTCGCAAGCGGCCGGTCGACAAGTTCGAGGATCGCCGCATGCAGCTTGCCGATGCCGCGCTCGAGGCCTTGGCGGAGCAAGGGTATGCGCGGACGGGTCTGCGCGACATCGCCGATAGGTCGAACTTCACGCACGGCGCGCTGCACTACTACTTTCACGACAAGGCGGAACTGATCACCTACTGCGTGAGGCGCTACAAGACCCGTTGCCTCTCGCGGTACGACGGACTCGTCCGCGACAGCGAGACCGCTCGAGAGTTGCGTGAGTCCTTCAGCAGCGCAGTCGTTTCGACGATGCTCGAGGAAGCCAGTATGCAGCGGCTGTGGTACGACATTCGAACCCAGGCAATGTTCGAGAGCGCCCTCGCCATGGATGTCGCCGAACTCGACCAGAGCATCGAGGACATGATCTTCAGAGTCGTGGTCCGATACAGCGAACTGAGCGAGCGCGAGCCGACGCTGAACTCCGCTCTCACGTATTCACTGTTCGACGGGCTCTTCATGCACGCGGTGATGAACCATCTTGCCGGCAAATCAAACGAGTCAGATGTCCGGCAGGGTATCGAATTCTTGCTGGACAAGGTGACACGTCCGATCTGATACGGGCGGGTGGGTGCGAAGCCGCCGCAACGGTCGGCAGTCGAAATCCGGCCATCAGACCACCCCATTGTGACGAAGCGCGGCGATGGCGTCGCTGCTGCAGCCGAGTTCCGCGAGCACCTCGTCGGTATCCGCTCCGTGCGCACGCCCGGTGTGTCGGATATTCCCGGGGCTCTCCGTCATTCGCCACATCACGTTCTGCATGCGAACCGGACCTAGGTCTTCGTCCTCGACGGTGGTCACCATCCCGATTGCGTTGACCTGCGGATCCTCGAGCAGTTCACTCGGCTTGTACACCGGGGCCACCGCGGCTCCAGCCTTCTCGAACGCGTCGACGACCTCCTCGCGCGTGCGCTCGCCGATCCACTCACCGACGTACTTGTCGAGGAGATCAGCGTGAGCAGCGCGCTGCCTTCCCGTCGCGAACCAAGGCTCGTCGATCACCTCGGGATGGCCAACCAACACCAGCACTCGCTCGGCAATCGAGTTCGCGCTCGTCGAGATCGCCAACCAGTGATCGTCTGCGGTCCTGTACAGATTTCGGGGTGAGTTGTTGCTCGAGCGGTTGCCCGTGCGCTCCTGATCGATACCCAACTGATCCGCATAGATGACGCCCGGTCCCACCGCCGTCATGATGGGGCTCAACAAGTCCAGGTCGATCACCTGACCCTTGCCCCCATTGTTGGTGCGGTGCAACAGGGCCATTGACACAGCCGAGGATCCAGCGATGCCCGCCAGCGAATCTGCCAGCCCGAAAGCAGGCAGCGTGGGTGAGCCGTCGGCGGGGCCGGTGAGCTCAGCGAAGCCGCTCATCGATTCGACAAGCGTGCCGAAGGCCGGGCGACGTGAGTACGGACCGGTTTGACCGAATCCAGTGACTCGCAACAAAATCAGACCAGGATTCGACTCCGACAGCGTCTCGTAGCCGAGACCCCACCGCTCGAGCGTGCCGGGTCTGAAGTTCTCGACCACGACATCGGCTTCGTTTGCGAGGCGCCGAAACAGCTCGGCGCCTTCCTTCTTGCCGAGGTCGAGTGTCATCGTGCGCTTGTTGCGGCTCACCATGGTCCACCAGAGCGGGTGACCGTCCTTGCCCAGCCCGTGCCCACGCATTCCATCAGGCTTGGAGGGGTGCTCGACTTTGATGACGTCCGCACCGAAGTCCCCGAGGATCTGCGCAACCAAGGGTCCCGCGAGGATCGTCGAGATGTCGAGCACCTTCACCCCGCACAGTGGGCCGGTCGCGGCCTGTTCGGCGGTCACTTGTACGGCCGGTGCAGGTAGCGGCCGGCGGGCTCACCGGTGACCACACCCTCGGTCAGCACCCGCCGGCCCCGAACGAAGGTGTCGGTGACTTTGGCCCCGAGCTCGAATCCCTCGAATGGCGTGTACTCCTGAGTTGATTCCGAATCCTCGCTCCGTACGGTCCAATTGCAGTTCGGGTCGACGAGTGCGATATCTGCATCCATGCCGACAGCAATGTCCCCCTTGCCAGGGAGGCCGTAGCGGCGGGCGGGGTTCAGCGACGTCAGCTGAGCGATGCGTCGCCAGCTCAGGCCACGCTTGCGTCCTTCGCTGACCAACCCGGGAAGCAGGTATTCCGCGCCGCCGAAACCAGATTTGGCGGCGAAGACGTCACCGCGATCTTCGGCGAATTTCTTCTCGTCCTTGCAGCAAGCATGGTCGCTGACAACCCAGTCGAGGTTGCCTGCAAGCAAGTGCTCCCACAGCGCTTCGACGTCGTCACGGGGCCGCAGCGGGGGATTCACCTTTCCACCGAGGCCGTGCGCGGTATCGATGTCGGCCAGCAGATGGCCGATGGTCACCTCACGACGGAAGTCGACGTGTGGAAAGGCCTTGGCCATTCGCATCGCAGCAGTCATCGCCTTTCGCGAAGACAGGTGCAGCAGATTGATATTCGGCAGCGCAGTCTCGTCCGCAAGGAAAGACGCGATGGTGATGGCGAGCCCCTCCGAATGCGGTGGGCGCGACGCACTGTACGCGGCGAGGCCCGTCAGCTTGCCTTCCTCCTCGACCATCTTGGTGTAGGCGCTCATGATCTCGGCGGTCTCGCAGTGCAGAGACAACGAGATGTGATCAGCCTTGTCGCTCAACTGCTCACGCGCAGCCTGAATACCGCGCATGACGAACTCGAAGTGCGCGAGGTCGTAGCGCTCTCCCTCGGGTGTCATGAGGAACTCGCTCTGATCGGTCGATCGCCCATGCAGCCCGTGGCTGCCGTAGAACATGAAGATCTTGAACGACGTCACGCCGTGATCAGTGATGAGTGATGGGATTTCGCCAATGTGCTCGCGAGACATCGGCGCGAGGTGGTACGCGTAGTCGACGTACGGGCGGCCGCGAGTCGCCGCGAGGACCTGGGGGAATACGTCTGCGTACGGGCCACCGGTGTTCATGTAGTACTGCCCGGTCCGCATGTACGACAGGGACGTGGTGACGCCGCCCTGCGCGCACGCCCGGGACTCGGTCTCGGCGTCCTCGCCTAGTGGGTTGTAGATGCCCCAGTGCTGGTGCGCGTCTACCACGCCCGGAAATGCCACCTTTCCGGAGGCATCGACGACGACATCGGCTTCAGCGGCGGTGATGTTCGGGTCGATGCGGCTGAACTTGCCGTCTTCGATCAGCAGATCGACGAACTCCCCCTCCTCGGGCGCATCGGCGCCGGGTCGGACCACTCTCGCATTGGTGATCAGCAACGACGGATTCGACATGGTGGTCCTTTCGATTTCAGATGCGAATGTCATAGGGAATCGGCGGCGGCGTCGGCAGCCAGATAGGCGAGACCTAGAGCCGAGAGAAGACCGTTACCTGCGAGATACCCGGCGGCCCCGTGACCGGAGATGCCCATCGCGGCACCGCCGGACGCAAACAGTCCGCCGATCGGCAAGCCGTTCGGCTTCAACACTCTCGCGCACTGATCGACGACGAGCCCACCTTGGGTGTGGAAGAGAGCGGGAACGATCTTGATGGCCACGTAAGGGGCCGTCAACGCATGTTCGAACGACTTGCGTCCGTGTGGATCTGCCGCGGGGCCGTGCGCATAGGATTCCAGGGCGGCCAACTCCCCCGCCAGTTCGGACTCGGGGAGCCCTGTGACTCTTGCCAGGTCTTCCGCAGTTTCCGCCCACACCGCGGCACCGGAGTCAACGGTCTGACGAAAATCGGTGAACGTCAAACACTTCTCGTAGATGTGCTGATCAAAGACGACCCAGCCCTCGGACTGCGGACGCGCTGCCAGGAGAGCCGCGTACTCCGAGTACCCGCAGGTCTCGTCGCCGAATCGTCGTCCCTCCAGATCAAGGATTACGCCGCCGTGCATCACGGTCGCCCAACCGACCAGGGTCGCCGCCTTCTTCGACAGTGCTGCATGCCCCTGGTAGGCATCGAGAAACGCGGAGTCGGCTCCGAGGCGCTGCCCAATGGTCAATGCGTCACCTGCCGAGTACTCGCTGCCGTGGTATCGGGCGGTAGCGATCTCGGGGACGTACTTCGACACCAGTTCGGAGTTGGCGCCGTAGCCGTTGGTGGCCAACAGGACCGCCGGTGCGGGAATCGACTCGACCTTGCCGTTCGGCATAGTCACACTCACACCGTTCACGGCACCATGACCGTCAATCGATACGTCGGTCAGTCTTGCCGGGATCAACGTGTCGATCTTCGGTTCGTCCGTGACGGATCGAAACAGATGATCCAGCAACGCGGCGCCGTGTCGGCCCTCCACCGTGTGACATCTCGACTGTGAGTGCCCGGGGTACGAGAAGTCGGTCACCAGGTCGAGACGCACCTTCAAGTGGTCCGCCAACCATTCCACCAACGGTGCACTGACATTCGCCAGAGCCATCGCAAGACGCCGGTCAGCTGCTCCGCCGGTCTTGCGCATGACGTCGTCGACGAACATCTGGGGTGAGTCTTCGACTCCCTTCTCCCGCTGCCATCTGGATCCGGCTCCGGGAATCATCGCGGTCGACATCGCGGTGTTGTTCCCCCGCTTGAAGTGCTCGCTTGCTTCGACGACCAACACGTCGAGTCCTCGCTCCGCGGCGCGCAGGGCTGCGACAAGACCGCCTCCTGCACCTACGACGACGAGATCGGGACCGTCCTCACTCATGCCGTGGCCTCGAAGGCGGCGAGGCTGGGTGCGTGGGTACTCACGATGTCGTAGACCTCCGACCCGAGAACGGGTCAGGCGTCGGATTCGATTTCGAACCAACGGAACCGCTTTGGTCAGCAACACGGGCGCCGGGTCGTCGACACGAATCGGCACGGGCGTCGAGTTGGGCGGGGTCGCCAAGAGGTGCATGTGGGTGGTTCTCCATGGAGTCAAAGGCCGGGGTCTGTTTCGATGCCCAGATAGGCGGCTTTTACTCGGTCATCGCTTCCGAGTTCGGAACCGGTGCCGGACAGTACGATCGAGCCACTCTCGATCACATAGGCGCGGTCGGAGATGGCGAGCGCCTGGGCGGCATTCTGCTCCACGATGAGGACGGTCACTCCGTTGTCCCGAATCCGTACGATCGCTTCGAGAACGTCGGCGGCCAGTTTCGGGGACAACCCCACCGATGGCTCGTCGAGCGTGAGCAAACGAGGGCGGGCCATCATCGCGCGACCGATGGCAAGCATCTGCTGCTGTCCTCCGGACATGGTGTCGGCGCGCTGCCCCCGACGCTCGGCAAGAATCGGAAACAGATCGAAGACTTGCTCGAGTGAGTCGCGCACGGAGCTCCGCTTCTGGGTATACGCCCCCATCTCGAGGTTCTCGGACACCGGAAGACTGCCGAACAACGCTCGGTCCTGAGCCACGTGGACCAGGCCGGCCTTGACGATACGGTCGGCACGCAGTCCACGAATGTCGGTTCCGTCCAGCATGATCCGACCACCGGTCGCACTCACCAGGCCGGACAGCGCACGAAGAGTCGTCGTCTTGCCCGCGCCATTGGCGCCGATGAGCGATACGATCTCACACTTGTCGATGGTCAAGTGGAGTCCGTGGAGAATCTCGAGACGCCGGTAGCCGGCGTGGAGGTTGTCGACTTCGAGCATCATGACGCCTCCTCGCCGAGGTAGGCCTCCACGACCCGACGGTCCTGGACCACGGTGCGCGGATCCCCGGCGGTGAGCACCGCACCTTCGTGCATGACGACCAAGCGTTCGGACAGCGCCATGATCGCGGCCATGATGTGTTCGACGAACAGGACCGTCAGTCCCGCTTCGGGCAGTGTGCGCAATAGTTCGATCATCGGTGCGCGTTCAGCCGGTACCAACCCGGCGAGTACCTCATCGAGCAGGATCACCCTCGGTTCCATCGCCAAGGCGCGGGCGAGCTCGAGTCGTTTCAGGCTCGCCGTCGACATCGTCGAGATCACGCCGTCGGCCTGATCGGAGAGCTGCACTCGGTCGAGTACCTCTAGCGCGTGACGTCGCGCATCCTTGCGCCTGTGATGCCTCGAGAGCGCGGCGATGGTGACGTTCTCGAGCACCGTCATCGACTCGAACGGTCGCATGAGTTGAAAGGTGCGGACCAGTCCGGCTTTCGCAATCTTGCTGGCGGGCCACCCCGTGATGTCGGTGCCGTCGAAGGTGACCCGACCCTCGGTAGGCGGCTGCTCACCCGACAACAAAGAGAAGAGCGTGGTCTTGCCCGCACCGTTCGGCCCGATGATGCCGAGGAACTCACGTTCGGGGACTTCGAGGGTGACATCACGTACCGCGTGTATCCCCGAGAACGACTTGCTCAGGCCCTCGATGCTCAGCAGGCTCATCGACGGAACCTCTCCCGGATACTGCCGAAGATTCCCTTTGGCAGAAAGATGACGATGGCAATCAGGATCACCGAGTAGACGATGACGTCGAGGCCACTGGCCCCTTGCAGGAATTCGAGGAAGGGTGGGGGGCTGCGCAGCAGGTCGTTGATCAGTTCGGACAGCGGACCGATGACGGCCGCACCGATGACCGGACCCCAGATGGTGCCGATGCCTCCGATAACGGCGGGAACTATGGCCTCGACCGAGACCGCTGCGCCGAACGCCTGCTCCGGTCCCACATAGAAGTAGTACTGCGTGTAGTACACACCGGCTACGGCGGTGAGCGCACAACTTGCCGCCACTGCGATGAGTCGGTACTTCAACGCGTTGATGCCGAGGGACGCCGCGGCTGTCTCGTCGTCACGCACCGCCCGAACGAACTGGCCGGCGCGTGAACGCACATAGAAGATGGTGCCGAGCACGGCGAGCGCAAGGATGGTCAGCGGTATCCAGATGTAGATAGGGCTTCCCAGCTTGAACTGCAACATCGCCCACGAGTCATGCGACAGAATGGGAACATTGAAACCCTCGGTCTTGTTGAAGACTTCCAGGTTCTGCACCAGAAGCAAGAACAATTGCGCGAAGGCGAAAGTAGCCAACGCGAAGTACGCCCCGGCGAGCCTGTACCGCAGGCACGCATAGGCGATCAGGGTTCCGACAACGGCGGCGATGACTGCCCCAACCACCATCGAGATCCAGGGTGAAATACCATGATCCGCCAGCAGATACGCGCATGTGTAGGCTCCGATGCCGAAGAACGCTGCGTGGCCGAAGCTGAACATGCCGCCGATCCCGCTCATGATGTTCCAGCCGACCGCCATGATCGCGAAGATCAGCGTTCGAACAACCACGGTCTGTGCTTGATCACCGAGAAACAGCGGAAGAACAGCAACGGCCGCGAAACCGACTACGAGAGCAACTAGTTGGCGTCGCAGCCATGTATCTCTCAGCCGATCTTCCTGCACCACCGGAGCCGGTGCCTCTACCGTGGAGATCATCTGCGGACTCCGTACAAACCTTCGGGTCTGAGGAACAAGACAAGGATGAAGACTGCGAAAACCAATATGAGAGAACCTGTTCCGGGAAGATAAATGGCACCGACGGTTTGTACGAGGCCGATCACCAGACCACCTACCACGGCACCGATCACACTTCCGAGCCCTCCGAGCACCACAATCACGAACGCCAGGATGGTGAACTGCTCTCCCACTGAGGGCGTGAGACTGGTGAACGGCGTCATCAAACCACCCGCGACGGCAACACAGGCTGCCCCGATACCGAAGGTGAAGGCGTACACCCTGCCGACGTCGACGCCGACAAGTTTGGCACCTTCGGAGTTCGAGGCCACAGCCCGGATCGACAGCCCGAGAGGTGTGCGTTCGAGTACTAACTTCAGTGCCACCGCGACGATTGCCGCTCCGATGAACGCCAGCACGCGCGGCCACGACGCGACGGAACCGAAGATGGACACCGTTCCCTCGACGGGCACCTCGACCGACAAGGGTCGGCCGCCGAAGATCATCAAGAGCACGTTGACGATCAGTAGGGACAGTCCGAGCGTGACCAGCAGTGGGCCCTCGTGACTACCACTGATCGTGAGCTTGGTGAGCAGCGTCGACTGCACGATCATGCCGAACACGAACATCAAGGGGACGGCAACGATGGTCGCCGCGTACACGGGCAGCCCTGTCGTCGAGAGCGCGTACACGATGTACATGGCCATGGTCAGCATGGCGCCCTGCGCGAAGTTCACGATCCCTAGAACACCGAAGATCAAGGTCAACCCCACCGAGATCAGCGCGTAGACACCGCCGAGCAAGAGCCCGGATACCACAGCCTGCGTGATGAGCGCCTGATCTTGGTCTCCGAAGAAGTAGATGACCGTTAGCATCAGGACACATGTCAGGCCGACCGCCAGTCCAGGACTGACCCTCGGCGCGGTCCGCCCACTCTCCGAAGACGCGGTGGCCGCTGATGCGACGCTCACAGCCCCGTTTCCAATCCTGTTCCAACGGGGAACTCGATCGCGTCGGTGGCGAACTGCTCTGGGAATACCTGCTCGATCGCGCCGTCTCGCACCTGCATCACGATTGCCAGAGCGTTCTTGTTCTGACCGGTCTCGTCGAACTCGATCGGCCCGCCATTTGCTACCAGAGGGTCCTCGATGGACAGCGCGGCGATCGCATCACGCAATGCCTCAGTGTTCGTATCGGTGCCCTCTTCGAGTCCGGCCGCGATCACCTCGACCGCTTGATAGGACAGTACGGCCGCGGTCTCCATCGGCCGGCCGAACTGCTCCTGAAAGCGTGCGCGAATGTCGTTGACACGCTCACTCGTTCCGTCGAAGTGGAAGTTGGCGTTGAGTACACCGTCACCGGCAGTGCCAGCATCGCCAGGGAAGGAACTGTCGTCGAACCCGCCGTTGGCTACGCCGTAGACGCCCTTGACATTCAAGTTCAACTGCTCGATCGCGCGGGCGACGAGAAGACTGTCCGGGTAGTAACCGGTGGCGGCGATCACGTCCGGGTTGGATACCGCAGCCTCACGCACCACCGTGGTGGCATCGGAAAAGTTCGTTGCAGGATAGGTGATCCCCTGGACCGAAGAGATTCCCTCGTTTCTAGCTTCCTTCTCGAACGCATGGAACGCGCTTTCGCCGTATGCGCCCTCGATATGTATGTACGAAACCCTGTTGACAGCCTGACCGGTCTGCTCCGCTATTGCAGCCAGTGCCCTTGCCCCGTCCGCTCCGGCCATGGACGCATCCGGTTGGATTCGGAATGAATACCGGTAACCCTGATCGAGAATCTGATCGTCGATCGCGACATCGATCACAAGAGGCACCCGCGCCCGCTCCGCGACCGATGTGACGCCCTGGGTCACGTCGCTCTGGTACGCGCCGATCAGTGCCACTGCCCCGCTGGAGATGAGGCGCTGCGCCTCACTCCGCCCGACATCGGCTTTGCCTTGACTGTCACCCGAGACGAGTTCGAGTGGACGGCCCCCCAACGAAGCGATGCCACCGGCGGCGTTGATATCCGCCACCGCCATCGCGGCACCATCGTTCATCAAACCTCCGACACCTGCGAGAGCGCCTGTCTCGGGATGTACCGCACCGATCTTGATCGGACCCGAGTCATCGGATCCCGTCGAAGATCCGCACGCTGCTGCGCCCATCACCGCGACGGCTGTCAGCGCCCCTACGAGCTTCTTCATGGTCTGAGCTTCATGGTCGATCTGCTTTCCGCGCCCTGCGGCCAGACACCGAGTTGTACTCGGATCAACTTCCCAAGCGTTCCGCTCAGCGCGCTATAGAAACGATGATTCCTCCCCCCGCGGACGAGTATGGCACGTGTCACGTGCTTGCACCAGGGTGTTTCGCGATTGTCCGGTTTCAAGGTATGGTTCGCTGAGCGGAACATAAACTCACTGGAAGGGTCATTGCATGGCTGCCACTCCCAGAACCAGGGTCGCTGCAGAAACGCCGAGCGGCACCGAGTCGGCGGATCGCGTTGCCGATGTGCTCATCTCGTTCGCCCAATCCGACCGCGCGCTGGGCGTCTCCGAGATCGCACGCAACCTGCAACTGAGTAAATCGGTAGTGCACCGGATTCTCCAGTCTTTGGCGTCGCGTTCTATCGTGCAGCCGGTGGCAGGGGAATCGACCTACTCCTTGGGCCCGGCGGCTATCGGGTTCGGCCCCAAGGCATGGAGTCAGCTCGATATTCGCTCCCTCGCCGCGCCCGTCCTGCAGTCGCTGCGCGACCAGACCCGCGAGACGGCGACGCTCTCGCTGCTCGTGGGCAACCGGCGTGTCTACCTCGATCAGTATGAGAGCCCGCAAGAGGTGAAGATGGTGGTCGAGATCGGACCGCAGTATCCGCTGCATTCGGGCGCATCGAGCCTCGCCATCCTCGCGTTCCTGCCGCACCATATCGCCGGCGAGGCACTCGAGGAGCTGCGTGAAGCCTCACCTGATGTAGATCTGGACGCAGGCGCGTTCTTCGCGCGTTTGGGCGAGATCCGCGAACACGGACATGCGACGTCGCTCAACGAGCGGAACACGGGCGCAGCCTCCATCGCGGCTCCATTCTTCGACTCCGCCAATCGCGTTCTCGGATCGGTCAGTTCATCCGGCCCGGCCTTCCGCTACTCCTCGACCGCAGACGACGATCACGCAGTCCACGCCCGTCAAGTCGTTTCAGCAGCGCGTTCGATTACCCGAATTCTGGAAGACTTTGCGGTACAATGATATTCACTTCACCACGCTCATATCTCTACGTCCCCGCAGTCAAACCCGAACTGTTCACCAAAGCGGCATCCGGTGATGCCGACGCCATCATCATCGACCTCGAGGATTCGGTGCCGCTGCCCGAGAAGGCTGCGGCTCGCGCCGATGTTCGCGCATGGCTCGAGACGCGCACCACCGGCGACACCGAGATCTGGGTTCGGGCCACCCCGGAGTTCTTGGCCGAGGATGTCGAGGCAGTCGCACGACCCGGCGTCGACGGGATCATGGTTGCCAAGTGTTCGATCGACGCACTGGCTAGGGCTGACGAGTTGCTCACGCAGTGGGAGCAGGCGCGTGCTCTAGGTCCGATCGCTCTCATCGGCCTCATCGAATCCTCCCAGGCGCTGCGGTCTCTCCCGGAGATGGCCTCCTGCAATCGGGTTCGTACGTTCGGAATCGGCGAGGTGGATTTGCTCGCCGACCTGCGGATCCGGAACACTCCCGAGACCGCTACCGTGATCGACTCACTGCGCACCGAGGTCGTCGTTGCGTGTGCCGCCGCCGGCATCGCCGCACCCATCGCGCCGACGTCGACCGACTTCCGCAACCTCGACGCGTTCACCGCTAGTACCGCTCGTTTGGTGGACATGGGTTTCCGCGGTCGAACGGCGTTGCACCCCAGTCAGGTACCCATCATCAATGCGGCGCTCACGCCCTCGGACGACGACGTGATTCGAGCACGCCGTCTGCTCGAGTTGTACAACCTGGCGCAGGGCGGGCCGACGGTCGACGATCGCGGCCACTTCGTCGACGAAGCCGTGGTACGCGGGGCGAGGGAGATCCTCGCCCGCGCCTGATCACCGAGCGCTTTGCAGTCCGGCCGCGGTCAAAGGCTCGAGAAGGGCTCCGATTCCCGTCAGATCGGGTAGCGCATGGCAACGGGCGGCAAGCTCGGCAATGTCCCGATCCGAAAGGAACGGTCCCGCATTAGCGGTGAATTTTGCCGACACCTCCTCGAAGGACAGTGGGCGCTGTGGACCTCCACGCGTGGTCAGCACCTCTTCGACCAAGGTTGTTCCGTCAGTCAATGTCGCCGTCAGGACCGCGGGGAACTGCTGCGGGAAGATCTCGTCGCATCGCGAGTCCGGCACCACGTCGACCTTGGCCATCAGCGCTCTACGCTCAGCGGATGTGGCCAGATCGTCCGAATAGTCTTCGAGCGCCGCACCGAGTCCGCCGCCGCCCAGTATTCCGACCGCCACCGCATACGGCCCACTGAACTGGGCCATGTATCCAGTGGCGGGGGTTCGCTTGACCTCGATGGGCTCGCCGATCGTGCGGAGGTTCGCGGCCGGCACGCCGAGCACCAGCCGGTCGATGTCATCGGGTGACACCCCACGACGACGCAGCGCAGCTCCGGCATCGATCGCGGCGTGAGTGAAGTGATTGGCCGGATACGGCTTGAAGAAGATGCCCGGAACCGCCCAGTCGGTCCCGAGGCCGTCGACGATCTCGTCTCCGCGAACAGCCCCGTGCAGCCATGCCCGAAAGAAGCCGAACCTACCCTCGAGCACGGTAGGTGGCCCCGTGATGCCGTGCCGAGCAAGACCCTCTGCAGCCAGCGCCGAGTGCGCCGCCCATCCACAGTGCATCCGCTTGACGGTTCCCCCGGTTCGATTGGCCTCGATGATGCCCGCAGCCATCGATGCTGCTACACCCAATGTGTCGACGATCCGCTCTTCGGACGCACCGCCGATCACCGCGGCAGCGACCGCACCTCCCATCGCACCGCAGATCGACGTCGCGTGCTGTCCGTGCTCGAAGAACACCGAATTCTTGGCCGCCGGATCGAAGCCGGCCATTCCCAGACGCACGCACACCTCCAACCCGATCGCGATACCGCGCACCAGGGTTCGACCATCCGCCCGGTGCAACTGAGCGGCCGCCAGCGCCGCCGGGACCACGCTCGCGCTGGGATGCAGGATCGACGGGAGGTGCGTGTCGTCGAAATCGAGCGAATGGGCCAGGACACCGTTGACGAACGCGGCCATCGGGGCAGGGAGAGCCACATCGAGCCCGATTGCGGATGCTGTTGGCGAACCGCACTGCTCACGCGCCCACGCTGCGGCTGCCCGACTGGTCTCGAGATCCGTCGCAGCAATGGCGATGCCCAGGGTGTCCAGCACGCGCATTCCGACGCTGTCGACGACCGCCTCGGGAAGATCTTCGAAGCGCGTCGCAGACGCGAATCGGGCCAGATGCTGGGCAAGTGTTCGATCCGTCATGCCGACGTCACCGCCAACGGGCGCACCGGGGATCCCGTCGCACCGAAGAAGTTCATCGGCACCAGTACGAACGTGAATACGTACTGCTCGTTTGCAGACAGTTCTTCGAGGTCGAGCGTCTCGATGATGTAGATGCCACTCTCCACGAGCAGGATTCGATGTGCGGGTAACAACGCGTGACCGCCACCCGGCGCAAGGCGCTCGAATGCAATGGTGTCCGCCCCAACCGCGTGCAGATTCTTCTCGGCAAGCCAGCGCGCGCCGGCCTCACCGACCCCAGGAACGCCCGACTTGCCCCCGACGTACGGCTGACCTTCGTCGAACAACTGCGCCCAACCGCTGCGAATCAGGACGACGTCGCCCTGTTCCACGTCGGTTCCCTGCTCTTTGCATGCTGCTTCGAGGTCGTCGACCGTGATCTCGTATCCCCCTTCGCAGCGGTCGATTCCGAGAACGCGAGGAATGTCCAGCAGCACTCCTCTGCGCATCATGGGCGCGATCGTGTGGACGCCGAGTTCGATGTACTTCCCGCCGATCCCGGCTTCGGCAGCGTCGACTCCACCGTGCATCTTGCCGTCCTGCGACACGTGCGCGAGAGCATCGATGTGAGTCCCCACGTGGGTACCCATCGTGATCAGGTCGTTGGCGGCACTGCCACCGTCGGCCCTCGTCATGTCTCCATGACGCCGCGGCAGGGTGTGCCAGAACGATGGATGATTCGGCGACTGCGGCATCCCGACGCGCAGTTGCCGACCCAGGTCGGTGATCGTGACCCCGGCCGCAACGGCCTCGAGGAGTTGATCGGGCATCAGTCGTCTCCTTCGTTGCGGCTCCACATGGCTCCGCCGATGGCTGGTGTGCATATCTGCGATGGAAAGCGCGTTGCAGAGTGTTTCGTTGAGCGAAACGCTGCTTCGCTTCTTGATTGCAGCATGCACAGCATCTCATGACACGCTCGGTGCTGACAACCAGCGGATCATTGCCTAGAACACGGAAACCTCGACATGCACTGCTTGCAAGGACGGAGAACTGCCCCTAATCGGCGTTCCTGTCAACGGAACACTATTTTGGCTGTGGTCGCGCTACCCGAGTCCGAGGCCGGAAGTTGACATCCATGACGCTCGTCAATGGATACTTGTTGGGTGACAGACGCCGCGCTCGTCCCCAAGCCCCAAGCACGGTCGGCGGAGACTTCCGTGCCGGTACCGGCGAAGTCCTACTACCTGGCGGAGCCGTGATGGACGCGGTGGAGCGGTTCGCGTCAGCCCGTATCGCGCGGCTTGCCACGGTCGGATTGGGCAGCGTGCCACACCTCGTACCGATCGTCTTCGCGCTCGACTCCGGGACGATCTATTCTTCCGTCGACCACAAGCCCAAGCGCACCACAGCATTGCGACGACTGCAGAACATCGCCGCGAACCCGGCCGTATCGGTTCTCGTCGACCACTACGACGAGAACTGGGACCAATTGTGGTGGGTGTGCGCCAACGGAAGGGCCGAAATCCTCGACGCCGGCACGCCCGAATGCATCTCCGCAATCGACATCCTCGCCGCCAAGTATTCGCAGTACGTCGAGCGGCGACCGGACGGGCCCGTGATCGCCGTACGCGATCTTCAGTGGCACCACTGGTCCGCCCTTTGACCACCACGCGCAGCCAACCGTCGTAGCGTCTACGACATGCCTACAGCTCTGATTACCGGAGCGAGCCGCGGCGTCGGCGCCGCAATCGCTCGTGAACTCGCTCCCACCTACGACCTTCTACTCGGCGCCCGGTCGGCCGAATCGCTCACCGACATCCTCGATGAACTCCCGACGGCCACACCTTGGCCCGTCGAACTCACCGATTACGATGCGCTCGCGGCCGCCTGCGCCCCGATCGACCAACTGGACGTCCTCGTCCACAACGCCGGTGTCGCCGACCTCGACACCATCGCCGAATCGAGCGTCGAGCAGTGGAGAAACACCCTCGAGGCGAACGTGATCGCGGTGGCCGAACTGACACGACTTCTCCTGCCCGCCCTCCGGGCCTCCGGCAGGGGACAGGTAATCCTGATCAACTCGGGTGCGGGACTGCGCGCCAACGCCGGATGGGCCTCGTACGCCGCAAGCAAGTTCGCCCTGCGTGCATTCGGGGACGCGCTGCGGCTCGAAGAGCCCTCGCTGCGGGTTACTTCGGTACACCCAGGGCGGACCGATACCGACATGCAGCGGGCGATCGTTGCCGGTGAGGGCGACGAGTACCGCCCGGAGAAATATCTTCGGCCCTCGACCGTCGGAAAGGCCGTGCGAAACATTCTCGACACGCCGGAGGATGCGCACTGTACCGAAGTCGTCCTGAGGATACGCTGAGTGCGCTGATCGAGAAGAAATCCGTGTGATATATGTCACAGCTTAAAGAGGAAGAAAAGTCCTACACTCTTGTTCATCAGTCGCCTTCGAGTTCAACTCGTTATTTATTCGAGTTCAACTCGTAATCCAGGCGCAGGCGTGAGTCGGGCCTTCTACCAGGCTCTTTAGGAGGAATAGGCACGATGAATACCGCAGAGCATCCCCTCGGAGACACTCTCATCGCCGACGGCGATGAAATCTTTGCCTCGCTGTTTACCCTTGATCTCGGCGACGGCGGGGTCGACTTCGGAACCGTCGAGCGCATCCACGCCGGCGACTTCGACGAGTGGATCGAGGCGGCTGCGCGGTCCGGTCTGTTCACTCGCCACGACGTCGAGGCTTTGGTCCGGTCGTGGGAACGCAGCCCGAAGTCGCTCTTCGACGCTCTGCTCTCCGATGTCGACGAGGTGACTCGCCATCGCTACACAGCCGTCTGGGATGCCTTGGACAACCTCACTACGTTCGAAACGGCCGAATACGCCTGACACTCAGAACGGCCACGCGGGCGCCGGCGGAAGGCCCGCCCGCGTGGGGCGTCCGACCAGCCAGGCCAGCAACTCGGCGCGCGGTAGATCCGGCACCGATACGTCTGGGTGGAGTGCGCTCAACTCATGCAGCTCCGTTCGCAACGTGTGTTCCACGAACGCCCACGGCCAATCGGCTGCCGTGTAGTCCAGGCCGAGGTCGACATGGTGGATCTCGAGTTCCCGCCAACGCAGCACCGGAATATCTCGAGCGCTGACGGATTTGCGCCAATTCACCAGTATCTCGAAACGGTCCTCGGAAATCAGCCGCAGGGAATCGAGCACCCGTCGGCCCGCGAATCGAAAATCGGCTGCGAGTAGCTCCGCCGGGCGTCCCGCCCCCTCTTCGATTGCCGCGCCGCGTGCGGCCGGACCACCCGGATACATCTCCGGTGCGCTCTCACCCGTGATGACCCCGATGGCGAATCGATTGAGCGCATCCGCGTTCCTGGCAAGGTGCGTGATCACATGCCCGCGGCTCCATCCCGGCAGCATTGAAGGCTCCAACGCCTGACCGTCCGTCAGAACCTCCAGGCTCGCCTCGACCCTCACCTGCGATTCCTCGACGGCATCGAGCAACTCTTGATAGGGCAATTCGGCGTGCAGCGAGGTCACGCAGACGATCGTAGGCGCGCTCGAGTGACTCGACTACCGAGTCTCGCGAGCGCTGTCAATCGCTCCTATCGACTCGCACCAGGCTGTGCCGCTGCAAGATAGTCCAGTGTGTCGGACAGGTCGAGGACGTCGCCGTACTTGGCGTTGATGTCGAACAAGTTCGCTTCGTGCGGACCTTCGGCGCGGTCACCGACACACTCTCGGGGAACGAGAGCACAGAATCCCGACTGCACGGCATCGACTACCGTTGCCCGAACACAGCCGCTGGTGGTGGCTCCGCACACGATGACGGTGTCGCGACGGAGTCCGGTAAGCAACGACGCGAGGGGCGTGCCGAAGAAGGCCGAAACGCCTTTCTTGCAAATGATGTGGTCGGCGGGGGTCACCGCCAACCGGGGATCGAACGCCACCGCCTCCGTGCCTTGCCGCAACTCCCGCAGTCCCGGAGCCTTGTGCATCCAGGCGATCGAACCCCCCTCCAGCTCCGCTGAGGTGTACTCGACCTTCGTATAAACGATCGGCACTTCGTTCTTGCGCGCAGCCTCACACAGTTGTGCAGTCGCAAGAACGACGTCCGTCAGATCCGAACCGGACGGGAAACCGGGTTCGGTGAAGCCGCGGGTGAGGTCCACGACAACAACTGCCGGGCTCTTGCCCCTTCGAGTCGGCCTTCCGAACCCTGCTCTGTCGTAGATATTTTCGGTTGACCGACCCCAATGCCGATTCTGATCGTGCACGGTGCGGCTCCTTCGGTGTGCGCTGTCATCAGACTTCACTTCGGAGTCGGCCTAGACCAGCAATCAGTCAGCGAGCGTGACCATGTCATCCTGACCCCAGTAGGCCTTCATGGACGTGATCTTCCCGTCGTCGTCGAAGGTCATCACGTCGATCGGCGCGATCTCGAACTTCTGCTCGCCAAGATCGGTGACCAAGGAGAAATGGAACGCAGCCGAGTTGCCCGCGATCCTCAGCGTTCGGAGCTCACCCGTCTGCTTCATCGGTTCCAGCACACTGTAGAACTCACGCAGAGAGTCCACCGTGGTCCTCGGTTCCGTGCCGACCGGATCCTCCACGGTCGCGCCTTCGGCGAACAGCGCAAGTATGTCGTCGACGGTCCCCGTTGCCACCGTCTCTACATAGCTTTCGACGGTCTTGCGGATATCTTCTGCGGACGGTGCCATGGCGTTACCCCTCGGTCGAATAGAACGTGTTCTATTCGACCGAGGGTAGCGCAGCATCGCACCAATCGGGAGTCACTTACGCACGCGCGACGCGCGATGATCTAGAGGACGACGTTGACCATCTTCCCCGGCACGACGATCACCTTGCGCGGATCCTTTCCGTCCAGCAGTGAGACGATCTTCTCGTCCGCGAGGGCGATCTTCTCGATCTCTTCACGGGCGGCATCCGCAGTTACGGTCATTCGGCTGCGGACCTTTCCGTTGACCTGGATCGGGTATTCGACGCTGTCTTCCACCAGCCACTTCTCGTCTGCCACCGGGAAAGGTCCGTGCGCCAGCGACTTCTGGTGCCCGAGCCGTGACCACAACTCCTCCGCGAGATGCGGGGCCAGCGGTGCCAGCATGAGCACCAGCGGTTCCACCGCAGAGCGCGGAGCGCCGTCGGGGTACGCCTTGGTGAGGTGGTTGGTGTATTCAATCAGCTTGGCGGCAGCCGTATTGTCTCGAAGAGCCGTGTAGTCCTCGCTCACGCCGGCGATCGCCTTGTTCAGCGCACGCAGCGTCTCCTCCGTCGGGTCATCGCCGGTGACGCGCAGTGCGCCGGACTCCTCGTCGACAACCAGTCGCCAGACACGTTGCAGGAAGCGCTGCGCACCGACGACGTCCTTGGTCGCCCATGGGCGCGAAGTGTCGAGCGGCCCCATCGACATCTCGTAGACGCGGAGCGTGTCCGCGCCGTATTCCTCGAAGATCTCGTCCGGCGACACGGAGTTCTTGAGGCTCTTGCCCATCTTCCCGTACTCGCGGATGACCTGCTCGCCCTGATAGAAGAACCTCCCGTCCTTCTCCTCCACCTCTTCGGCCGGGACATGCACGCCGCGAGCGTCGGTGTAGGCGTAGGCCTGGATGTAGCCCTGGTTGTAGAGACGGCGGTACGGCTCACTGGAACTGACGTAACCCAAGTCGAAGAGCACCTTGTGCCAGAACCGCGCGTAGAGAAGGTGTAGCACCGCGTGCTCGACGCCGCCGACGTACAGGTCGACGCCACCAGGATCGTTCGGTCCGTGAATCTCCGGACGAGGACCGGTCCAGTATCGTTCGTTCTCCTTGTCGCAGAACACTTCCCGGTTGGTCGGATCGATGTAGCGCAGCTGGTACCACGAGCTGCCGGCCCACTGCGGCATCACGTTGGTGTCGCGGCGATAGGTCTGCAGCCCGTCACCGAGATCCAGTTCGACGTTCACCCAGTCGACCGCCTTCGCCAGCGGGGGAGAGGGCTCCGAAGACGAGTCGTCGGGGTCGAAGGAGACCGGCGCGTAGTCCTCTACCTCTGGAAGTCCCACGGGAAGAGCAGATTCCGGAAGGGCATGCGCGACACCGTCGGCGTCGTAGACGATCGGGAAAGGCTCACCCCAGTACCGCTGGCGCGCGAACAGCCAGTCGCGCAGCTTGTATTGGATGGTGCCCTTGCCGTTGCCGTCGACTTCGAGCCGCTCGGTGACGGCCTTCTTCGCGTCGGCGACGGTCATGCCATTCAAGAATTCCGAGTTGACCAGCGTGCCGTCGCCGACGTACGCGTCCTTCGTGATGTCGCCGCCGGAAATGACCTCGACGATGTCCAGACCGAACTCGGTGGCAAACTCCCAGTCGCGGTGATCGTGCCCGGGGACCGCCATGATCGCACCGGTGCCGTAACCCGTGAGGACGTAGTCGGCGACGAACACCGGCAACTTGTGCCCATTGACCGGGTTGACGGCGTAGGCGCCGAGGAAAACGCCCGTCTTCTCCTTGTTCTCCTGACGCTCGAGATCGGACTTGGCGGAAATCGACTTACGATAGGCTGCAACAGCTTCCACAGGAGTTGCCGCGCCACCGGTCCAGCGGGCGTCCACTCCTTCGGGCCATTGCTCGGCGACGAGTTGATCCACCAGATCGTGTTCCGGCGCCAGCGTCACGTAGGTGGCGCCGAACAGGGTGTCCGGGCGCGTGGTGAAGACCTCGACGTCATGGCCGTCGGCGGTGAAGCGCACCTGAGCACCGTGCGAGCGTCCGATCCAATTGCGCTGCATGGTCTTGACCTTCTCGGGCCAGTCCAGGTGCTCCAGGTCGTCAACGAGCCGATCCGAGTACGCGGTGATCCGCATCATCCACTGCTGCAAGTGCTTACGGAACACCGGGTAGTTTCCACGGTCACTACGGCCGTCTGCGGTGACTTCTTCGTTGGCCAGCACGGTACCGAGGCCGGGACACCAGTTGACCATCGAATCAGAGTGATAGACAAGGCGATACGAGTCCAGGATGGATTCCTTCTCGGTAGCCTGCAACGACTCCCAGTCGCGGCCGTCCTCCAGCGCGCGTTCACCAGAAGCGAATTCAGCCTCCAGCTCCGAGATCCGTCGGGCCTTACCTGCCTCCTTGTCGAACCAGGCGTCGTGGATCTGCAGGAAAATCCACTGCGTCCAGTGGTAGTAGTCGACATCCGTGGTCGCGAACGTACGACGCTCGTCGTGGCCGAGTCCGAGGCGACGCAACTGTCGCTTCATGTTGCCGATGTTGGCCTCTGTCGTCGTCCGCGGGTGGGTACCCGTCTGCACCGCGTACTGCTCGGCAGGCAAGCCGAACGCGTCGTACCCGAGGGTGTGCAGCACGTTGTGGCCTTGCATGCGGTGATAGCGAGCGAACACGTCGGTTGCGATATAGCCGAGCGGATGGCCCACATGCAGTCCCGTCCCTGACGGGTACGGGAACATGTCCTGGACGAACAGCTTGTCGGCGGGTACCTCACCCGCTAGCGGCCCCACCGGGTTGGGCGCGTTGAACGTGCCCTCGGCGCTCCACCGGTCCTGCCAGCGCTGCTCGATCTGGCCGGCGAGCTCCGCGGTATACCGGTGCTGCGGGATCGCATCGGACGGGTTGACGGACTGCACTTGCTCGGTCACTGTGGTCGCTACCTACTTGGCTGATCATTCTTGGACGAGGGGATACCCGTTACCCAGGGTAGAGCGTCACACTACCCAGGTTCACCGGCGCATCCGGATGCGCCGTATCCTGGTCGGGTGTTGATTGTCTCCGTCGTGCTGTTCGTGTTCGCCGTCGCGGTCTCCGGTATCGCCGTGGCAGGCCTGACGGAGCGTCTCCCGCGCAACCGGTGGGCTGGTGTCCGCACCCCTGAAACGATGCGCGACGATCAGACCTTTGCGCTGGCCAACAAGGTGGCCGGCCCCACACTGCTTGCCGCTGCTGGACTCCTCACTATCGGTGGAATCGCCGGAATCCTGGTCGGGGGAGTCGTCGGAATCGGCGCCCTTCTGCTGAGCATCGTTGCCGCGGCGCTCACCGCGGCGACTGGCGGAACCCTCGGTGCGCGCGCCGCAGCGGCTGTGCCCGCCCCTGACACCGGCGACTGCGGGAGTTCCTGCGGTGCCTGCTCACTGAAGGCTGTCTGCCAGCCGTCCTGATCGGCCCACGGCCGCCCGGTGAACCACACCCGCATCGTCGACCCTGCCGGAGCACTCTTCGGCCTCGTCCTGCCGGTGCTCGCGGCGCTGTCCGGCGTGATCCTGACGAAGGCATGGGAGCCGCGCCTGCCTGCCGAGATCGCGACCCATTGGACCACTACGTCACCGAACGGCTTCGCCACACCGACCTCGAGTGCATGGACGTTCGCCCTGATGACAGTTCTCCTCGGCGGCGGATGTTCTGTAATCGCGGCTCTTGCCCCGGCGACACTGATGATGCGGCGCATGATGCTCGTCATCGGACTGTCCGTAGTCGGCGTGATCCTGACGGTTCAGGTGGTGATGCTGAGCATCCAACTCGATGTCCGGGATGCCGCAGACACCGAACTTCCCTTCTGGTCACTCGGACTCGGCGTCGTGATCGGCGCCGCAATCGGGATGGCAGGCGCAGCACTGCTACGCGACTACCGGCGCCGAGTCCTGGCAACCCAGCCGCCCGAACCCCAGTTGCCGCGAACCGCCCACCCGGGCACGGTCGCCGACACGATTGGTTTCGGCACCGTCGGCTCATTGGTGTTGCTCGTTCTGCTCGGGATCACCCCGGCCGTCGCCGTGAGCGCACTTGCCGACGGGTGGTGGCCGCTAGGCGTGTTGATTCCTCTCGGGTTGCTGATCGTGAGCCGAGTGCGATTCCGGGTGGTGGTCGATCAGTCCGGCATCAGTGTCGTGAACATGGGGATGACCGCACTGCGGTATGGCATCGATGAAATCGAGGGGGCGCGCGTCGACCGGATCAAGCCGTTCGACGACTTCGGTGGTTGGGGATTCACGGTGAAGAGCCCACGCAACTTCGGTGTCGTGACGAAAACCGGTCCGGCCGTGATCGTCACGACGGCCTGCGGTGATCGGTTGACGGTCACGAGCGCCCGCGCCGATCATCTGGCAGGCGCCTTGAATTCGCTCGCCGACAGGCGATTCCGGCTCGAGCATGATCGAGTTGCTGGATCGTAGCTTGACGCCTCGAGGCGGCATTCACTACGGGGTAAGTGTGTTGACCATCACAACACTCCGGGGAATTTCGGGTCACTTTCTGTCGCCACATTGATGTAGCCTGCTCTCCTGATCACCGCCGATGAGGCACCGCGACAACGATCTAGTGATGGAGTGGCATGCGCAGGACAGCAATCGGGATCGCCGCAGTGGCGTCGTTGGCCCTACTCTCAGGCGGGGTCGCCTATGCGCAGGAGTTGGACAATGTCTCTGAGTTGGACAACGTCTCTGAGGTTGGCACCGATGAAGGCCAGATGACCCCTGGCATGTACAAAACCGCGGAGGGCCAGAACTGCGAGTGGTCGCGCACGGTAGCCGGCGAGACCGAAGAGGACGACGTCGTAGTCGCCCAGGGCAACAGCTCGTTTGTGATCATCGAACCCACCGACGAGTCGTTCAACACGACAGCCGACTGCGAGTGGGAGTGGTTGAACGATGCGCCGCCCGTGCCGACGTCGTTCTCATCCTCCGGCATCATGTTGAACACGGAGAGCCTGCGGCAGATGATGGCCGAGACCATTCCCGCCGGAAAAGGTGAGTACACCATCGGTGAGGAAGAGGGTCAGATCAAGCCGGGCACCTACCACAGCGTCAGCGATGCGGGTTGCGAATGGACCCTTGCGGACGCCGACGGTACTGCAAACGGCTCCACCTCCGCAGACAACGTTGCATCGATTGTGATCATCAAGGACACCGACACCACATTCACAACGTCGGACAACTGCGCGAAGTGGACGGAAGACAAACCCGCATAGAGCTGTATCCGAGAGGCGGTGGGCGGCGGAAAACCCTGCCCGCCGCCTCGCCCTGAGTCGGCCGCGTTGATGAACCGGCACGGCCGCTTCGCTCTATTCTTGGCACGGTGAAGTTCCTCAGCCGGTTCTACATCGACGGATTCATTCTGGGAGTCCTCGCCGCGGCGATTCTGGGGAGCATCTTTCCCGTCTCGGGCAGTGGCCAGACGGTCCTCGACTGGGCCACCCGGATCGCGATCGGCATACTGTTCCTGCTCTACGGTGTGCGCCTGTCACCAACGGAGGCGCTGCGCGGGTTGCAGCACTGGCGGCTTCATTCCGTCGTGTTGGCCGCGACCTTCATACTCTTTCCGCTGATCGGCCTCGGGTTCGGCGTGCTGGTTCCGGGAGTGCTCAGCGAGGACCTATACACCGGCGTTCTCTACCTGTGCCTGGTTCCCTCGACGGTTCAGACGTCGATCGCGTTCACATCGATCGCGAAGGGCAACGTAGCCGGCGCAATCGTGAGCGCATCGGTGTCCAACCTCCTCGGTGTGTTCCTGACACCGGCTCTGGTGATCCTGCTGATGAGCGCGGACGGCGGCGCCGGCATCACCCTGACGTCGATCGTGGACATCGTGCTCCAACTACTGGTGCCATTCTTCGCTGGGCAGTTGCTCCGGCCGTTGGTCATCGACTGGTTCCAGAAATACCGAGAGCCCACCAGGTTCGTCGATCGCGGCTCGATATTCCTGATTGTCTTCTGGGCATTCAGCACAAGCATGAGTGAAGGAATCTGGAGCACCGTCTCACCCTCACAGGTGGTCGGTGTGGTGGTCGTGTGTGTCGTACTCCTCGCGGCAGTTCTCGCGATCACGGCCCTCACCGGCCGTGCGCTGGGATTCAGCCTCCCCGACCGGATCGTCATCGTCTTCTGCGGATCGAAGAAGAGCCTCGCGGCAGGTCTCGCGATGGCCAGCGTCCTGTTCGCAGATCAACCGGTGGGCCTGATCGTGCTGCCGCTGATGATCTTCCACCAGATTCAGCTGATCGTGTGTGCGGCGCTCGCACAGAGATACGCCAGAGGTGATTCTCTGCGGTCTCGCGCGGCAGGTCGGCGATAGACTGCCGGGCCCGTGTAGGTAGTGGGCTACTAGAGACCCGCCGGCAACCCGACGGCATGGGAGATCGAGTAGAAATTCCCCCCGGCCTCAGTGTCCGATCCGATGATGTCATCGAGCCAGGGCAACTCGATTGGCCCCCTCGTCCGCTCACCGGTGCGAAGGTCGTACTCGGAGAATGTGGGGACGCCGCGGTAGCTGATCACTGCAACGGTCGTTCCGTGCACCGATGCGACGATCTCGTCGCCATCGGGAATCACCCATTCCTGCGTGACGATCGGCGATCCTTCTACAACAGCGGACAGCACGTTTCCTTCCGAACTGATCCAGTAGAGCCGATCATCGACAGCCACCGAGGTACCCGATCGGACATTCGATTCGCCGCGCGGCATCTCGAGTTCTGTTTCGGATCGAGAGCCATCGGATACGGTGATCCGCACCAAACCCAGGGTGCGATCGTCCGTCTCAGTGCGCTGGTAGAGGGCAAGAATTGTCTGTCCGTCGCCTGAGCACGCCGACGTGACGACCGCTGGTCGGAACTCGGCCGGATGCTCCCATTGCGCCCGCACGACAGGCCGCCCGTCCGACAGAATCTCGTAGAGCCCGTGTTGGATCGGGTCGCCTTCCGTGCCGACGACAGATTCGTCGACGACGGCGAAGCTCCGGTTCCCGCAGTAGGCCGACGTCTGCACAACACCGGGCACGGTGCTCGACGTAGGGCCGTCGTCAGCGTCGATCGAAACGAAACTGGTGCCGGTTCCGTTGTCGAACCAAATCGTCGAAGCACCGCTTGCAGGTTGGTTCACTGCGGCTCGGACGATCGTTTCGTGTCCCATCGGGGTATCGGTCCGTGAGGTATCAGTGAGCGTGGTCACCGCACGCGAGGAAGCCGAAACGATTCCGCGATCAGATACCAGAATGTGGTTGCCGTGGATGGCATTTCCCTCAACCCGTCCGAGGTTGGTTCCGTCCTCGTCGAAGAAGAACACCGTGGTCCAATCCCGATCGTCGACCGCTTCGGGGAGCGCCGGTCCCACAGACACCGCGCCGACAGCTGCCGGGGGCAGCTTGGTGAGCTGATAGCCATGGTCTTCGGGGTCTTCGGTCGTCGTACACGAGGCCACAACGGCCAACGTCGCCGCGAGCCCGATGGCCCGGCCCGCTCCGCTTTTGCTACCTGCCATGTCCGGTCAGACCATCCTTTGTCGGTTTCTACCCAAGCTGCTGGCAATACCCGAGCGGCTCGCACCATCCGAGGCGGACCGTGCTGCGGGATCACATGCAGGGCGGCGCCACGGCGACTGATCCGCCAACGGCGGCGCAGCCGATCCTGATCAGCGCGCCGCCGTGAAGGGATGTAGGTCTAGGCGTTGACGCCGTAGTCGCGGGCGATGCCCGCTAGACCCGATGCGTAGCCCTGGCCGATCGCGCGGAACTTCCAGTCCGATCCGTGGCGGTAGAGCTCGCCGAACACCATCGCGGTTTCGGTGGAGGCATCCTCCGACAGGTCGTAGCGCGCGAGTTCCGAGTTATCGGCCTGATTGACGACGCGGATGAACGCGTTGCTGACCTGGCCGAACGACTGCGAGCGACTATCGGCGTCGTAGATTGCCACGGGGAACACGATGGACTCGATGTTCGCCGGTACGGCCGTGAGGTCGACCTTGATGACCTCGTCGTCGCCTTCTCCCTCACCGGTCAGGTTATCGCCGGTGTGCTTGATCGCACCCTCTGGCGACTCGAGATTGTTGTAGAACACGAAGTGCTTGGGGGATACGACCTTCTTGTCGGCGCCCACCGCGATGGCGGAAGCGTCGAGGTCGAAGTCCTGCCCAGTCGTGGTGCGAAGATCCCAGCCGAGACCGACGGCGACCGCGGTCAACCCGGGGGCCTCCTTCGTCAACGAGATATTTCCACCCTTTGTCAGGCTTACGCCCATGATTCGTCCTCCTTGACTTGTTGCTGTGCGTGGAAGTCACCGTTCAGGCGGCGCTATGGAACTTCAACTCCTGCCGCTGAACAGAATCCGAGCGACCGGTGCCCGACGGTCGACTCAAAGGTCGAACTCGCCGGGGTCGATACCCACGGCAAAGCACGCTTGTTTGACCGCCATCTTCTCGTCGGCGTCGAAATCACCGTCGGCGCCGCCGATGATGATGCCGACCTGGATCACGGCGCGTGCCTGCTCGGGCTTCGCCTTCAGCCTGCCAATCGTTGCGGTGGCCTCCACCTTGCCGAAATCGTAGTCGCCCTGGAGCTTGTCGCAAAACCAGTCGAACTTCTGCCTAAGCTCATCCGGTGCAAACACTTTGAGTGCTTCGTTGGACATGATCAGAGCGGCCGTCTTCTGCCGTTCGGAAGGATCGATGCGGCCGTCGGCGGCCGCGATGAGCGCGCACATCGCCATGGCACCATTGGCGAACTCCTTGTTCTTGAACTGCGCAGTCTTCACCTGGAGTTGCCCGTTCAACTCCTGCGTCTTGGCTTTGAGTTGATCCCAGAAACCCATGTGGTCCTCCTGTTTCGGCATTGGTTGGCGCATGCGAGTCGGTGCCGGCATCGGCAGAGACCTGTGATGCACAGTGGACACGCGGGTGCGCGGGACGTTCCACTGTAGGAACTGATACCGGGTGCCCTCTCGTCGGGGTTGGGGACGAATCTCGCAGGTCACATTCGCGCCGCCCGGCGATAGACTCGGGGCCACCCGAGGTGATCTGCGATGCCGCTGAGCCGTTGTGAGTTCCGCTTCTACGAGGAGTTGAACGACTTCTTGCCGCCTGTGCTCCGACAGCAGACCTTCGAGCACGACTTCGACGGCACACCCTCGGTCAAGGACCGGATCGAGGCGCTGGGGGTGCCACACACCGAGGTCGATCTGATCCTCGTCGACGGGGTGTCGGTCGGTTTCACCCACCTGCTTCGCGGCGGCGAACGTGTCGCCGTGTATCCGATGTTCGAGCGTTTCGACCTCACTGACGTGACCGTGCTGAGGCCCCGGCCCCTGCGGCAACCGAGGTTCGTGCTGGACGTGCACCTCGGCCGCCTCGCCGGCTACCTACGACTGCTCGGTTTCGACACCCGCTACCGCAACGACTTCGCCGACATCGATCTGGTGAACATCTCCCTGGCCGAGCACCGCATAGTCCTGACGCGGGATACGGGACTGCTCAAACGATCGGCGCTCACACACGGTGCCTTCGTACACGAAACGAACCCGCGTCATCAGCTACGAGAAATGCTGGACCGCTTCGATCTTGAATCTCAGATCGCACCCTTCACCAGGTGCGCACGATGCAACGGCCTCCTCGAACCGGTTCCGCGGGAAGTGGGACTCGACGCGGCGCCGCCGAGCGTCGCGCAATACGCGCACGATTTCACGCGCTGTCGCGATTGCGACCAGCTGTATTGGCCGGGCAGCCACCTTCCGCGGTTGCGTCAGTGGCTCGCGGCGGAGATCGGGGTGCAGTTTGCGCTTGATGTTCAGGAAGCGCGAGGCAGTTCCTGAGGGCGTTCGCCTCGGCAACCGCAATCGTCGAGCTCGTCGCAGCCGATGATCAGCGCGTGCCGGACCTCGGACAACTCGTCACACGTTTCGTCCGTGCACTCGGCGGGATAGAGCTCATGCATGATCAGCGTTCCGTGGCAGGCATCGAGCATGTGCGCCGCCCTCCTCACCTCTTGGTATCCGCATCCTGTTGATACCACCGGCGTCCGACGCCACGGGGATGTGACGGGGCGTGTCGGTCGGCTAATTGCGCTCGACGTCAACCGGGTGTGTGGCGAGAATGGCGAGGGGTAGGGGCTGACGGCGGAGCACCTGGGCCCACACGTCCACGCGTGCCGGCGCGACTACGTCCGACGCGAGGGCCGAAACCACGATCCAATCCTCGCGTTGCAGTTCGGAATCGAGTTGACCGTAGGTCCAGCCCGAGTAGCCGGCAAAAATCCGGACTCCCTCCACGAGCGGCGCGATGGTCTCGGGATCGGAATCGAGATCCACCATCACTACGCGACCGTGCACACGGCGTAGCCCCGGGACACCAGAGGCCTGCGCACCCGTGCGCAACGTCGCCAGGCACAGCGCTGCGTCCCGCTTGACCGGGCCGCCCACATACAGGACGCCTGGAGGCGCAGCTAGCGCAGACCACTGCGGAAGTACGTCGTGGACTGCGGTTTCACTGGGGCGGTTGATGACCACGCCAAGGCTGCCGGCGTCATTGTGTTCGATCACGTAGATCACTGTGCGACGGAATGCCGGTTCGACGAGATCTGTCGACGAGACCAACAGGCTGCCGGGCCGGACCACCGGTTCCGTCGACGCCGTTCGGTCCTCTGGTTCTTCTCCATGCGCCACCAGAACATCATCCCACCGACCACGACCATGTGGGACGCAGGACGCGGCCCGCGGCCATCACTCGGGCGGAAATCCCGCCGTCTCCGCCAGCACTGCAAGGTGGTGCTCGAACAACTCGCCGGGCCGGGTGTACGTGTCACTGCCGTATTGCCCGAAGACCTCGAAGTTGACCGCCCCGAACAGTGCCGTCCAGACCAACACCCCTCGGGCGAGCAAGTGATCTGGTACTTCGAGCCCAATTTCTCCACGGATGCGAGCGAAATCTTCTGACAGTTCGTCCCCGATCGGGCTCACAATGTTTGCCGATAGTTTTCCACTCGCGTAGGCGTCGCCGAAGATACCGACGAGAGCGACGACCACCCGCGTCCCCGGGGTCATGGTCTGCTCGCCAGGCGCGTGATAACCGGGAACGGGACTTCCGAACAGCAACCCGTAGCGAGCCGGTTCGCGCAGCGCCCACTCGCGCACCGCGCGGCCGAGGGCGAGGAATCGCTCGCGCGGATCCTCCGCGGATGCCACAGCCGCCTCGACCTCTTCGCCGAGTTCGTTGTACCCGTCGACGACGAGCAACGTCAGCAACTCGTCGCGGCTGCCGACGTACCGGTACACGGCGGACGACACCACGCCGAGATCCCGCGCGACCGCCCTCAGCGACAGCGCGGCCGCACCGACAGCCGCCAGATGTTCACGGCCGATCCGGGTGATGTCTTGCAGTGTCTGTTCACGGGCCCGTTCCCGCGGGGTTGTTCGTGGCATGACTCCAGCCTGGCAAGCATGGAGAGCGGTGTCAACAAAAGAGAGCACTGCTCTTGACTTTGTGACAAGAACCGTGCACTCTTGGTTTCGAGAGCAGTGCTCTCGAAATTGACTAGAAGCTAACTCGAGCAGCGGGGAGTAGAGAATGTCGGATATCGAGATCGTCACCGGGGCAGGGCCCGTCGGTTGGACCATCGCTTCGCAACTCGCGCAGCAGGGGAGACGAGTACGTGTGCTCACCCGCTCCGGAAGCGGACCGGATCACCCCCTGATCGAGCGCCGGAAGGTGGATATCAACGATGCCGCGGCGCTTCGCGAGGCGCTCGACGGCGCCGTCGCGGTGTATCACTGCGTTCACGCCGCCTACGAAGCCGCGGCCTGGGAACGTGAACTCCCTGCGGCCGAGCAGAGAGTGCTCGAGGCCGCCGGCGTCGTTGGGGCCGTCGTGGTCTTTCCCGAAAGCCTCTACTCCTATGACGCCTCCGAACAGCCGATAACCGAGCACACCCCACGCAATGCCACCACCGGCAAGCGTGGCGTCCGTACACGGCTCCTACAGGCGCGCGCCGCATCGACAACCCCGACCGTGAGCGTGGTCGCCTCTGATTTCTTCGGGCCGCACGTGATGAATGCTCACGCCGGAGAACGCATGGTCCCCGCGGTCCTCGCCGGCAAGACGATGCGGGTGCTCGGCTGCGCCGATCAACCCCACTCGTTCACCTACGTTCCAGATCTCGCCGACGCCATGATCACCGCTGCACACGACCGGGCACTGTGGAACTCGGTGCTTCACGCGCCGACGGCCCCAGCCGTCACGCAACGACAGTTGGTGGAGGCTTTTGCCGACGCCGCCGGCGTCCCGGCACCGAAGGTGAGCGGGCTGCCGGGTTGGGTGTTCCGCGCCGGGGGTCTCATCCACCGCGGCACCCGGGAACTCGCGGAGATGCTGTACCAGTTCGAGGAACCCTTCGTCATGGACTCCGCCGAGAGCGAGGCCCGGCTCGATCTACGTCCGACGCCGCTGGCCCGGGCCGCCGAAGACACCGTCGCCTGGTGGCAGGCAAGGGTCAGCGCCGCCGGATAGGGTCTTGCGAATGGCGAAAAAGCTCGGGGCTCGGCGTCAGGCATGGCGCCGCGTCGTCTACACACTGCGACGGTCACCCGGGCTGGCCCGTCTCGCGACCGTGCGCTTCGCCAGCCAATTCGGCGACGGGATGTTTCAAGCCGCGCTCGGTGGGGCGATCCTCTTCAACCCCGAGCGTGAGACCGATCCTCTGGCCATCGCCGCCGGCTTCGCAGTCCTGCTTCTCCCGTACTCGGTGATCGGACCGTACGCGGGCGCGCTCCTGGACCGCTGGGATCGACGGAGCGTGCTGCTGTGGGCGAATGTGCTGCGCGGACTGCTGATCCTGGTGACCGCCGTCCTACTGGGATCCGGGGCCGGCGACACTCCGCTCCTGCTGCTCGCCCTCGCCGCCATCGGAGTGAGCCGTTTCGTGCTGGCGGGTGCCTCGGCGGCGTTGCCCCGGGTGGTGCATCGGTCCTGGCTGGTCGCGACCAATTCGGTACTCGCCACTACCGGTTCCGTGATCACCTCGCTCGGGGCCGCGACCTCGGTGGCGATCATCGAGGTCCTGGGCTCGGACAACCGCGGTACGTCGATCGCCGTGGCGGCATCCGCCTCCGGATCCATGGTGGGGGCACTCGCGGCCTCCCGCTTCCACCATCGCCTCCTCGGCCCACACGCGGATGAGAAACCCGCACCTGGCGCCGTCCGCGCAATCGCCGCCGGCCTACGGACCGGATTGATGGCCGTGTGGCATTCGCCCGGTGTCACCACAGCCATGATCGGAATCGGCGCGCACCGTATCGTCTTCGGCATCAACACGTTGATCATGGTGCTGGTGCTGCGCGACACGACCACCGTCAGCCCGCTGCCCGATGGGCTGGCAGGTTTCGGTGTCGCCGTCGGAGCCACTGCGGCCGGCATGCTCCTGGCGGCGATAACCACTCCCTTCTTGGTTCCGCGTATCGGACGGTCCCGCACCATCATCGGAGGATTGATCCTCGCCATCGTGGTGCAATTGACTTTTGTCGCGATACTCACCCAGGTGTCGCTGCTCGGCGGTGCGTTCCTCCTCGGCTTCGCGGGGCAGACCATCAAGCTCACCGGGGACGCGGCGATGCAGATAGAGATCGAGGACGACCGGCGAGGACAGGTGTTCGCGCTCCAAGACACCGTCTTCAACGCGGCTTTCGTCGCGTCGATCGCAGCTGCTTCGCTCGTCGTCGCCCCGGACGGCCAATCGCTACCACTTGTGCTGGCCGGTGGCGCGATCTATGGCCTCGGGCTTGTCTCCGTCCTGTTCAATTCCAGGCGCGCGACAGTCTGAGTATCGGCGCTCGAGCAAACCCGAACGTCCGACTTGTCGGACCGAGGTGATAGACCTGATTGGCAATTCGGGGGGCGCGTGTATGGATTCCGATCTCGTCGGATGGTCGCAATGTTCGGCCCCACCTACTACGAGCAGAATCGAGATTCACAAAGTGTTTCGGAAGTGTGTAGCGGTTGCGGCGGCGGTGGCCGGCGCGGTCGCTTTGGGAACCGGCACGGCCGGTGCCGCAGCAACAACGTTCGGCGAGGGCACCTACCTGGTGGGCACGCACATCGAGCCCGGTGTGTATCAATCCCAGTGGAGCGACGGGTGTTACTGGGAGCGGCTGAGCGGGCTGTCCGGCGAACTCGACGACATCATCGCGAACGACTTCGCCTCGGGTCGGCAGTTCGTGCAGATTTACAGCTCCGACCTCGCATTCAGTTCCGACTTCTGCGGTACGTGGACCCGCTTGGCCGACCCGACGCCGGTGGCACCGGAACCGTACGTGGCGCCGTACGTGGCGCCGGCTGCGCCTCCGCCGGCACCGCCCTTCCCGCCGGAGCTGATCGTTCCCGCGATCGGTAGCGCTGTTGTCGGTTCGGCAGTGTTGCCGACCGTCGCTCAGATGATGGTCGCGGGTTCCTTGATGCCCTGACACGCGATGGATCGTGGCGCGTCGATCGTTTCGGCGCGCCACGATGTCAGGGCAATGCTTGCAGCAGACCCGTACCCGCGAGCGCATCCAGAGACAGGGTTCGATAGCCGTGCTCGTCGAAAAGGACGGTAATCCGGTCAGCTTCGGCGCGGATCACAACGCCGGCACCCCAGTCCCGGTGAGTCACTCGGGTATCGACAGGGAATGGTAAATGCTCTAAATATATTGGTGCACAGCTGTTTTCGTCACAGCGGTCGCAATTCCCACACGGCCGCTCGGGGTGTTCGCCGAAGTACTCGAGCAGGAACCGGCGACGGCACCCGCGGGTTTCGGCGTAGCCCCGCATCATCTCGACACGGGAGCGGTCCATCCTCCGGTCGGTCGTGGCGACGCGCAGCGCCGCCGTTACCGCGTCGTCGTCTGCGACACCCGCGGAAGCGATGCCGGAGTCCCCGTCATCGATGACACCGGCGCGGGCCAGTAGATTGACCGCGTTGGTCACGGTCCGAGAGCGTAGTCCTGTGCGGAACCGCAACTCGCGCAGTGATATCGGCTCGGTTGGTAGAGCACGGTAGATCCGGCGCATTGCGTCGTACTGGGGGTGACTCGAGGCGAAGAACGTGCGCAGGGCCAGATCCTCCGGGCGGTAGAACAGCAACGCGAGCGCGTCGGCACCGTCGCGGCCGGCCCGTCCGATCTGCTGGTAGTAGTCGTCGAGCGAATCCGGTACCGACTCGTGCAATACGAACCGCACGTCGGGCTTGTCGATGCCGAGCCCGAACGCCGACGTTGCCACCACGACATCGAACCGGTTTTCCCGAAACCCGTCGTGGACGTGGGTGCGATCCGCCCCGCGCATCCCGCCGTGATACGCCGCGGTGCGCAACCCCGCGTCGGCGATCCAGCGGGCGTATTGCAGCGTCGCGGCACGGGTCGAGACGTAGAGCAGTCCGGTGCCCTCCTGCGCGACCTCCGGCACCCGCGCAAGCAAGGTGTGCCTCTTGTCCTTGGCGGTGGTACACCGCCACACCTCGAGTCGAATGTTAGGTCGGTCGAATCCGCCGACCGCCACGACCGGTTTACGCATCCGGAGTTGGGTGACGATCTCCTCCCGCACGGGTGGCGACGCGGTCGCAGTCAACGCCAGGACCGGGGGATGGCCGAGTCGCTCGATTACCGAACCGAGTCGCAGGTAGTCGGGGCGGAAGTCGTGGCCCCATGCGCTGATGCAGTGTGCCTCGTCGACCACGATCAGCGAGATGTCGACGTCGGCGAGGCGCGCGAGGGTCGTCTCGTTCGCGAGCTGCTCGGGGGCGAGAAACACGTACTCGGCGCCCGCCTGCTCGACGATCCGCCAGGCCTCCGCAGTCCGACGCGGCCCCAGCGTCGAGTTGAGTGCCAGCGCGATCGGAGCGTCGTCGGCCGACTCGATGCCCGACACCTGATCGTGCTCGAGCGCGATGAGCGGCGAGATCACCAGTGTCATGCCCTCGCGCAGCGCCGCCGTCACCTGATAGACCGCGGACTTGCCGTATCCGGTGGGCATCGCGGCGACCACGTCGCGGCCGTCGAGTATCGGTGTCATCGCCTCGAGCTGGCCAGGTTTGAGCGACTCCCAGCCAAAGTCCTCCCGCGCGACGCGACGCAGGTCGTCAGCGCGGTCGAGTGCATCAGTGAGGCCACGGTCATTGGGGTTTGGTGTCGACATCCGGACGAACCCTTCACGGTTTCTGCTCATGCTCTACGAACCAGCTCCGGGCGTGATCCGCGAGGATCTCGAGAGTGCCCGGCTCGAGACGATCGAGCTGATCTCGGCATTGTGCTGAGCACGGTCCCGCAACTGTGCAGTCATCTCAACGTGCACCGCCGACCGTGCACGTCATCTCGGTGCTCATACATCTATTGCACACCCGATCGGAGTCCGACCGCAGTCGGTTGGAGACCGCTGAGGCCGGTAGAGCCATGAGTCAGTGGCCTCGGTGTGCTTGGCCTTCAACACTGAGGGTGGGCAGATTTGCCCTACACGTGGCCGTCACCGATCAGCCCTCACCAGCAGCCGCGGCGCTGCCGTTTGCGGGTTCGCGAATTGCCTCTTCCATCTGGGAGAACTCGCGTTCGATGTCTTCATCGTGACGCGCGGTGGCCAGCGATACCAGGACGGCTACGGCGGCGCCTGTTATGAAGCCAGGAACAATTTCATACATCCTGGCTGCGAGTTCCTCGATTTGACCCCAGATGCCAACTACTACGGCACCGCTGATCATTCCGGCGAGCGCACCGATGGATGTGAGTTTGCGCCAGAACAACGACAAGATGATCAGCGGGCCGAACCCGGCGCCGAACCCCGCCCAAGCGAAGCCCACAAGGTCAAGGATCGTCCCGTCAGGGGACAGCGCGATCAGCATCGCTACTGTCGCAACCATCAGCACTCCTAGTCGGCCGTAGTTGACGAGCTTCTTCGGGCTGGCCTGTGTGCCGAAAGCGTGATAGATGTCTTCGACCAGGGCCGACGAGCAGACGATCAGCTGCGACGATATTGTCGACATCACGGCGGCGAGCACAGCGGCGACCACGATTCCGGCGATGAATGGGTGAAACATGATCTCCGTCAACCGGAGAAACACTGTTTCGGCGCTTTCGAGGGTTTCGCCCTTGCTGGTGAAGTAGGCGAAACCGACGAATCCTGTGGCGATTGCGCCGAGGGTGCTGAGCAGCATCCAGCTCATGCCGATGCGCCGACCGGCTTTTGCATCGGCCGGCGAGCGCATTCCCATGAACCGCACGATGATGTGAGGTTGACCGAAGTAGCCAAGCCCCCAGGCGACGGCCGACACGATTGCTGTCACGCTGCCGCCGAACCACAGTGAGGTGTGGCTCAACTCGTCGCCAGGAGCGGCGAGGTTGTGAGCTGCGTCGGCGGCATGGATCGCATTGAGAACTTCACTCGGGCCGCCAACGGCGATGATCGCGGCAATGGGAACTACGATGAGTGCAGCCATCATCAGTAGTCCCTGCGCGACATCGGTGAGGGTAGCGCCGAGGAATCCGCCAAAAAGGGTGTAGGAAAGGGTGGTTCCCGCAACGACCAGCATGCCCGTGGTGTAGGACCAGCCGAACACGGATTCGAAAAACACCCCACCTGCGACCAGTCCGGATGACACGTAAAAGGTGAAGAACACCAGGATGACCGCCCCAGCGGTGATCCGCAGAAGATGGGAATGAGTGCGAAACCGGTTCTCGAAAAAACTGGGCACGGTAATCGAATTGTTGGCGATCTCGGTGTACGCCCGCAGGCGTGGAGCGACGAGGAGCCAGTTGAGGTATGCGCCGATGACAAGACCGATAACGATCCATGCCTCCCCGAGGCCCGCGGCGAAGATGGCTCCTGGGATGCCGAGGAGCAAGAACCCCGACATGTCAGATGCTCCCGCAGATAACGCTGCCACACTGGGCCGAAGCCGCCGCCCACCCAACAGGTAGTCATCGAGGTCGCTGGTCTGCCGGTACGCGTAGTAACCAATCGCAATCATCGCAGCGAAATACAACCCGATGGCCAGCATCTCAAACGTGGACGACGCAGTCATGGTGTGTCCTCTTGCGCCTTGGTCGATGAGGTATGGGGTTGGTCCCGACGTCGGGGAAGTTGAGGTGCATCAACGACAGTTGAATAGTAGACCTGTCGCAACACTGCTGCGAATGTAGTCGCTCTCCTTACTGCTGCGGAAGAACGTGCTCGACCTGCAGAACCAGGCTGCCTGTGAAGCCGGATGGTCGCTAGTCGCCCGCACGACGAACTCTCGCCCCGGAGGCAAAGTCCGAGCACCCGTCACCCCGAACGACCACCACCGCGCACCTACGAGGTCCGGCTGCTCTGGCTCTTCAAGGCGTCCGTAACCACACGGATTCTTGGTCCGTCCGGATCGGATCTCGACTTAGCCTCGATTCATCGATTCGCGTGCAGTTGCGTGGCGAGGGATAGCCGAAATGCCCTGTCTGAGTGACTGGATGGTGCTTGTGTGTGGTTCCACGCGCACACTCGGATGGACTCGGATGGACTCGGATGGACTCGGAGGGACTCGGCTGCCGGACCCGCTGGCGCCGCCCGCAGAGCCCTTCCCGCCGGAGCTGACCGTGAAGGATTCGTATCGATATCCGGGACGAACCCTTCACGGTTTCAGCTCGTGCTCGACGAACCAATTCCGGGCGTGATCCGCGACAATCTCCAGAGTGCCCGGCTCTTCGAACAAGTGCGTTGCGCCAGGCACGATCACGAGTTCGTGTTCGCACTCGAGCAGTTCCTCTGCCTGCTGGTTCAACCTGATCACCACAGTGTCGAGGGAACCGACCAAGAGCAGCGTCGGTGCACGCACCGCCGACAGGCGCGACCCCGCCAAGTCAGGACGACCGCCGCGCGAGACGATCGAACTGATGTTGGCGTCGCGCTGGGCTGCGGCATGCAGAGCCGCAGCGGCACCCGTGCTCGCACCGAAGTACGCAATCGAAGGCGCACTGTCCCGCAACTGTGCGGTCACCTCACACAGCCGCGCCGACAGGAGCGGAATGTCGAAGACCAGTCGGCGGTCGCCCTCCTCCTCGGGTACGAGCAGGTCAAACAGCAACGTACCCAGACCGACGTCGTGCAGGAGTTCGGCCACGTAGCGGTTCCGCGGACTGAATCGGCCACTGCCGCTGCCGTGCGCGAACACGACCACCGGCAAGTCGCCCGTCGGATCGGTCAGCGTGCCGGACAGCCGTGCCCCGTCGACCGTGAACGTCCTCTCGGTGCTCATACCTCCATTGCACACCCGACCTGGTTCCGAGCGCAGTCGGTTCGAAATCAAAGCGGCCAGTGATCTGCCGGTCTGCGTCCCCTGCTCCTCAGGTCGTGTAGTCGGCGTCGAGCCGGACCAACTCAGTCACACCCATACACGGTGAATCGTCCATCATCGATGCCGAGGTCGATCCGGATGACGATCTCATCGCCTTCCAGGTACTTCGCGGCACGCGCGAGTAACTCGTCGTCGGGCACGTCCGGATGCATGACGAGATCACCGAACTGAATGCGCACGCGCTCGGACGTGATGTCGGTTTCTTCATCGAGCTTGCCGACGGCCGCGAAGGTCCATCCCCACTTGGGATCCGCGAGTTCGACGGAGGCCTTGACCAGAGGCGAATTGACGACTGCCTTGCCGATCCGCTTTGCCTGCATGTCGTCACGGGCACCGGTCACCTCGACCTGGATGAGCTTGGTGGCGCCCACTCCGTCGGAGGCGATGTCGCGCACAAGGTGCAGAGCGCACTCGTACAGCGCCCGCTCGAACTCTTCGGGGTCGACCGCTCCGGCCAACCCGTTGGCGAAGATCGCCGCGGTATCGCTGGTGGAGGTGTCGGTATCGAGACTCAAAGCGTTGAACGTGCGGTCGACGACCCGGCGGAACAGATCGTCGAGCTCGCCGGCTGGGATGTCGGCGTCGGTGAAGAAGAAGGTGAGCAGGGTGGCCATATTCGGCTCCATCATCCCGTTTCCCTTGGCGATTCCCACGAGGACTGCGTCGCCGACCGTGGTGTGGAAGAACTTGAGTCGGTTGTCGTGAGTCATGATGGCCCTGGCTACCTGCTCGTAGTCCGCGTCCGGGAACGGCCACGCGAGCCTGTCGAGGTTCGCCCGGATGGCGTCCATCGGATAGGGGCGTCCGATCACGCCGGTCGATCCGATGATCAGCTCATCCGGTGCGACACCGGCGATTTCCGCAACCCGGCGCCGCACTTCGGCGGCGTTGTCGTCCCCGACCCGACCAGTGGCGACATTCGCGTTGTTGGAAAGGACGACCATCCCGCGTGCGGTGCGCAGCGCAGCGGATTCCCGGCTGAGTACGACGCTCGGGCCCGCGAAGCGCGACTTGGTGAACACCGCCGCCGACCGGCATGGCACCTCCGAGACCACGGCAGCGAAGTCGTCCCCCACAGCCTTGAGTCCGATGTTCTTCGTGATGCCGCGAAATCCCTTCGGTACCGCAGATTGCCCAGCCACCATGTCTGTGCCTTCGGTCTGATTTGGGGTTTCGATTTTGAAGATACACGTCGGGTTCGGAATGCTCAGCGCGGTGCAGCATGCTCAGCGGAACCGACCAGCCGAAGGAATGCGGTCGCAGCACCGAGGACAAATGCTGTCTTCGGAGTTGACAAATTCGCAGATCGGACAAGTGAACCCCGACCACAGACGTGCTCGCTAGGCGTCCTAGACGCGACTACAACCGTGGGTCCACCGGCTCCGACTCGAGCGCCAGAACCGCGAATACAGGCTCGTGCACTCGCCACAGGGGTTCGCCTTCCGCCAGCCGGGTCAAAGCCTCGAGCCCGAGCGCATGCTCGCGCAACGCCATCGATCGTTTGCGCCCCAGAGACCGGTTACGCAACACGTCGAGGTTCTCCGTGTAGTCGGGGCCGTAGATGATCCGCAGGTACTCCTGCCCACGCACCTTGATGCCCGGCTGAATCCTCCTGTGCGCCAATTCTGCCGGCGTCGAGCCGAGTGGCTTGACCACCATGCCTTCGCCGCCGGAACCGGTCAGCTGCGACCACCAGGCGGTTGCCGCGGCCCGGGATGCATCCGAGGTGAGATCGACCGACACGTGCCTCGTCTGCGTGATCAGGGGATCGTCCAGCATCGCCAGCCTGGCAAGGTGCCACGAGTGCGGCTCGGTGACTGCGGTCGCCCGGCCCTCGCACGCAAGGATATGGAAGGGAGCGACGCGCACCCCGTCCAAACCGTCCACCGGCCAGCAGTACCGCGCGTACGCCTCCCGGAACCGACGGGCGTTCGCCGCGCGAGTTCGCGTGTCAGCCAACAGGCCGTCGACGTCCAATCCTCGCGCCGCAGCCCGCTCGAGCGCACTGATCGCATCCGGCAGGGCCGCCCCTGCCGCGGCCCCGACCGACGCGTACTGACTTCGGATCAGATCCCCTGCCTTCGCCGACCATGGCAGCACTTCGCAATCAAGCGCCACCCACGGCGAGCCGAGGTCGTCCATCAGCGGATCGCATGCTGCGCGTAGCCGGGCCACCAAATCGCGCATCCTGGCCGGATCGTCGAAGAACGGCCGTCCGGTACGGGTGTAGACAATGCCCGAGCAGCCGTCGGTGACGCCGAACCGCTTCGCAGCGGTTTCGCTATCACGGGCAAGCACGGCGATCGCCCGGGAACCCATGTGCTTCTCCTCGCACACGACTTCGGTCACCCCGTCCGTCGCGAACTCCTCGAAAGCCTGTGCTGGATGCTCCAGGTATCCGTCGAGGTTCGACGTTGCCGGTGGGGCCATGGTCGGCGGCAGGTACAGCAGCCAGCGCGGGTCGGCCGCGAACCTGCTCATGACCTCGAGCGCGGCTGTGGTGTTCTCCTCGCGCACCTTGATGCGCCCCTTGTTGTACCGGGTGTCGACATATCGAGTCCCGCGCACGTCGTCGATGGACAACTGCATCGGATCCCGCTGTGTCTCCGAATCGGACTTGGAAGTGTCGGTTCCGAGCGGGCGCATCGGCTCGAACCACACCTTCTCGGCGGGGACGGGAACGATCTCCTTGCTGGGGTAGCGCAGGGCAGTCAACTTGCCGCCGAACACGACTCCGGTGTCGAGGCAGATGGTGTTGTTGATCCACTCGGCCTCCGGTACCGGAGTGTGGCCGTAGACGACCATGGCTCGTCCGCGATATTCGCGGGCCCAAGGGTAGCGCACCGGCAGTCCGTACTCGTCGGTCTCACCGGCCGTGTCCCCGTACAGTGCGAACGAGCGCACCCGGGCCGAAGCTCGGCCGTGATAGGCCTCCTTCAGCCCGGCGTGCGCAACTACCAGATTTCCACCGTCGAGCACATAGTGGCTGATCAGACCGTCGATGAAGGCGTGCGCTTCCCTGCGGAAGTCGTCGGATTCCGCGGCAAGCTGCTCGAGAGACTGCTCCAGCCCGTGCGCGACGGTGACATTGCGGCCGTGCAGCGCCCGGGCGAGCTTTTGTTCGTGGTTGCCCGATACGCACAGCGCGGTCCCAGCCGCCACCATGCCCATCACCAGTCGCAGCACACCGGGAGTATCCGGTCCGCGATCGACGAGATCGCCGACGAACACAGCGGTCCGGCCCTCGGGGTGGTGGGCGCCGCCGCCGTCGGGGTCGATCGTCCAGCCGAGCTCGAGCAGCAGCGTTTCCAGTTCGCTCCGACAACCGTGCACATCACCGATGATGTCGAACGGACCCGTCAGCTCGCGCTTGTCGGTCCATGCCTTCTCGGTCGATACCGTTGCCCCTTCGATTTCGTCGACTCCGGTAAGCACGTGAACCCGCCGGAAGCCCTCTCGGCCCATCTTCGGCAGAGAACCTCGAAGTTCCTTGTGCTGCCGTCGAATCACGTGCGGACCGAAGTTGCGATCCGATCGGCTCGCGTTACGCTCGATCGCTTCGCCGGCGGGAACGTCGAGCACGATTGCGTCCACGAGGACGTCATGCGACTTTGCCAGATCAATCAGCGCCTTACGTGATCCGCGCTGCACGTTAGTGGCATCGACGACCGTGAGCAGGCCCCGCCGTAGCCGGGTCCCGACAATGTAGTGCAATACGCCGAAGGCATCTGCGGTTGCAGCCTGGTCGTTTTCGTCGTCAGAGACCAGCCCTCGGCAGAAGTCGGACGAAAGCACCTGTGTGGGCGCGAAATACTTTGCGGCAAATGTGGACTTGCCGCTACCCGATACTCCCACGAGCAGCACAAGTGATAGTTCTGGTACGGAAATGTCAGACATTGTTTCCTCCTTCCCGTGAGAAAACCGCCATCTGTGTCGGTGGGCCGACCTCGGGGTCTTCGCCGCCCACCGGACGGAAGTCGACCGTGTATTCGTGCGCTTCGCAGACCTTGATTGCCCACGAACGGAATTCGGTCCGCGACCACTCGAAGCGATGGTCGCGATGACGCATGCCCTGGAGGTCTCTATAGCGCACGTTGTATTCGGAGTTGGGTGTCGTCACGATTACGTGCCCCGGCCGTGCGGCACCGAAGACCACCTGCTCGAGGGCGGTGAGCCGCGGTGGGTCGATGTGCTCTATGACCTCCATCAGCACAGCCGCGTCGTAGTCGGCGAACCTCTCGTCGGTGTAGGTGAGCGCCGCCTGGAACAGGTGCAGCCGCTCGCGATGCCGCTCCGGCATCCGATCCACCCGCAGCCTGCGTGCCGCGGACGTGAGCGCTCTCGTCGATACGTCCGCTCCAGCGATCTTCGTGAAAGTGGGATCGTGCAGCAGGGCGGAAACGAGTTCCCCAGAGCCGCATCCGAGGTCGATTACCGAACTGGCACCCAACTCGCCGAGAGCATGAAGGACGGCCTCGCGCCGAAGTAGATAGAGAGCTTTCGTGACCGGTTCGTCGACCACGGTGTCGCTGTCGACCACGGTGTCGCTGTCGAGCACGGTGTCACTTTCCGGCTCCTCGTCGACTGGTGGCTCGAGTTGTTCCTCGACGTCGTCGCCGAGTTCGGCAAGTCGCACGAGGGCAGAGCGAGCAAGAGAGGCTTGGTGCCGCAGGTAACGGCGAGTGATGAGCGCTTTCTCCGGGTGCTCGGCGAGCCAGGATTCGCCCGCCCGGATCAGCTTGTCTACCTCGTCGGATGCGACCCAATAGTGTTTGGCGTCGTCGAGTACCGGAAGCAGCACGTAGAGGTGATTCAGAGCGTCGGCGAGTCGGACCTCTCCGCGTAGGGTGAGCCGAACATAGCGGGAGTCACCCCATTCCGGAAACGCGGCGTCCAGCGGCACGGCGATTGCCTCGACGGCCCATCCCAGTGGGGTGAAGAGACGTTCGGCGAGATCCGGACCGCCGCGACACGGCAGCGCGGGCAGCACAATTTCCAGCGGTATAGGTGCAGCGGCAAGCTCGGGCTTCGCTCCGCACCGTCCGGCGCGGGCAGTGCGGAAGACGTCTGCGAGTGCCACCGAGAGCAACGAGGACGCAGCGTAGGGTCGGTCGTTGACGTACTGCCCGAGACTGAAATCGGGTGTGGACCTGCCTGACGTGCGGGCGAGACGTACCGCATCGACGTCGAGCAACAGCGCGGCCGTGCATCGCTCTTCGCCCGCTTCGGGATAGAAGACGCTCGCGACACCACAGGACTGGGCAAATTCCTGAACTCGATCAGGGTGCTTGTGAAGCAGGTAGCCGAGGTCGGTCGCCGGTCGCATAGTGGTCGAAATCGTCAGAATCACTGCGACAGTCTGCCCCAGGCGAGATATCCGTGCATCCGCATTTCGGCATCGGGGACCTGCTCACCTGACTGCAGGAACCATTCAGCGAGCTCCGCGCGGATTCTTTGGGGCCGCGGAAGATCGCCCCCAGCGCAGTATCGCCGGCTGGTATCTTCGACAAGAATCTTGCAGGTCGGCCTATGTCACCCCGATGGCGAATACGGAAGGTTTCTCGTGGTCGAGAAGTCGAGGTCTATGCCCGCGGTACCGCTGTCCATCGCTGCCGTCATGGTTGCTGCCATTGGCTTCTCGACCAGTCCGGCCGCAGCAGAGACCACGCCCTGGCGGCTTCCCGTGAACTCGTGCGGTGAGACCGGATTCAACCCCGCGAAGGAACCACCGGGCCCGAGCGGACCACTGATTCCGCCGACCATCAGCATCCCGATCCCGTATCCCGACTTCCAGCTGGTGCCGGTCCCCGGCCCTGCTCCCGCGCCGCCGACCCGGGTTGCGCAAGATCTTCCCGCCGATCCCTGCGCGGACCCGTGCCCCGACCTCACCGACGACGAAGAACCACAACCCGAGTCTGGTGAATCTGGTTCGTCCGGCTCTGCCGGGTCTGGTTCGCTCGGCTCCTCGGGGTCGTCGGACTCCGCTGGTTCGTCCAGCTCTGGCGGTTCAGGTTCGCTGCTACCGAAGATCCAATTGGAACCGCGGCCGGAGACCATACCTATCCCATACCCCGGCGGCCCCGGCCCCGAACCGCAGCCCAAACCGCCGGTCGAAATCAACCCGGCCGAACCTGGTTCCCTCACACCAGCGCTGGCTAAGCCGGATGTCGAAGAGGTCCGATTGGTTTCGCAGCTGACCGGCCACGGCTCCGAAAACCGCACTGACAAGCGCTGGCAAGTGAACGGCACCGACCTCGGCATCATGTGGGAAAGCAAGCCCGGTGAGGTGGCGATCGCGTTCGGCGACACCTTCGGCAAAGACTGGGACCCGCCTGGCGGGCGTGGTGGGGACTGGCGGAGCAACGTCCTCGGCCACAGCACCGACACCGATCTGTCCAACGGCATGACCATCGACAGCATGGTCCAAGACAGCCGCTGCCACGCCGCCGAGATCATCGATGCCAGGCACATCAACAACTTCGAGACCACCACCATCCCGACCTCGGGTTTCGCGATCGGTGACCGCCAGTACCTCAGCTACATGTCGGTGAAGCGCTGGAGCCTGATTCCAGGTATGTGGTACACGAATTACGGCGGCATCGCGTACTCCGACGATGATGGGCAGACCTGGACCAAAGACCAGCACGCCAAGTGGGAGAACATCTTCGGTGCACGATTCCAGGTGTCGGCGATGGTGCCCCAGGGCGACTACGTATACATGTTCGGAACCCCTAGCGGCCGAATCGGCACCATCGGCCTCGCCCGGGTGCCGGTCGATCAGGTTCTCAACGTCACGTCGTACCAGTATTGGTCCGACGGTGAATGGACTCCGGTGAAGAACAACTTTGCGAGGCCGATCGTCGAGGGTATCTCCAGTGAACTATCGGTCCGCTACGACGCTGATACCGAGAAGTGGCAAATGAGCTACCTCGATCCGATCGGGGGATCGATCATCCTGCGACAGTCGTCGAGCCCCCAAGGGGTGTGGTCGGACACCGCAGAACTCGTGAAAACGGCCGACTATCCGAAGGCGTACGGCGGATTCATGCATCCCTGGTCAACGGACAAAGACCTCTACTTCACCATGTCGGAGTGGGACAGCTACAACGTCTATCTGATGCACGCATCCTTCAACTGACCTTCCCGAGAACACTTTTAGACGCACCAAATGGCCTCGCCCTCCCTGACTGTCAGGCGGCGGGGCCATTCGGTTTCACAGCCCGTTACGACCCAGAGGCGAAGCACATCGATCCGGTACATCCACCGCCCGGCTCTCCACCGCCAGGCGTTTCACCAGACAATTCGATCACGGACACAGAATTGTCGTCGACGCTCGCCACGTAGGCGCGGGACCCGTCCGGGGAGACCGCTATACCGTCCGGGGATTCTCCGACGGGAACAGTGTCGATCACAGTGTCGCTGGCGGTTGCAATCACCGACACCGAGTCGTCATCCATGTTGGTGATGTAGACGAGGGATCCGTCCGGGGAGACCGCCGCACCGCGGGGGTGTGGGACCGAAATGGTGTCGATCACCGTGTTGCTAGCGGCGTCGATCACCGCCACCGAGTTCTGATCGTATGTGGCGACATAGATTCGAGAACCATCCGGGGTGACTGCGATGCCTCGGGATTCGCCCCCGACGCCGATGGTGTCGATCACCGTGTTGCTGGCGGTGTCGATCACGAACATCGACTCTCCGCTAGCGGTGACGTAGGTACGGGATCCGTCCGGGCTGAACGCCACCCTCCTCGAGAACACCCCGATCGGGATGGGGTCGATCATCGTGTTCCTGGTGGTGTCGAACACCTGCACCGAGTTGTCATTGACCTTGGTGATGTAGACGCGGGACCCGTCTGGGGTGACCGCCACATTCTGAGGGTTGCCTCCGCCTGGGACGAGGACGTTTTGGACCACAATGTTGGTGGGGGCGTCGATCACCGACAGCGAACGGCTATTGGCGTTGGCGACGAAGACGTGCGCCCCGTCCGGGCTGACCGCCACACCTAGGGGGGTCGCTTCGACGGAGAGGGTGTCGATCACTGTGTTGCCGGCGGTGTCGATCACCGACACCGACTTGCTAGAGGTGTTGGCGACGTAGGCGTAGGCCCCGTCTGGAGTGAGCGCCACATGGCGAGGCCTGTTTTCGACGGAGACGGTGTCGATCACCGTGTTGCCGTCGGAGACGGTGTCGATTGCTGTGTCGCCGGAAGGATCGGTATCCGCCGCCGCAGTCGCCGCCCCGGCTCCTGCCATACCGAGCATCATCGCAGCAGTAGTTGTCAGCCCGAACAAGAGACGCGGGAAGCTCCCCCGGACCGGGCGCTTGCCGAGCAAACTACCGTCTCGATTCACGTGCGCATCCTCTCTCAATGGAACAACGAGGCTGTCCCCAGTCTTGTGTGGTCTCCGTCGAATCCTTTTTGCACGATGGGTTTCTCGGGCCTCAGCCAAGACGCCCCGACGGGGAATGCCGTGAAGAGTAGCCCCAAGTCTCCCTCAGCGCTAGACCGGGTTCACTTGTTTTTCCCCGGAAGTCCGGTTCCTTCGGTTTGTCTGAATTATCCTGTTTCTCCGGATTTTCCGGTTCTAGGTTCGCTACTCGCGGAGATCGAACTCGATCCTCGTTCCGATTCCCCATATAGGCAGCCACATGCCCGATCCGAACCGCCGGCGCGAGAAGTCTGGGTCGAAAGTGATTCCCTCACAACAATTCACCATCCCACTAGCGGGACTGCAACAACGTCCACTGATGCGCGCATTGCTGAACTGACCTACCCACGCTCATGTTTCAACGCACCGAGTGGCGCCGCCACCCTGACGGTCAGGGTGGCGGCGCCACTCGGCTTCACAACCCGCTACGACCCGAAGCAGAGCGATCCGGTACACCCATCGCCCGGCTCACCACCGCCCGGCTCACCACCGCCAGGCTCGCCACCTCCAGGCGTTTCACCAGACAAGTCGATCACGGACACTGAATCGTCGTGACTGTTCACGACGTAGGCGCGGGCGATGAACGGAGCAACTGCCACACCTTCCGGGAATTTTCCGACGCGAAAGGTGTCGATCACCGTGTCGCTGGCGGTGTCGATCACCGACACCGAATCGTTGAAGAGAGTGGTGGCGTAGACGTGGGACCCGTCCGGGGAGACCGCCACACCTTCAGGCAAGCCTTGGACTGAGACGTTGTCGATCACCGTGTCGCTGGCGGTGTCGATCACCACCACCGAATTGCTGGTGGCGGTGACGTAGACGCGGGACCCGTCCGGAGTGACTGCAACCCTCTTCGGCGCCGACCCGGTCGGTATGGTTTCGATCACCGTGTCGCTGGCGGTGTCGATCACCGCCACCGTCTTGTCATCATTATTGGCAACGTAGACGCGGGACCCGTTCGGGGAGAAAGCCATACCTAGGGGACTGCCGGCGACAGAGACCGTGTCGATCACCGTGTCGCTGTCAGCGTCGATCACCGACACCGACCCGCCGAGAGTATTGGCGACGTAGGCGCGGGACCCGTCTGGGGAGACCGCCACCGACCTCGGCCCGTTCCCGACGGTGACGGTGCCGATCACCGTGTCGCTGCCGGCGTCGATCACCGACACCGAATTGCCGTAGTAGTTGGTGACGTAGGCGCGGGACGCGTCCGGGGAGATCGCCACCGACGACGGCCTGTCTCCGACGCGAACGGTGTCGATCACCGTATTGCTGTCGGCGTCGATCACCGACACCGACTTGTCGTAATAGTTGGTGACGTAAGCGCGGGACCCGTCCGGGGAGACCGCCACCTCCCCAGGGTTGGTCCCGACCTTGATGGTGTCGATCACCGTGTTGCCGGAAGAAGCGGGATTCGCCACCGCAGTCGCCGCCCCCGCTCCGGCCATACCGAGCATCATCGCCGCAGTAGTTGTCAACCCGAACAACAAACGCGGGAAGCTTCCCCGGACCGGGGGATTGTCGAGCAAACTACCGTCTCGATCCACGTACGCATCCTCTCTCAACGGAACAACGAGGCTGTCCCCAGTCGTGTGTAGTCCCCGTCGAATTCTTTTTGCACGATGGGCATCTCGGGCCTCAGCCAAGACACCCCGGCGGGGAATGCCGTGAAGAGTAGCCCCAAGTCCCCGTCAGCGCTAGACCGGGTTCACTTGTTTTCCTCGCAAGTCCAGTTCCTTCGATTCGTCCGAATTCTCCTGTTTATCCAGCTTTTCCGGTTCGGGGTTCGCTACTCGCGGGAATCGAACCCGATCCTCGTTCCGATTCCCTAAACAGGCAGCCACATGCCCGATCCGAACCGTTGGCCACGAGAAGTCTGAACCGAAAGTGATTACCTCACAACAATTCACCATCTCATTAGCGGGACGGCAACAACGTCCACTGATGCGCACATTGCTGAACTGACCTACCCACACACATGTTTCAACGCACCCGCTACGACCCGAAGCAGAGCGATCCGGTACACCCATCGCCCGGCTCACCATCGCCCGGCTCTCCACCACCCGGCTCTCCACCACCCGGCTCTCCACCACCCGGCTCTCCAACGGCCAGTTCGATCACGGACACCGAGTGGTCAAGGATGTTCACCACGTAGGCGCGGGACCCATCCGGGGAGACCGCTATTCCGTCCGGGGTTCGTCCGACGGTGACAGTGTCGATCACCGCGTTGCTGGCGGTATCGATCACCGACACCGAATCGTCGTGAGAGTTGCTGACATAGGCGCGCAACCCGTCCGGGGCGACCGCCACCCACAACGGTCTCGCCCCAACGGAGACGGTGTCGATCACCGCGTTGCTGGCGGTATCGATCACCGACACCGAATCGTCATCAATGTGGGCGACGTAGATTCGAGAACCATCCGGGGTGACCGCGATGCCTTGGGATTTGGCCCCGACGGTGATGGTGTCGATTACTGTGTTGCTGGCAGTGTCGATCACAAACACCGAGTCTCCGCTAGCGGTGACGTAGGCACGGGACCCGTCCGGGGTGACCACCACCCTCTTCGAGGACACCCCGATCGGGACGCTAGCGAAATTCACGTGGCTGGGGGTGTCGATCACCGCCACCGAATCGTCATTGATCTGAGGGACGTAGGCGTAGGACCCGTCCGGGGTGAACGCCACTCCTTGGGTAGGGTTTTGGACGGGGATGGTGTCGATCACCGTGTCGCTGTCGGTGTCGATCACCGACACCGACCTGCCAGTAGTGACGTAGACCTGGGACCCGTCCGGGGAGACCGCTAGCCACAACGGCCTGCTTTCTACGCTGACGGTGTCGATCACCGTGTCGCTGACGGCGTCGATCACCGACACCGAGCTGTCAAGATAGTTGTTGACGTAGGCGCGGGATCCATCCGGGGTGATTACCACATGCTGGGGGTTGGCCCCGACCGAGATGGTGTCGATCACCGTGTTATCAGAAGAAGCGGTATCCGCCACCGCAGTCGCCGCCCCCGCTCCGGCCATTCCGAGCATCATCGCAGCAGTAGTCGACAACCCGAACAACAAACGCGGGAAGCTCCCCCGGATCGCGGGCTTGCCGAGCAAACTACCGTCTCGATTCACGTACGCATCCTCTCTCGACGGAACAACGTGGCTGTCCCCAGTCTTGTATGGTCCCCGTCGAATTCTTTTTGCACGACTTGCATCTCGGGCCACAGCCGAGACACCCCGACGGGGAATGCCGTGAAGAGTAGCCGCAAGTCCCCCTCGGCGCTAGGGCGGGTTCACTTACTATTCCTTGCAGGTCCGGTTCCTTCGGTTTGTCCGAATCATTCTGTTTCTCCGGATCTTCCGGTTCGGGGGTCACTACTCCCGATGCTCGAACTCGATCCTCGGCCCAACCATTCCGATTCCCTATCCAGGCCAACCCGCACCCCAACCCAACCGTCGATATACGGAGTCCTGGCCGAAAGTGGTTTCCGCACAACAATTAACCATCTCGCAAATGCGACGGCTACAACTGTCCAACTGATATGTTTGTCACCCAAATAAATTCCCCGAGAACACTTTCCGTATAGATCTCACACTGCTCGCGCGGCGTGGAGGGCAACCTCGGCTGCCTTGATGACGAAGAACACGTTGGCACCCGGAACCAGATCGAGTTCCGCAACGGACGCCACAGTCACATCGGCGCTCAACTCGAGCCGCCCGCCGGCATCCGCACGCACCCGAACCGTCGGCCCCCGTACCTCGATCTCGGAGATCGTGACGCGAAATACGTTGCGCGGGCTACCTTCCGGTCGATGACGGTGCACTGCGACCGCGTGTGGTGCAAACACCGCAACCGCCGCTGAGCCCGGCACGAAATCGGCTCCAGGGAGCCCATGCATCCGGGCACCCGTTGCTGCGACGAGGTCGTCCGGCGCACCAGAAACGGGTACGAGGTTGAGCCCTGCGATCCGTGCGCCGAATGGGCTTCTGGGACGGGTCAACACATCTCGGACCGATCCCGACTCGACCACTCGACCGTCGTCGACGACAATCACCCGGTCGGCCAGTGCCAACGCGTCGAGAACGTCGTGCGTGACCACGACGGCCGTCCGACGTCCTTCCCGCAGCACCTGCCTGAGCAACACTCGCAGCGCCGGAGCCGTGGACACATCGAGCGCGGCCATCGGTTCGTCGAGCAGCAGCGCCTGAGGGTCCGCAGCCAGGGCGCGGGCCACCGCGACGCGCTGGGCCTGTCCTCCTGACAACTCGTGCGGTCGGCGTTCCGCGAACTGCGTCGCATCCACCGCATCCAGCCACCTCTCGGCGATACCGCGCGCTTCCCGGCGACTTCGCCCTGCGCTTCGCGGTGCGAATGCCACGTTGGCCGCCACCGTGAGATGCGGGAACAACAGAGCCTGCTGGGCGAGTAGGGCGACGCAGCGCCGGTGCGCGGGCAGCATCACACCGCGATCCGTATCGGTGAGCACGCGACCGTTCAGTTCCACACGCCCGGCGTCCGGACGTACGAGACCCGCGATCACGGAGAGCGCGGTCGATTTGCCGGCCCCGTTGGGGCCGAGGACCGCCAACACCTCACCCGCACCGAGATCGAATCCCATCTCGAACCCGCGTGCGTCCACCCGCGCCTCGACCCTGAGGCCCTCAACAGCGCGGCCACTCACAGCGCGGCCCTCGTCGCCCAACTCCGCGAGCCCACCACGATAAGGACGGCGACCACCACCAATACCAACGACAGCGCCACCGCAGCGTCGGCATCGGTCTCGCGCTGCAGATAGATCTCGAGCGGTAGCGTCCGCGTGACCCCCTGCAGACTGCCCGCGAAGGTCAGGGTCGCCCCGAACTCGCCGAGCGCCCTGGCGAACGACAGGACCGCTCCCGATACCAAACCCGGCAGCACCAGCGGAATCGTCACCCGACGGAAGACCGTGGTGGGATTCGCACCGAGGGTCGCTGCGGCGTATTCGTACCGCCGACCCGCAGTCCGGAGCGACCCCTCGAGGCTCACCACCAGGAACGGCAACGCGACGAACGTCTGCGCCAGCACCACCGCTGTGGTGGTGAATGCGACTTGAATACCCGCGACTTCGAGGTACCGCCCGATGAGACCCTGTCGGCCGAACGTGTAGAGCAGCGCGATTCCGCCGACCACCGGCGGCAGAACCAGCGGTAACAGCACCAACGACCGCAGCACATGTATTCCACGAAAGTTACTGCGCGACAACACGGCCGCCATCGGAATTCCGAACACAATGCACAGGACGGTACTCGCGCTGGCGGTCTGCAGGCTCAGTCTCAGTGCAGCGAGCGAGGATTCCGACGTGATCAGCTGGAAGAATCGTGACCAGTCGACGGTCGTCAGCATCGCGAACAACGGCAGGATGACGAACCCGCCACCCAGAGCCGCCGGGAGGAAGATCCAGGCCGGAAGCCCGGACGGGTCCTTCGTACGCGCCGGTCGAATCACGGTGCGGCGAAACCTGCCTGCGCCAGAACTTCCTGACCTCGAGGTCCGGTGACGAGGTCCACGAAGCCTTGCGCCGTTTGCTGCTGCTTCGAAGCAGACAGCACCGCAATGGGGTAGATGTTCACGGCTTGCGCCGCCTCATCGATGGCGACTGCCGTAACCCTGTCACCGGCGCGTGCCGCATCCGTCACGTACACGAGCCCCGCATCGGCCTGACCGGCCATCACCTTGCCCAGTACGTCTGTGACCGAGGACTCCTCACTGACCGGTGACAGCTCGATACCCGCCTCGGTCTCGACCTTCTGCGTCGCGGAACCGCACGGAACCTGAGGTGCGCAGGTGACAACCAGGGTTCCCTCGCGGGTCAGATCCGCGAGAGACACAATGCCCCGAGGATTTCCAGGGGCCGTCACGATGGTCAGTGTATTGCTCGCGAAGTCGGCTGGAGTGCCCTCGACCAGGCCCTCGTCGACCACCTTCGCCATGTTCTCGGTGTCGGCGGATGCGAAGACGTCAGCCGGTGCGCCCTGGTCCAGCTGTGCGGCAAGGTCGGAGGACCCGGCGAAACTGAACGTCACTTGGGAGCCTGGGTTCTCGGACTCGTAGATCCTTGCGAGTTCGCTGAAGGGTTCTGCGAGCGAGGCCGCCGCAAATACAGTGATGTCGCCACCGAAGTCCGATACGGATTCGGGGGAGCCCGAGGCGGTCTCGTCCGACGCGCAGCCGGCGAGTAGTGCGAGCGCGACTACGCCCAAGGCGGTTCCGGACACAACTGAACGGCGCGACTTCATCATGAGTCCGAACCCGGTGTTTCGATGATCACGGTGGTCGACTTCACGACGGCCGCGGCGACCGTACCGGGCTCGAGCCCTAGGTCGCGGACGGCCTCGCTACTCATGAGCGACACGATTCGAAAGGGGCCGCACTGCATCTCGACCTGAGCCATCACCTTGTCCATCACGACCGCGGTCACGATTCCGGTCAGACGGTTGCGGGCCGAGGACGAGGACTCGAGGAGACCTGGCGACGCGGATGCGTTGGTCCGCGCGAACTCGGCAAGTTCCGCGCCGTCGATCACCTTGCGACCCGACTCGTCCCTGCCGGCTGTGAGGCTTCCGTTGTCGATCAACCGGCGGACGGTGTCGTCACTCACGCCGAGAAGCTCTGCGGCCTGACGGATACGAATGCTCGTCACGACGAACTCCCGCCGCCGGGGCACGAGCGTGTCCGCCCGGCACCTACGAACAGAAGAGTCGAGCACTTCCGCAAATACGCCACGTTATGAATCGTAGATCGGCATTTACGGAGTCGGCAACCAGAAACTCCCGCTGTTGCGAATCAGTACACGTCTCGCACGTAGCGCTTGTCCGCGACCAGCTGCTTCATATACCGCTCGGTGTCTTCTTCGTCGAGGCGGCCATGAACACGGACGAGCTCACGGAGCGTTTCGTCGACATCCTTCGCCATACGGCTCGCGTCGCCGCACACGTAGAAGGACGCACCGTCCTGCAACCAACTCCACACCCTTGCGCCGTGCTCGCGGAGACGATCCTGCACATATATCTTCTGCCGTTGATCGCGGGAGAACGCCACATCGAGGTGGGTGAGGAATCCGTCGCGCCGCATGGCCTCCATCTCCTCGCGGTAGTAGAAGTCGGTAGCCTCGTGCTGCTCACCGAAGAACATCCAGTTCTTGCCGGTGTGCCCCGACTCCCTGCGTTCGTGTAGGAATCCGCGGAACGGCGCGATCCCGGTACCCGGCCCCACCATGATCATCGGCGCATCGGACGCCTTCGGAGGGCGAAAGTGCGGCGACTTCTGCACGAAGATCGGTACGTCCGCGCCGTCGCAACGGTCCGCGAGGAACGTCGAGCAGACCCCCGAACGGTTCTTGCCTTCGTGGCTGTATCGCACCGTTGCCACCGTCAGCTGGACCTCGTTCGGGTCGACCTTGGGGCTCGACGATATCGAGTACAACCGGGGCGCAAGCCGTGGGAGAACACCCAACCACTCCTCGACGTCGGCGTCCACCTCGTACTCCGCGAGCACGTCCATCGACTGACGTCCCCACAACCACTGCCCTAGAGCGATCTTGTTCTGGGGGCGCATCAACCGATCCAACTCGGTGTTCTGAGTGCGGCTACGCACGAACCGGAGAATATCGGGAGTCGTCTTGGTGATCTCGAACCGGGTTCGCAGAGCCTCCCACAGCGTCATCTCGGGCAGGCCGGAAAGCTTCACCGGCTCTTCGGGAGCCAGTCGAGTGACCTTCAGCCACTCGTCGACGGCATCCTCGCTGTTCGTCGGCCACACACCGAGCGCGTCGCCGACCTCGTAGGTGAACTTCGGATCGCTCACGTCGAATCCGAACTGCCGCACGTCCTTCCACGAACCCGCTGAACTGAGCGGAACGTTCCTGGTCAGGCGGGTGACCAACGGAGACTTTCGGGTATACGCGGGGGCCTTCTTCGCAGCTCGGACGGCTCCCGCAGGCTTCGTCGTGACCGGCCCCGACGATGTAGCGGGCCCCACGGGTGTCTCCGGCACAGCTGACGCCGATGACCCACCCGGCCTTTCCCCGATCAGTTTCTCGACCTGGGTCAACCACTCGTGCGCCTGGGTCTCATAGTCCGGTTCGCAGTCGACTCGGTCGATCATTCGCTTCGCACCGAGCTGGTCGAGACGGGAGTCGATCCGTTTGCCGTGCCCGCAAAAGTCGTTGTAGCTGGAGTCCCCGAAAGCCAGTACTGCGTATCGGGTCTGCGACAGCGTGGGTGCGGTATCGCTGTTCAGCGACGCCCAGAAGCCGCTGCCGTTGTCGGGCGCATCACCGTCTCCGAACGTGCTGGTGATGATCAAAAGGTCGCGGACTTCGGCGAGACTGGCGACATCGCACTCGTCCATGCTGATCAGCTTCGCGTCGTGCCCACCCGCCCCGAGTCTTTCAGCGCACTCGGCGGCGAACTCCTCGGCGTTGCCGGTCTGCGATGCCCACACCACCATCACCGGGTGTCGTTCCGGTTCTGGACTCACCGAGTTTCGCCCTGCGGCTACTGCGTCCGAACTGCCAGAGCGCGAGAACAACCCGGCCATGACGCCGTCCAGCCACATCCGTTTGGAGCCCTGAATCGGTGCACTCGGAGGAAGGACCGGCACGCCCCGCACCTCACCCGCCTGCAAACCGGAAAGCAGTCCTGTCAGGTACACCCGTTCGTGTTCGTCGAAGCTGGGGGAGACGGAGTCGTCCAGCCCCAGAAGGCGACTCAACTCGGCCACGGGAGACCCCTTCGGGAGCTCGACCGCCACCGTGGGCTGCGGGACCTCCGGCGCGGACACCGGGGCGACCCTGGTCAACGATACGGCGGACACCTTGAACTCCGGCTGAAAGGACATCGGATCGACGGCATCGTTCGTGACGGCATTGATACTGAGATACTCACCGAAGGAGTCGTTCCAGTGGAATGGCGCGAAGCACCCCCCGACGAGGACGCGGTCACTGACCACGGCGGGCAATACCGCGCGTCCGCGCCGCGATGCCACCTCGACCTTGTCGCCGTCGACAATCGAGAGTTTCTGCGCATCAAGGGGATTGATCTCGATGAACGGACCCGGATTCAGCTTCCCGAGTTTGGCAACCTTCCCCGTCTTCGTCATGGTGTGCCATTGGTGCTGCAGACGCCCGGTATTGAGGACGAAAGGATATGTATCGTCCGGCATTTCGGCGGGCAGCATGTGGGGACGCGGGAAGAAGGCCGCCTTGCCGGTGGGCGTGGCGAACGCGAGTCGGGGGAGTGAACCGTCGGCCGACGACAGCAAGTTTTGACTGATGCCGTCGTTGACGTAGCGGATGGGGTTGCGGTCGGTGTGGTCACCGGGCGGGCTCGGCCACTGCACCGGGGTCTCACGAAGGCGGTCGTAGGTGATGCCTCGAAGGTCGTAGCCGGTCTTGGGATTCCACGTTCGCTTGATCTCCTCGAACACGTCCTCCGAGGAGGCATAGGTGAATGCCTCCGCATACCCCATCTCGCATGCGACGCGAGCGATGATCTGCCAGTCCGGCAGTGCCTGTCCCACCGGATCGACAGCCTGCTGCAACAGCGTGAGGTTCCGCTCGGAGTTGATCATCACCGAGTCGGATTCGGCCCATAGCGCACCGGGCAGGAGGATGTCTGCGTAGCCGTTGGTCTCCGTCTCGAGAAACACATCCTGCGCGATCACGAGTTCCGCGGCCTCGAGGCCCTCGATAACCGTCCTTCGATTAGCCACGGTGGCAACAGGATTGGTGCAGATGATCCAGCACGCCTTGATGTCGCCGGCTGTCATACGCTCGAACATGTCGACGGTTCCGGTACCGACCTCGGTGCGGATTGCGCCTCCGGGCAAATCCCACAAGTCCTCGATGAACGCGCGGTCGTCGTCGGCGAGTACCGAACGCTGGCCCGGCAGCCCAGGGCCCATGTATCCCATCTCCCGGCCACCCATGGCGTTCGGCTGCCCGGTGAGGGAGAACGGGCCGCTACCCGGCCGGCAGATCGCCCCGGTGGCCAGGTGCAGGTTGCAGATAGCGTTGGTGTTCCAGGTTCCGTGGGTGCTCTGATTCAGCCCCATCGTCCAGCAGCTCATCCAGTTCGCGGACTCGCCGATCCACCTCGCCGCGGTGCGAATGTCGCCCTCGGGGATTCCGGTGATCTCGGCCACCTTGTCGGGGGTGTAGTCCTCGAGGAACTCCGGCATCACCTCCCAGCCCTCGGTGAACTCGGCGATGAACTCGGGGTCGGTGTGCCCGCCTTTCACCAGTAGATGCAGCAAGCCGTTGAGCAGGGCCAGGTCGGTGCCCGGGGTGATCTGCAGAAACAGATTCGCCTTGTCGGCAGTCGCGTTGCGCCGGGGATCGACCACGATCAGCTTTGCACCGGCCTTGACCCGGTCCATCATCCGCAGGAACAGAATGGGGTGGCAGTCGGCCATGTTCGAGCCGATCACGAAGAACAGGTCGGCCTTGTCGAAATCCTGATACGACCCGGGTGGACCATCTGCACCGAGGGATTGCTTGTATCCGGTACCCGCACTGGCCATGCACAGTCGCGAGTTGGACTCGATCTGGTTGGTGCCGACGAAACCCTTCGCGAGTTTGGTGATCAGATACTGGGCCTCGATAGACATCTGGCCGGAGACGTAGAAGGAGAGTGCATCCGGGCCGTGCTCGTCGAGTATCGCCTTCAGGCGCCGGGCCGTCTCGCTGATGGCCGCATCGACGTTCACCGCGGCAGGTGACTGCCCGCGCTCGTCGCGCAGGTAACCGGTTTCCATCCGACCACCGGCCACGAGCATCTCGGCGCTGGTCGCACCCTTGGTGCACAGCCTGCCGAAGTTGGCGGGATGCTCCTTGTCGCCGGACGCCGAAATGACGCGGCGGGCCTTCGTCTCTGGATCGATTCCGACCTCGAGGACGATGCCGCAGCCGACACCGCAATACGAGCAGGCGGACTTCACGGTGGAGGTTCCTGCCATCTGTTGCTGCATCGATACGCTCCTCACCTGCACGGTCGCTGCTGGTCCACCCTGCTATCGACCTGATTCAATGTTGCCGACAACCGTGTTTCGTCGGGATTAACCCCTGTGAGCGTTCGATAACGTCTCTCGCACCCGACGTCGGCTGCGGTGGTGAAGCCATGCCGGCGCTACGAGGACCGGCGACGGGAGGACCTGCGGCGGGAGAGATCGCAGACTCTACTTCTGGCGCTCTGCCCACCAGGCCAGCAGTTCCGCCTCGGCCTCCTCCCGGCTGAGCGGGCCGCGATCGAGACGGAGATCCTTGAGGAACCTCCATGCCTTCCCGACCTCGGGTCCGGCGGGAATCGAGAGAAGTTCCATGATCGCATTGCCGTCGAGGTCGGGGCGGACCCGCGCGAGATCCTCCTGCTCCGCGATCCGGGCGATCCGCTCCTCGATGTCGTCGTAGGCGGCTTGCAACGCCGCGGCCCGCCGCTTGTTGCGGGTCGTGCAGTCAGCGCGAACAAGTTTGTGCAGTCGCGGTAGCAGTGGCCCCGCATCCGTCACGTACCGGCGCACGGCGGAGTCGGTCCACTCACCCTTGCCGTAGCCGTGAAAACGCAGGTGGAGGTACACAAGTTGGGAGACGTCGTCCACCATCTGCTTCGAGTACCTCAGCGCACGCATTCGCTTTCGGACCATCTTGGCTCCCACCACCTCGTGGTGATGAAAACTCACTCCGCCGCCCGGCTCGTTGCGCTTGGTGGCGGGCTTGCCGATGTCGTGCAGCAGCGCGGCCCACCGCAACACCAGGTCGGGATCGCTCTCCTCGAGGTCCACGGCCTGCTTCAGGACGGTCAAGGAATGCCAATACACGTCCTTGTGCTGGTGGTGCTCGTCGATCTCCAGCTTCATCTGCGGCACCTCGGGCAACACATGATCGGCGAGGCCCGTCTCACACATGACGTTCACGCCGTCGATGGGGAATTCACCGAGAATCAGCTTGTCGAGCTCCGCGCGGACGCGTTCGGCCGTAATCCGCTCGATTTGCGGCGCCATGTCGACGATGGCGCGGTGTACACGCTCGTGCATCGAGAATCCCAGCTGTGAAACGAACCGCGCTGCCCGCAACATTCGCAACGGGTCGTCGTTGAAGGAGTTCTCCGGCGCCGAAGGCGTGTCCAGTACGCCCGCCAACAGCGCATCCATGCCATTCAACGGGTCGACGAACTCCAGCGCTCCGTCCGCACCGATCCGCACGGCCATCGCGTTGACCGTGAAATCGCGGCGCACCAGGTCGTCCTCGAGCTTCGACCCGAATTGGACGACAGGATTGCGCGACACCCGGTCGTAGGTGTCGGCGCGGAACGTTGTTATCTCGATCTGCTGACCGGCCCGGACAGCGCTGATGGTGCCGAAGTCGATGCCCGCGTCCCACTGGTGCTCAACCCAACCGGACAGCAGTTTCTGTATTTGCTCCGGCCGGGCATCGGTGGTGAAGTCGAGATCGGTACCGAGGCGACCGAGAATCGCGTCACGGACGCTACCCCCCACTAGGTACAACTCATGGCCGGCGGCGGCGAACCTCGCGCCGAGCTGCGTCAGGACGTCGGACAACTCACGCAGCGTGGCAGCGGCGGCGGCAAGCAGTCGTGTGCGGCGCTCGTCGTCTAGAGAAGGGTCAGTCACGTCCAGGAAGCTTACCGACGTGCGCAAATAGCTGGATGCGCATGCGTCCGGCGTCACCTCGCTGCCCCATCGCAACGGGACTGTCACGAAGTGTTCCGGTTCGGGTGCGGCATATATATAGGGGCAGTTGATCGCATTACTATCGATGAGGTGTCTGCTGCCGAACGTGCGAACAGGAGTCGCCGCAACGCGCGGCGACGACGCACGGTTAACAAATCCGACAGACACCGAATGAAGACGGTCCGGGAAACTTCGGCGGGCGGGCTCGTCATCAACGGCCTCGATGGACCCAAAAACAAGCTGTGCGCAGCACTGATCGGCCGAACCGACCGTCGTGGGCGACTGCTGTGGTCGCTACCCAAGGGTCACATCGAGAAGGGCGAAACCGCCGAACAGACCGCGATGCGCGAGGTCGAGGAAGAGACCGGTATCCGGGGCACCGTCCTGGCGTCGCTGGGCAGCATCGATTACTGGTTCGTCACAGAGGGCCGACGCGTCCACAAGACCGTCCACCACTATCTGATGAAATGTCTCGGTGGGGAACTGTCAGATGAAGACGTCGAAGTCACCGAGGTCGCGTGGGTGCCATTGGCCGAGCTGAAATCACGCCTTGCCTACGCAGACGAACGGAAACTCGCAGAAATCGCCGGTGACTTGATCTCCCAGATGACCCCAGCCCCTGATCTGAACCTCCAGCAGAGGCCAGACGCCGGATGAGGACGGCTCTGCATCGGGTCGGCGGCGTGATGCTGGTCGCACTCGCGTTCGCGCTGGCTCCCAACAGTTACGTTGTGGCTGTCGCCGAGAATCGTGTCCACCACGAGAGCGTCCAGAGCCGCATTCCGTACGAGAGCGATCACACCCAGACGGTCGACGAGGACCCGGCCTTTCTGGAACTGAACATCGACAACGTCACGCCCGCCACGGTCACCACCACCAGTGAAGCGACCGTCACGGTCTCCGGATCGGTAAAAAACGTCGGTGACCGCACCGTGAACGATGTCAACCTCCGACTCCAGCGTGCTCCAGCGATCTCGCGCAGTGAAGGCCTCCGTACGTCGCTCACTCTCGATCAGTCGTGGTACGACACCGTCGGCATGTTCGAGACCGTCGCCACCCGACTCGACGAGGGCCAGAGTAGGAGTTTTACTCTCTCGCTGCCGCTGCACTCCGACACCGAGGTTTCGCTCGACATCACCGAGCCCGGTGTGTATCCGCTGTTGGTGAACGTAAACGGCACCCCCGATTACGGCGGCGCAGCACGGCTCGACGACGCCCGCTTCTTGCTCCCGGTGTTGGGCGTCCCGGGAGACCCCGCCGTCCCACCCGACATTTCGAGCCCGGTGGCCCTGACGATGATGTGGCCGCTCGCCGACAGGCCTCGGCTCGCAGCAGGCGTTCCCGGTTCCATTGCCGATCCCGTTCGCCTCGTGGACGACGACCTCGCGACGTCGCTCGCCGAGGGTGGGCGGCTCGACGGACTGCTGTCGGCCGCAGAGTTCGCCACCAATGACACCGTCGACCCTGACCGCATGCTCCGGAACAGCCTGTGTCTGGCCATCGACCCCGACCTGCTCATCACCGTGCAGAACATGACCCGCGGATACCTGGTGGTGGACGATCCGTCCGATCCCATGGGTTCAGCTCGTGAGGGCGCCGGCACGGAGGCCGCTTCTGCCTGGCTCGAGCGCCTCCGGTCTCTGGCCGCATCGATGTGCACGACCTCGGTGCCCTTCGCACAGGCCGACCTCTCCGCGGTCACCGAGATCGCGAACCCGAACCTCACCGCTGCCGCTCTGGGTACACCCGCCGACATCGTCGACGACATTCTGGGGGTCACGTCGCTGCGAAACTTCGTCTGGAGCGCCGCGGGAATGCTCGACAACGCAACCGCGCAGGTGCTCCTCGGCGACGCTCCGACCACCGCGCTCGTTGCGGCGAACACCGTAGAGACGGGCACGCCGCGAGACAACGTCTACGTCATCGAGACCGCGGGAGGCCAAGGCGCCGTTCCGGGTAGTGGCGAACCCATCACCCACGGGGCCACCCAGAACACCTTTGCCCCCGGCAGGGTTGACGCCTTGCTGTTCGACCCGTCTGTCGGCGCCGCACTTGCGGCTGTGGGGACTACCCCGCAGATGCCCGTCTTCACCCCCGCTGGTGCCCGCTACAGCCTGACCGACGACTCCCAGACTGCCCGCCTGCAGGACGCGCTCGGTGCCGTCGCCTGGTCAGCTCTCGAACCCGAGGCGTCGGGCGACTACAGGACATCGCGTTCGCTGATGATGGTGCCGCCGCAACTGTGGACCGCCGACGCCGACGATGCGGCAACCCTGCTGTCCGCGGTTTCCTCGCTGTTGCGGTCGGGATTGGCCACGGCTCACCCCCTGCCCGAACTGCTGGGAGATCCACCAGAATCGACAGAGGTCGCGCCGCTCGACCACTCCGGTCATACCGCCGACAGCATCCCCCAGCACATCCGCGATGCCGCCGCCACACAGGTGTCCCGTATCGACAGTCTGAGCGCGGCCCTCGTCGACGATCCACAAAACCCCCTCACCCCGAGCACGTTCCTCGCACCGCTCCGCGAAGACATCCTGCGCTCGATGAGCCTCGCGCACCGGCACGACGGTGAGCACCGATCCGCAGAAGAGGCATCCGATATTCGAGCCGACGTAGTGGCCGAGACCATGGACGGCCTGTTCGCCGGCGCCACCGTCGTGTCTCCGGGCGGCGTCTACACGCTGGCATCGGAGCAAAGCCCGTTGCTGCTGGTGGCCCGGAACGATCTCCCGGTAGGCATCACGGTCCGACTGCGGGTGGACGCACCGGCGGAGATGGACATCACCGATATCGGAGCCATTACGCTCCCACCGCGAGGCAGCCGAACTCTCACCGTGCCCACCACGGCCAACGACTCGCGCCAACTCGTCGTCAATTTCGCTCTGACAACTGGAAACGGACAGCAATTGGGTGAGCCGACCAGTGTGACAGTACGGTCCAACGCGTACGGGCAGGCGTTGGCGCTGCTCACCGCCGGTGCGGGTGCCCTACTGCTTTTCCTCGCCGGACGCCGGCTGTGGCATCGATTCCGCGGCCAGCCGGATCGAGCTGACGAAGGGTACGAACGTTCATGACCGGGGACATTCCAGGCGGGAATCAGAGACTTCCCGATCACTCTCGTCCGCGGGTCACTCGTACCCGGATCGCGCCGTGGGAGCGTGACCAGCAATGGGCTCGTGAGATCCGGCCGGACGAGGCACCGACGGTTCAGTTCGCGGCCATCCGGGTCGACCAGCCTCCGCCGGCCGACGACTCCGGTCCCTCGACGGCACCCCAGGAACAGGCCAACTCGCGTCTGCTCGCGTCCACCGGCTCCATCGCAATAGCGACACTGGTCAGCCGTATCACCGGATTCGTCAAACAGTTACTCGTCCTGACCCTGTTGGGTGCGTCGTTGGCGAGCTCCTTCACCGTTGCCAGCCAGATCCCGAACATGATCGCCGAACTGGTGCTGGGGGCGGTGCTCACCGCGATCGTCGTCCCCGTACTGGTGCGCGCCGAGCGCGAGGACTCGGACGGGGGCGCCGCATTCGTGCGTCGGCTCTTCACCGCGACATGCATCTTGCTCGGGACTGCAGCGCTGCTGGCCACCGCCGCGGCGCCGCTGATCACACGGATCTTCGTGTCGGACGACGCCAGGGTGAGCAACAGCCTGACCACGGCTCTCACCTACCTGCTGCTACCGGCCATCCTGTTCTACGGACTATCGGCGCTGCTCACCGCCATCCTCAACACCCGGCAGGTGTTCAAACCGGGCGCCTGGGCACCGGTGCTGAACAACGTCGTGATGATCACGGTGCTGGTCATCTACTACGTGACTCCGGGGGAGATCACCATCGACCCGGTGCGCATGGGCGACCCGAAACTGCTGGTCCTCGGTATCGGCGTGACTCTGGGTGTCGTCGTGCAGGCGGCGAGCCTGGTGCCCGCCATCCGACGCGAGCGCATCTCACTCAAACCACTGTTAGGCCTTGATGATCGGCTACGGCAATTCGGCGGAATGGCCGTCGCTATCATCCTCTACGTCCTGATCAGCCAGGCGGGGATGGCGGTCGCTACCCACATCTCGTCCCAAGTGGACGAGGCAGGTCCGGCGATCTATACCAACGCCTGGCTGCTTCTTCAGCTGCCGTACGGCGTGTTGGGCGTGACCGTCCTCACTGCGATCATGCCGAGGCTCAGCCGCAACGCCGCCGATGACGACACCCCTGCCGTGGTCGACGACCTGTCGGTTGCGACCCGGTTGACGATGATTGCGCTGATCCCGATCACCATTTTCCTCACCCTTGCGGGGCAAGACATCGGCCACGCACTGTATGCGTACGGCAACTTCGGTGCGGGGGATGCCGGACGTCTCGGTGAGGCTGTCAGTTGGTCGGCCTTCACATTGATTCCGTACTCACTCGTCCTGATTCAGCTCCGCGTCTTCTACGCCAGAGAACGCGCGTGGACCCCCACGTGGATCGTCCTCGGCATCACCGCAGTCAAGATCGCACTGTCCGCGCTCACTCCCTTCATCGCTTCGAGCGACGACCAGGTAGTGATCCTGCTCGGCGCGGCCAACGGCCTCGGCTACGTCGTGGGAGCGCTGATCGGCGGCTATCTGCTGCATCGCAGCCTCGGAAATCTTCAGATGGCGAACGTCGGCAAGACGGTATGGGTGGTGGTTCTGGCGTCGTTGGCGGGCGCAGCTGCCGTGCTCGGTACCAACAAGCTGTTGAATCTGGACAGGCTCGCCACACTCTTCGGTGGTCCCGGCTCCATGGTTCTCGTGATCATCAACGGCATACTGATGCTCGCGATCACGTTCGCGATCCTGTGGTTCGCGAAGATCCCGGAGATCCTGTCCATCACTGTCGCCGTCCGCCGGAAGGTGCGCGCCCTGCGTGGACGCGGCGGCGAGGCAGAATCCGAGGCCGATTCGCTCGCCGATGCTGACACCGAACTGATCCCCGCCATCCGAGACGAATCGGATCACTCGAGAAGGCAACCGCTGGGTAGCAAATCGCCCAACGGTCTCCCGTACCCTGGACACGAGCGGATCGGATCGCCGCCCGGTACTGGTCGGAGTCGGGCATTCGATAGTGAAGGAGTGAGGGTGAGCGACGACGACGTGGCCGGCAGCAACAGGGCCGGGGGTTCTGTGGTGCAAGCCGCCGAATCCGGTTCTGCCGCAGCACCCGACAGCCCCGCCGCCTCTGCGAAGGAACGTGCCGACACCCCCACGTTCACCGGCGGGAAGCCGAAGACGCAGCAGGACGGGATGCCGAAGACCGGGCAGATCAAGGACACCGGCGATCGGGAGGATTCGAGCGCCGACCCGAAGACGGAGCAGGGGACGGCCTCTGGCGATGCCGACCAAGGCGGCGACGGGAACCGAGATGTCGGTCACATCGGCACCGCGCCTGGGCGCGACATCAGCACCGCGCCTGGGCGCGACATCAGCACCGCGCCTGGGCGCGACAACAGTGTCGATACCGGCGTTATCCCAATCACACCCGCGCCTGATCGTGAGCCGGCGACCAAGTCGCGCCCTACCCCCCGTGGCCCCAAGCTCATTCCGGGTGCGTCCGTTGCCGGCGGTCGCTACCGACTCCTGACACCGCACGGCGGTTCACGCGGTCTCCAGTTCTGGCAGGCACTCGACGTCAAACTCGACCGAGAGGTTGCTCTTACCTTCGTCGACGCCGAACAACGTTCCGCCCCGAACGCTCCCGACGGTCCGCAGGCCATTCTTTCGCGCACCCTGCGCCTCGGCCGGATCAATTCGCCGGGTCTCGCTCGCGTGCTCGACGTGGTTCGCGGAAGCTCGGGCGGCATTGTTGTCGCCGAGTGGACTCCCGGTCGCTCGCTGCGGGAGATGGCCGACACCAAGCCGTCACCGATCGGTGCCGCCAGCGCGATCCGCTCCCTCGCCGCCGCCGCCGAGACTGCACATCGGGCAGGGGGAGCGCTGTCGATCGATCACCCTGACCGTGTTCGTATCAGCATCAATGGCGATGCGGTTCTGGCGTTCCCGGCAACACTCGCCGACTCCGATTCCAGTTCCGACGTACGCGGCCTCGGTGCCATGCTCTACGCGCTGATCACGGCCCGGTGGCCACTGACCGATCAGTCTGCTCCCGCGGGAGCACCGCGCCCCGGAAGCGTCGGCGGCATGCGGCTAGCGGACCGAGACACAAGCGGCCAGCCCATCGGGCCGCGGGTGATCCGGCCGGAGGTACCCTTCGAGATCTCCGCGGTGACGTTGCGCTCACTCGAGCCGAACGGCGGGATTCGCACCGCTGCCACGGTGCAGCACATTCTCGATCAGGCCTCCGTAGTCAACGAAAAGACCGAATTCATCCCGGCCCTTCGACTCGGGCAGCGAAACGCCGCCGACTCGGAGCATGCTCTCGCCGACCCGGAAGCGATTGAAGCGGAGAAGAAGAGGTCCAACCGGATGATCGCGGCGCTTGCAGGCCTCGCCGTCGTCACGATCGTCGTGCTTGCGCTGCTGGGCTTCTGGCTCGCGACCTTCCTCACGGGCAGTAGTTCCGACGCCCCGCTCACCGAGCAGAGCTTCGGGCTCACCTCGACCGCGGCACCGGCGCCGACGGCTGAGACGAATGCGGGTTCGCCTACGGCACCGTCGGCGGGCGTCGCACCGGTCACACCTGCCGGCATATCGGTGTTCTCGCCGCAGGGAACCCCCGACTCGGAAGAAAGCGCGCCCCTCGCAATCGATGGCGACTCGTCCACGATGTGGAGCACCGACAACTACTTCCAGCCCTTCCCGGCACTGAAGAACGGTGTGGGTCTGATGGTCACGTTCGACCAGCCGATCAACCTTGCCAGCGTCTCGATCGACTCACCGACGCCGGGAACCGATGTCGAGATACGGAGCGCACCATCGGCGGATCCCTCCCTCGACCAGACACGAGTACTGGGTTCGGCGGTGCTCGAAGACGGAGTCACCGACATCCCGGTGACATCCGCGGGACCCACCAGCAATGTCCTGGTGTGGATCAGCGGCCTGAGTAGCGAAGATGGAAGGAATCAATCCTCGATCGCGAACATGGAGTTCGACGCCGCGAACTAGCCGGTACCCGGTGCCCGGATACATGAGAACCCGGGTTAACATCCGCCGGTGCGAACCTTTCGTGGGGAGACCGAGGACAACCTCTCGGATGTCGACCTGTTGGCTGCGCACGTCGCAGGAGATCGGCACGCGTTCTCGACCCTGCTCGGCCGCCACTACGACCATCTGTGGCACGTCGCCAAACGCACCAGTTACACAGCCGAGGATGCAGCGGACGCGCTGCAGGAAGCCTTGTTGTCCGCACATCGCAGAGCCGCCACGTTTCGCCAGGACGCCGCGGTGCGCAGTTGGCTGCACACGATCGTGGTCAATGCCTGTCTCGACCGCATCCGCCGGAACAAGGCCCGCCCGACTGTTTCGCTCGCCGCTGAGGAAGGTCGTGAGCCGCCCGAGAAACGCGACCGCGTAGCCGAATTGGAATTGCGCCTGGTCATCGAACGAGCACTGAGATTGCTCCCACCGGATCAGCGGATGGCAATCGTCGCGGTTGATCTCGAAGGCTTTTCCACCAGCGAGGCCGCCACACTTCTCGAAATCCCGGAAGGCACCGTCAAGAGTCGGTGCGCGCGCGGACGAAAGAAGCTTGCCTCCGCTCTCGAGTATTTTCGCGACGAGGGGAACCGATCGTGATTCCGGAGCGTCAATACCTAGTAGCGGGCAGGAGAATCCCGGCATCAAGCGTGTGATGTCCTGGGCTCGAAACGATCGGTGAGGAGGTGCGATGGCTGAGCATCAGCCCGACCCGTCCAACCCCTCCGGCGCCGAGTTACCCGATCCGCCGTACTCCGCAGATCTGCTCGCGGATCTCCATGCCGGTCTATTACCCGAGTCGGTGAGCGATCGTCTGTGGCCGCTCGTCCGGAACGATCCTCAGGCTATGGAGGTAATCGCCGCCCTGGACAAGGTGACCGATCAGCTTCGAGCCCTCGGCCGCGATGACTCAGTCTCGACGCCGATCCCCATAGAGGTCGCCGACCGCATCAACCGCGCTCTAGCGGCCGAGCGAGACGGAATCCCGGCGCCTGCCGCGGTTCCGATGATCCGCCGAACGAGGTGGGCCGCCGCTGTCGCGGCAACCGTTGCGGCAGCGGCCGCTGTCGTGGTTGCGGTATCGGTTGGGCCGCCGAACCGTCCGAGCCCGGATGTTCCGCCGGTTGCACTTCCCAACTCGGAGACCACCCCGACAGCAGCAGTTCTCGATCTGGACGGCGACCTCGATTCCGGGCGCCTCCTCACGCTGATCGGTTCAGATCGACTGGGGCCGCTCGATGACCCTGCGATACTTGCCGATTGCCTGCGTGCCAATGACATCGACGAGTCGCGAACGCTTCTGGGTTCCGGCGAGGTCCGTCTCGACGGCGTGCCAGGAGTACTACTACTCTTCGCCGGTCCACGCCCTCCACAGATCACTGCACTGGTAGTGGGCCGAGGTTGCAGCGCAACCGATCCGGCGACGATGACCCTCACCGATATCGGTTGATCTTCAGGTTCCCCGTTCGTCGCGCCGAATCCACAGCTCCATCCCCCGGGTACCGCCCTTCTTTCGCCATCCCTGCACTCGATGTTGTGATCGTGGGACAGATCCGACCTGCGCCCGATATGGTGCCAATCACAATCCGGTGGCATCACAATTCGAACCAGGACAGCATGTGAACGTTCCAGATACTCGCCGAAGCATTTGGGAACCAGCCCGACTCGGCCCGCTGACGCTACGCAACCGCATCATGAAGGCCGCCACATTCGAAGGCGTCATGCCGCGAGGCCGAGTTACCAACCAACTCATCGACTTCCACACAGAGGTCGCGAGGGGTGGTGCCGCACTGACTACCGTCGCATACTGCGCCGTCTCACCCGGCGGGCGCGTTCACGCGAACACTCTGGTGCTCGACAAGAACCACGTCACCGACCTGCGTCGGCTCACCGATGCCGTCCATGCGGAAGGTGCGCTCGTCGCGGCACAGATCGGGCACGCCGGACTCGTGGCGAACACCTTGTCCAATCGGGCCAAGTCCCTCGCTCCGTCCACTCGATTCAGCCCGCCGGCCATGGGTCTCGTCAAGAGTGCCACCAGGGAGCAACTCGACGACGTCACTCGCGATTTCGAGGACGCGGCCCGGAACGCCGTCGACGCCGGCTTCGACGCCATCGAGGTCCACCTCGGGCACAACTATCTACTCAGCTCGTTCATGAGCCCAAATCTCAACAAACGCAAGGACGCATACGGGGGCAGCCTCGAACGGCGAGCCGCCTTCCCGCGTCGGGTTATCGACCGAATGCGCCACACCGTCGGTGACTCGGTTGCCATCACCGCGAAATTCAATATGACGGACGGTGTTCCGAAGGGACTGTGGCTCGACGACAGCTTGCAGATAGCCCAAATACTCGAAGCCGACGGAAACCTCGATGCGCTTCAACTCACCGGCGGGAGCTCGTTGCTCAATGGGATGTACTTCTTCCGAGGTGAGGTCCCGATGGCGGAATTCGTTGCTTCACAGCCGAAGCTGATGGGCTACGCGATGAAGGTATACGGCCCGCGGCTGTTCCCCACCTACCCTTTCGAAGAAGCCTTCTTCCTTCCGATGGCTCGGCAGTTCCGCGAGGCTCTGTCGATGCCCCTCATCCTTCTCGGCGGCATCAACAGGCTCGACACCATCGAGAACGCGCTCGCGGAGGGATTCGATTTCGTGGCAATGGCGAGAGCCCTGCTCCGCGACCCCGACCTGGTCAACAAGTTTCGTGACTATCACGTTCCCGAGGGGCTATGCATCCACTGCAACAAGTGCATGCCCACTATCTACACGGGAACCCGCTGCGTCATCCGGGACGCCCTGCACTGAGCGACGCCGTACTGAGCGACGCCGTGAACTGACCGGGGGGCCGCGGGGGAGCGACCGGTGTCACCGGCAGCCGGGGAACAACACCCTTTAGTCTGGTGTTGATCCATACGACTGAGGACCCCCACTACTGGAAGGCCGGTATGACCACTCCATCGACGGTTCATGAACTCATCATCGTTGGTTCGGGACCCGCCGGGTATACCGCGGCCGTCTACGCGGCGCGAGCGGAACTCGAACCGCTGCTGTTCGAGGGGACTCAATTCGGCGGTGCTCTCATGACCACCACTGAGGTCGAGAATTTCCCAGGATTCCGCGACGGAATCATGGGACCGGACCTGATGGATCAGATGCGTGAGCAGGCCAAACGTTTCGGTGCCGACATTCGCACCGAGGACGTCGAGGAACTTCACCTCGAAGGCCCGATCAAGAAGGTCGTGGTCGGCGGCGAAACCTATCAGGCAAACGCCGTCATCTTGGCTATGGGCGCGGCCGCCCGGTACCTGGGAATTCCGGGTGAGGAGAGGCTGCTCGGCCGCGGCGTCAGTGCCTGTGCCACCTGCGACGGCTTCTTCTTCAAGGATCAGGACATCGTGGTGGTCGGTGGCGGTGACTCGGCGATGGAGGAGGCCACTTTCCTCACCCGCTTCGCCCGGAGCGTTACCCTGGTGCACCGTCGCGAAGAGTTCCGTGCGTCCCGAATCATGCTCGAACGGGCCAAGTCGAACGAGAAGATTCGCTTCGTCACCAACGCGGAGCCCGTTGAGGTTCTGGGTGAGAACAGCGTCACCGGTCTCGTCATACGGGACACGATCAGCGGCGAGCAATCCACCCTGCCCGTCACGGGTATGTTCGTCGCAATCGGTCACGATCCACGCAGCGAACTGGTCAAGGGTCAGGTCTCCCTCGACGACGCCGGCTACGTGCAGACCGAGTCGCCTACCACCGCGACCTCACTCGAAGGCGTCTTCGCCGCCGGCGACCTCGTGGACCACACCTACCGTCAGGCCATCACCGCAGCCGGCACCGGATGTTCAGCGGCGATCGATGCCGAACGCTGGTTGGCCGAGCGCGGCGACATCACGGCCAATACTGTGGCGGCCGCCGGTGAACCGGTCGAAGCCTGAGCTGTCCACGAACACCCACTGATCACCTCGAGTAAGGCAGAACCCGTGTCGAACACCGTCACCATCACCGATGATTCGTTTCAGCAGGATGTCATTTCCAGCGACAAGCCGGTCCTCGTCGACTTCTGGGCCACCTGGTGCGGGCCCTGCAAGATGATCGCCCCTGTCCTTGAGGAGATCGCCGGTGAGCACAGCGACAAGCTGACCATTGCAAAGCTCGACATCGATGCCAACCCGGCCACCGCCCGCGATTTCCAGGTCATGTCGATTCCGACGCTGATCCTGTTCAAGGACGGCAAGCCCATCAACACAATCGTCGGGACCAAGGGTAAAGCCGCTCTGTTGAAAGAGCTCTCGGCCGTTCTCTGATCGATACCCAAACGATCGGCGCGATTGCGGAATATGTGGAAACGTCTGAGACAATTGATCGATGCGCTCTGATCTCGTCAGCTCGACCGAACCAGGCGCATCGATCGTCTCATTCGCACCGAGACGCGTTTGCACTTCAGCTGTGTCGTGGTGACGCACACAGCCATTGATTCAGACTGAGAGGCCCTGAAACATGCACCGACTCTGTCGTGGCGAAACTGGCCCCGCCGTCGCTGAGATTCGGGGCATCCTGGCCGGTCTCGGATTTCTTCACGACTGCATCGCCGACACTCGGCGCGACGTCACCGACAGCTCCCACTGGATCGCCTCAGACGCGGTGTTCGATCATCACCTCGACAGCGCAGTGCGTGCGTTTCAGCAGCAGCGCGGGTTACTCGTGGATGGAATCGTGGGGCGGGCAACATACCGTTCCATGAGAGAAGCGTCGTACCGTCTGGGCGCGCGGACACTGATCTATCAGCTGTCCGCGCCGCTCTACGGCGACGATGTCGCCACCTTGCAGACCCGGCTGCAGGATCTTGGCTTCTACATCGGTCGCGTGGACGGATTCTTCGGACCGATGACCCATGATTCCCTGTCCTCGTTTCAACGGGAGATCGGGATCGCGGCCGACGGCATCTGCGGGCCGGCCACCCTCCGATCCCTCGAGTTGCTAGGCACCCGCGTCACCGGTGGGTCGCCGCACGCAATCAGCGAAGAAGAACTGGTCCGCCGTTCGGGTCCGCAGTTGAGTGGCAAGCGGATCGTCATCGATCCGGGTCTCGGCGGCAACACTTTCGGTGCGATCGTGCACTCCCCGTACGGCACAATCTCGGAATCCGACATTCTGTGGGATCTCGCCAGCAGACTCGAGGGTCGGATGGCAGCAACGGGAATGGAGACGTTCCTGTCCCGACCGCACCACGCGAATCCTTCGGATATCGAACGGGCCTCCACAGCGAACGCCTTCGATGCCGATCTGATGATCTCGCTTCGGTGTGACAGCAACTCCAGCCCGTCCGCCCATGGTGTAGCGAGCTTCCACTTCGGTAACTCGCATGGTTCCACGTCGATGATCGGCCAGGTCCTCACTGGATTCATCCAACGGGAGATCGTGGCACGCACGCCACTGCAGGACTGCCGAACCCACGGGCGGACCTGGGATCTACTCCGACTAACCAATATGCCGACCGTACAGATCGACTTGGGCTACCTCACCAACCGTTCCGATGCCGAGGTTCTCGCCAACCCCCGGGCCCGCGACGCCATCGCCGAGGCCATCCTCATCTCCGTGAAGCGACTGTATCTACTCGGTCAGGACGATCAGCCGACCGGAACATTCACCTTTGCTGAACTACTTGCCGAGGAGTTGGCGGCCTCCCGGCGCCCCTGAACGCCGCAAATCAGGGCGCGCCCACCGGTGTGCGCTCACCGATGTCGACCAAGCTCACAGAGGCCGTTTTCAGCAGTCGCTCGAGTGCCGCCTCCACATCTTCCTTCCAGCCGTGGTCACGATTCAGCTCGAGTCGCAGACGGGGGAACCGTGGGTGCGGAGCGACCACCTCGAAGCCGTTGTCTTCGAGCAGGGTAGCCGGAATCATGCACTCCTCGGGGGAGCACTCGCGGACAGCCCTGGTGGGCGCGACGCCCCCGCTCTGTGTATCGAGTGATCGGTCCCCATTGATGTCGCGGATACCGAATGCCTCGAGGGCGCGAACACCACGGCGCACCAGATCTGCAACAACCGCTTGGATCAATGTGCTCCCCAGATCCTGTTGCTCGGCCCCGGGCTCGAGCCAGATACTCGTGAGGAGAATCGCATCGGCACCTACCGGTCCGGTCGGTAGAAGTTGCGCACGGGGTACGGTTCGCGGAGGAGCGTAGAGAGCACTACCGACCGGCTTGCCGTCTACGACGGCAACCTGACCGCACGAACCCCACTCCAGCATGACCATCGACAGCCATGCCTCCTTCTCGAATTCCTGGTCGCAGAATCCGCGCGCACCCTTGATCGCCGCCGGGTCCATTTCCCAGAAGACACAGCGACGAGCATGTGCGGAGAGCTTGTCCAGGCCGTCGAGGGTAAGCGACGTGACGTTAATCGACACTGGCTAGCTCAGCCTCCGTGAGTCACTGACGCGTATCATTCGATATCCTCTGCTATTCAACGGGTTTCACATTCACTGACGACTCCGGAGCCGATGCCTCGGACTGTCACTGTCACAGTGACGGATTACCGCGGGGTGCCTTCCACCTCGACAAGTGCTTACGAATCGGCCTTCTGTACCTCCATCATTCCCACGATCCTTTGAAGATCGTCCACAGATCCGAACTCGACTACGATCTTGCCCTTGCGCTTGCCGAGGCTGACCGTGACCCGGGTATCGAACGAATCCGAGAGCCGGTCGGCCACGTCCTGCAAGCCCGGCATCACAATCGGCTTCCGACGCTGCGTTGGCTGCGCCGCCTGATCCCCATTGCGGTTGGCGAGCATGACCGCTTCCTCTGTCGCACGAACAGACAGCCCTTCCGCCACGACGCGTGCAGCCATCACCTCTTGCGAATCCGCGCCGGCCTCGAGAGAGAGCAGCGCCCGAGCGTGCCCCGCAGACAGGACGCCCGCCGCGACACGGCGCTGGACCGGAATCGGCAACTTGAGCAATCGGATCATGTTTGTGACCACTGGGCGGGAACGGCCGATCCGCGCGGCCAGCTCCTCATGCGTCACCTCGAACTCTTCGAGTAGTTGCTGGTAGGCCGCCGCCTCCTCCAGAGGATTGAGCTGAACGCGGTGAATGTTCTCGAGAAGGGCATCTCGGAGCATCGCTTCGTCATCGGTCTCGCGGACGATCGCGGGGATCGTCTCGAGCTCGGCTTCCTGGCTGGCACGCCACCTACGCTCACCCATGACGAGTTGGAACTTGCCGTTCCCGGTTGGGCGCACGACGATCGGCTGCATCAGTCCGAACTCACGGATCGAGTGAACCAACTCGGCGAGGGCCTCTTCGTCAAAAACCTGCCGAGGCTGCTTGGGATTCCTCTCGATCAGGTTGGGAGAGATTTCCCGGTACACCGCCCCGGTGGGGGAGGGGAGCGGTTGCGTTCCACCATCCGACGCGGAGTCGGCGTGATTGGTGCCGTCCGACGCGGAGACGGCGTGATTGGTGGTTCCATCGCTTCCGGTGGAGGTCTGGGTCGCCTCCCCATCGGTCGATGGTTCAGAAGATTGCGGATTGGAAGCGGTCGTCGACGTGCGCTTCTCGCTTCCGATCACCACATCGGCTGCGGCGACGCCGAGTCCTGGAGTCATCGTCGGTCCGGTAGGAATGAGTGCAGCCAGACCGCGGCCCAGCCCCCCTTTGCGTGTCTGACTCATCGCTGCTCCTGCTCTGTCATCGGTTCGGTACGTGTCGCAAGTTCACGGCCTGCGTCAAGGTAGCTCATGGCACCCCGCGACCCGGGGTCGTAGTCCAGTACGGTCATGCCGTATCCAGGGGCCTCGGAGACCTTCACACTGCGCGGTATGACCGCGCGTAGAACCGCCTGGCCGAAGTGGGTGCGTACTTCTTCGGCGACTTGGTCGGCCAACTTGGTGCGCCCGTCGTACATGGTGAGGAGCACCGTCGAAACATGGAGATCGGGGTTCAAGTGGGCCTGCACCAGCTCGATGTTCCTCAAGAGTTGTCCCACACCTTCGAGGGCGTAGTACTCGCACTGAATCGGAATAAGAACCTCTTTGGCCGCGACCATCGCGTTCACCGTGAGGAGTCCGAGCGAAGGCGGGCAGTCGATCAGGATGAAATCCACGTCGATATCTCCGAGCGCCTGCTCCGACAGTGCACTCTTGAGCCGACCCTCACGTGCCACCATGGAGACCAGTTCGATCTCGGCGCCGGCCAGATCGATCGTCGCGGGGATGCAGAACAGTCGATCGTTGTGGGGGCTCTTCTGGATCGCCTCCGCCGCGGTCACCTCACCGAGTAGAAGTTCGTAACTGGAAGGCACACCGGAGTTGTGTGCGATTCCCAACGCAGTGCTGGCGTTGCCCTGCGGATCGAGATCAACTACCAACACCGTCAATCCTTGGACCGCGAGAGCGGACGCCAAATTGACTGCACTCGTCGTTTTTCCGACACCGCCCTTCTGATTGGCGATAGTCATGATTCGGCGTTTCGGCGGCTTCTGAAGTGTCACCGAGTGTGGGTGGAGTACCTGACTTGCTCGCTGCGCGGCCGCACCGATCGGAGTTTCCTCTACGGATATTCCGTTGTACGGGGCCGTGAACTCGCCATCTCCATTCTCGGATGGCGCCGCCTGGTCGTATTGATGGTCGGTTTCACGTGATGCTGTTTCACGTGAAACGGCGGATTCAGGCCCACCCGACATTGACTACTCCTTCGATTGGGAATCGCTCGTTGCTCAACATGCTCGCTACCTAACCCCCGACCAGTCCCGTCATCTACGATGACGGCGTTTTGGTACTCGTTCCGCCTTCACCACAACTGTGGGCACGGGAAGCAAGCCCACTCCGCACTCGATGATCTCCAAGTTCCCCGCGCCCATACGAGTGAGGGCAGCGCGGTCGCGAGAGATCTCTTCGGCGGCGCTTGAACCTTTCAATGCGAGCATTCTCCCATGTTCATGGATCAGCGGTAGCGACCATTTGGCGAGTTTCTCCAACGGTGCCACAGCGCGGGAGGTCACCACGTCCGCACCCCCAGCCTCTTTGATCACGCCCGACTCTTCGGCTCGCCCTCGAACCACCAAGATGTCCAGCCCGTTCGACTCCACGAACTCGGCTAGATATATAGATCGTCGCAGGAGCGGTTCGACCAAAGTGATGTGGAGATCGGGCCGTGCGATGGAAAGGGGAATTCCAGGTAGCCCCGCACCGCTGCCAACGTCGACGACGGATTCACCCTCGGCAATCAACTCACTGACGACGGCGCAGTTCAGAAGGTGCCGTTCCCAGAGACGAGGTACCTCACGAGGACCGATCAGACCTCGTTCGACGCCGTCGCTAGCGAGCGACTTATGATAGCGTTCCGCGATTTCGAATCGTTCACCGAACACCTGACGTGCCGCCGCTTGTTCGTCCCATTCGGCTAGCCCTTCACCCTGTGGTTCCACGTGGAACATTTTCTCGCGAAGAACGTGAAGTCAGCAAATTCAGCCTCTCTATTATTCGGCTCGTTCATGAACGCGCCTCCTACCGACGGGCAGCTACACGAGGTGTTGCTGGCTTTCCTTTAACTCCGGTGAGTACGGGCATCCGGGTGTTTCACGTGAAACGGCCGCGTCGGCGTTGCATCTGCGAACCCCCGCCGCAGTCGCCCCTTCCGTCCGCCATCCCGCACCGAGACCCTCCACACACCGAGAAGTTCGGTGACGCGAGACGTGTCCGCGACGACGCTGCGTGAACCGAGTTGGTTGTTTCACGTGGAACAGTGCGGCAACGGATGTCGTCGATTCAGAATCTGCGAGAGGCCGATTCAGAAGCTGGGAGAGAAGGAAGCGGCGCGGCTGACGGTCTCGAGAGCCGCGACCACTTCACCGATCGCGGACGTGTCCCCGCTTCGCAATCATCACTGTGACGAAATGGCTGCAGGGGTCGACCTAGCCTAAACTGCAACCGAATTCCGGTCTCGACGAACGGAAACCGTACCGCCGCGAACGAAACGGTCACTCTTGAGCCCGCCCATGACAGCTTCCGACTCACCTACCTATTCGCACTCGAGTGCACCCACTCACGTGGGGTGTCCAAGTTGGCTGTCGAGTGGCTGCAGCAGTTGGTGCTGCAACCACAGTGCTCCGAACAGTCCGCAGCGGAAAGGAGTCGTGGCGCGAGGCTAGGGAAGAGTTAGAGAGGGGAGGGGCTTGTGTTTCACGTGAAACACAACACCACCACCGTGATACAGGGGAAGACGCAAAGAAGGCGAGGAACCCGGACGCTAATCCCGGAACCTCGCCTTCGGCGGCTGGGTCGATCAGTCTTTGATCACAACTACACGGCGTGACGGCTCAGCGCCCTCGCTTTCGCTCGAAACGCCCTCGATCTTCGCGACTGCGTCATGCACGATTTTCCGCTCGAACGGCGTCATCGGAGACAACTCCTCACGCTCACCGCTCTCGAGGACTCGGCGGGCCGCAGATACGCCGAGTTCGGTGAGTTCCGCACGCCGGCCGGCGCGCCACCCCGCGACGTCGAGCATGAGACGACTACGCTCGCCGGTTGTCTGCTGCACTGCAAGGCGCGTCAGTTCCTGGAGTGCATCGAGCACCTCACCCTTCCGCCCGACCAATTTGGTGAGATCGTCGCCGCCGTCGATGCTGACCATGGCACGATCACCCTCGACGTCCAGGTCGATATCACCATCGAAGTCGAGTACGTCGAGCAACTGCTCCAGGTAGTCGCCGGCGATTTCTCCCTCTTCGATCAGCAGGTCATCAGAATCGGCGTCCAACTCGGCGTCCAGATTCTGCGCCGGCGCAGTGTCGTCCATCCCATCTCCGTCAACTGCGATGTCAGGCTCAATAGCCATGCTCATTCTCTTTTCTGAATCAGCGCCGCTTGCGCTTGGAGGACTTTCCACGGTTGGACTGAGGGCGGCTACCAGGCTTCGGCTTCGACCCACCCTGAGTTGAAGCACCGCCGACCGCCTGATCAGTGGAGTCGTCGCTATTGACCTTCTCCGAGTCGTCCTGGCCGGACGAACCATTCGTTGCTGCGGCTCCAGACTTCTTCTTCTTGGAGAGATCCGGTCGCGCCCCGGGCTTGGGGGCGTTCTCTGCTCGACGCGCCATTGCCGCCTGCTTCTTCTCTTCCTCTTCGGCGTCGATTCGGCGGAAGACGATGTGCTGCTGTCCGTAGGTCCAGATGTTGTTACTCACCCAGTACAGCAGAATTGCGATGGGCAGGAACGGTCCACCAACCAGAACACCGAGCGGGAACACATAGAGCGCGAGCTTGTTCATGATGGCCGACTGCGGATTCGCAGCAGCCTCGGGACTCTGTCGCGCCACCGACGCGCGTGAATTGAAGTGCGTTGCGATGCTCGCGATGATCATCAGCGGAACCGCCACAACAGCAATATTCAGGACGGTGGGAATCGGCCCATACGCGGCGAATGCGTCGAGCTGCGCTTTCGGCATCGTGATCCATGCCGAAATGGGAGCGCCGAACAGACGGGCGCTCAGGAAGGATTGAACGTCGTCGACACCGAAGAAGTAGTTCGGTGTGTTGGCATTGGCCTCGACCGAAAGGCCTACCTGACCGAAGCCGGTGCCGGTGCGGTTGAACGAACGCAGGACGTGAAACAAGCCGATGAACACGGGCGCCTGCGCCAGCACGGGGAGGCAGCCCATGATCGGGTTGAACCCGTGTTCCTTCTGTAGCTTCTGCATCTCGGCCGCCTGCCGCTGGCGGTCACCCGAGTACTTTTTCTGCAGCGCCTTGATCTGCGGTTGCAACTCCTGCATCTGCCTCGTCGTCCGGACCTGCTTGACGAAGGGCTTGTACAGAACTGCGCGAAGGGTGAATACAAGAAACACCACGGACAGCGCCCACGTGATGCCGTTGTCAGGGCCCAGGAAGGGAATCGCCCCGAACACCTTGTGCCAGACCCACAGGATCCCGGACACCGGGTAGTAAATGAAGTCGAGCACGGCTCTAGGTACTCCTCTGTTCGTCCACTTTCACAGGACAGCGATCATGGCTTCCCGGACGCTGGTCGGGGACCGAATCCGGCCCACCCGGGACCGGGTCCCACCCACCAGGGTGCCAGGGGGCGCATTTCAACAACCGAACCACCGTCAGAACGAGGCCCTTGATCGCCCCGTGGGTCCGTAATGCTTCCACTGCGTACTCACTACAGGTTGGCATAAACCTGCAGGTCGGCAGCCTCAGGGGGGACACATATGTCCGATAGAGCTCAATGAAGAAGATGAGAATCTGCGCCGGAACCGCACGAACTGACACCCACGCCGATCTTGCCGACGAGGTGGCGCTCGACTTGCCCAGTGCGCTGTTCATGCGGAGTTACTTACGGGCGCAAGAAGATTCAATCGATGAAGACCTGCACGCAGTTGCTTGTCCAGATCCCGACTGCTAGCGGTTGCGGCTCCAGGAAGGGCCCGAATCACCACATCAGTACCGACGGGGACCGTCTCTAACAGGTCCATGCACACATGACGAAGCCGGCGTGCGACTCGATGACGAATCACCGCCGGCCCGACAGCCTTACTCACGACGAGTCCGAATCGGGGACCGCCATTGCTCACCAGCTCGCCCGCCTGTACACGGTCAAATGCATGTACAACCAGGTCACCTCTACCAACCCGGCGACCGCGTCGTACGGTCAAGGAAAAATCCGAATGACGACGTAGCCGGTTCGGCTCAGGCAGCACCCCAAGCTCCTGATCCCGGGATTCGGGATCAGGCTGTGAGGGATGCGCGGCCCTTGCGGCGGCGTGCCGAAACGATTGCACGGCCCGCACGGGTCCGCATACGAAGACGGAAGCCGTGAACGCGCGCGCGGCGTCGGTTGTTCGGCTGGAACGTCCGCTTGCCCTTGGCCACGGTCAACACTCCTCGAGATTCTTCGACGCCTCCCGGCGCCATGGTTCAAACATTGGCAAAATTCAACTGCCCGTGCACGGTGGGTGAAACAATTTCGCTAGGCGCTCGAGCCAGCACGAAACCGCCACCTCACCACAGGGTGACCGTTCGAGAGTACTTATCACGGACAGTCAGGTCAAACTCGCTCGACTGTCACCCCCCAACCAGCCGCGGGCCGACACGCCGAAGATCGGCAAATGCTTGCAACCGAAATTCAATGCTTCAAACCGCTGTGAGGTTGCCGACACAATTGCTAGCGTCTATGCATGGTCTTGCCGATGAACCCTGATCGAGTGTCGAGTCCTCGACTTCACCGTTCTCATCTGCACATTCAGCACACTTCATCCACAGGTAACCGATGGTGTGCCAGTCCAGATCACCACGAGACCAGCTGACGACCCTCATTTCCCACGTCGGCGAATCCGCACAACCCATATTCGTCCACATAATCGCAGGTCAGCGCCCTGGATTTTGTCCACATGGCGCGAACCTGCGCCTGTAGACAGATGCCTGCAATTACTCCACATCTGTGGATAATTGTGTGGAAACACAGTTCAGATGGCATATTCGTAGACTCGTACGGGTCCATCCTCAGGTCGGGGATCTCCCATCTTCACCTCGGCACCGGCACCGCCATCTCTACTCGGCACCGCCCGACGCCGAGTCCGCGAACAAACTGGGGAGGAACCACGTGAACGACGATCCGAATGCGCTCGCCCGGATCTGGATCGACGTCGTCGCAGACCTCACGTCCGATGCGCCCGGCGGAGATCTACCACCGTTGACCAGGGGACAGAAGGCCTGGTTGGCGCTCGTCAAGCCACTGACGCTGGCTCAAGGATTCGCTCTCCTGTCTGTGCCGTCTCCCTTCGCTCAAGAAGCGATCGAGCGGGATCTTCGTGAACCGATCCTGCACGCGCTGGGCCGCCATCTCGGCGAGCAGGTGGAAGGAATCGGCGTTCGGATTGCCGCTCCTGTCGACGACGAACCCGCGAGCGAACAGTCGGTGTCCGAACCACCCGTATCAGACCCCGCTCCTCGAGCCCACCTCGAGGACTCGGAACCGATCCATCCGCCCCAGCATCTCGAGTCTCACCCTCTCGAGCCCTCGGGGGCGAATTCCACGTCGTTCCGCCGGCGCCGGTTCGGCTCTGACGATCAGTCCTTCCCCGACACCACGGACTCCGAAGAAGTGGACGACGACAGTGAGGCACTGGCGAGCGTCCACGAGTCGTGGCCGTCGTACTTCACCAAGCCGCCCTCCGGTCCCACGCCCGCAGCGACCGGGGGAAACAGTCTCAATGCGAAGTACACGTTCGACACGTTCGTGATCGGATCTTCCAACCGGTTCGCTCACGCCGCCGCGGTCGCAATCGCGGAGGCACCGGCCAGGGCGTACAACCCGCTGTTCGTGTGGGGGGCCTCAGGACTCGGCAAGACCCACCTTCTGCACGCAGCCGGCCACTACGCCCAACGGTTGTTTCCAGGAATGCGGGTCAAGTACGTCTCCACCGAGGAGTTCACCAACGACTTCATCAACAGCCTCCGCGACGACCGCAAGGTGGCATTCAAGCGCCGCTATCGCGAAACCGATGTGCTGTTGGTGGACGACATCCAGTTCATCGAGGGCAAGGAAGGTATCCAGGAAGAGTTCTTCCACACCTTCAACACACTGCACAACTCGAACAAGCAGATCGTCGTGTCCTCGGACCGTCCGCCGAAGCAGTTGGCCACCCTCGAGGAACGCCTCAGGACTCGCTTCGAATGGGGCCTGATCACCGACGTTCAGCCGCCGGAACTCGAGACCCGCATTGCCATCCTCAGCAAGAAGGCCCGAATGGACCGGCTCGAGGTGCCCGACGACGTCCTCGAGTTAATCGCCTCACGGATCGAACGCAACATCCGGGAGCTCGAGGGTGCTCTCATTCGCGTGACGGCCTTCGCCTCCCTCAACCGTCAACCCCTCGACCTCACCCTGGCCGAAGTCGTTCTGCGTGATCTCATGCCCGATTCGTCCAGCCTCGAGATCAACGCCGCCACGATCATGGCGGTCACCGCGGAGTACTTCAACATGTCCATCGACGACCTGTGCGGTCCAGGAAAGGCCCGGCCGCTCGCCCAGGCACGACAGATCTCCATGTACCTGTGTCGTGAGCTCACCGACCTGTCATTACCGAAGATCGGCCAGACGTTCGGCCGCGACCACACCACCGTCATGTATGCGGACAAGAAGATTCGCAAAGAGATGACGGAGCGCCGGAAGGTCTACGACCAGGTCCAGGAGCTCACTGCACGCATCAAGCAGCGATCCAAGAGGTAGATCCGACGATCTCGCGCGTCTCTCCTGTGCCCCGGTAGCCGGTCCTCGGCCACTACCGGGGCACAGGCCGTTTCCGGGGCTTGGGACTACACCGCGGGCCCCTCGAACGTCTCTCGAGGGCCCGGTCGGATGACGCCTCGAGCGAGCGCTCGAGGGGGCCTCGAGGTATCGCTCGAGCGGATCCTCGAGGGTGTGCTCGAGCGGGCGCTTGGGGTCGAGCGGGGCGGATCCCGATCGGACACGCCAAGGCAACACGCCGAGGCTGTGACCAGGAATTGAAGATTCACACCTGTGGATAAGTGTGGGGATTGGGTGGAATCTCTGTGGACAGAACGTGAAGAACTTTGAACAACCTCGAGTAGTCCACATGGGTGCAGAATTGGTCCTCGAGTCCGTCCTCGAGAATTCCACATACATCGGCGCAGACCGACCAGCGACTACACCGGTTCGTCCACAGATTCCACAGCGCCTAATAGTACTTCTTATCAATCTCTCTAAGAAACTCTTTGAAAACAGGGTTGGGGATTGGGTCGGTTCACAGGCCTCCATGAGAGACTCGAGGACAAGACCGTTCTGCTTTCAAGTTCGTCCTCGAGGGCATACGGTTATGCATCGTCGCTCTGTGTAAGACTGCAGTGCTTCGGTCACTGCCCGACCGTGGCGAACAACCGTGCCTACCGAGAGGAACAACCCGGCGATGGAGCTTGGAAGCCTGAAGTTTCGTGTCTCCCGGGAAGAATTCGCTGAGTCAGTGACGTGGGTCGCTCGGAGTCTGCCGTCGAGGCCTCCAGTGCCTGTTCTCGGCGGGGTTCTCCTGGATGCGACCGAACAAGGGTTGACGGTTTCTGGATTCGACTACGAGGTATCGGCCCAAGTTCGGGTCGCTGCGGAGGTCGGGAGCGCCGGGCAGGTGCTGGTGTCCGGCAAGCTACTCGCCGACATCACCAAGTCCCTCCCCAACAAGCCGGTCGACGTGACGCTCGAGGGCAGTCGTGTCCTGATCACCTGTGGGAGCGCCAAGTTCTCCCTCCCGACCATGCCGGTCGAGGACTACCCCCAGCTTCCGCAGTTGCCGTCGCAGACCGGCTCTATCCCGGTAGACGTGTTCTCGGAGGCTGTCGGGCAGGTCGCCGTAGCCGCCGGCAAGGATGACACCCTTCCGATGCTCACGGGTATTCGCGTGGAGATCGAGGGCAACGCCATCGTCCTCGCCGCCACGGATCGGTTTCGTCTCGCAGTCCGTGAACTCGAGTGGTCACCAGCCAGCTCAGACACGACGGCAGCGGTCCTGGTTCCGGCGAGGACTCTTTCGGAGGCGGCGAAAACTCTTACCGGAGACGCCACTTCACCGGTTGAGCTCGCTCTCGGTTCCGGCCCGTCGGTCGGCAACGACGGACTGCTCGGCATCGTGAACGGCGGCCGGCGCAACACCACCCGACTACTCGACGCCGAGTTCCCGAAGTTCCGGCAACTACTGCCGTCCGAACACACAGCGATGGCCACGGTCGAGGTCGCTCCGCTCGTCGATGCCATCAAGCGTGTGGCGTTGGTCGCCGAACGTGGCGCGCAAGTCCGACTCCAGTTCTCCACCGAAGGTCTCTTACTCTCCGCCGGCGGCGACGACGCCGGCCGTGCCGAGGAAGGACTGAACGCCGTCTTCCGAGGTGAACCGCTCACCATCGCCTTCAATCCGGGTTACCTGCTCGACGGATTGTCCTCGCTGCACAGCGAGGAGGTGCTGTTCGGATTCACGACGCCAAGTCGTCCCGCGGTGCTGCGCCCGGGAACCGAGGACGAGATCGAACCCAACGATTCCGGCAACTTCACGGCTCCGGAGAGTGCATACACGTACCTGCTGATGCCGGTTCGGCTTCCCGGCTGACCGCCGACAGTCTCGAACCCGGGGTACTGCCGCAGCAAATCTCAGCGAGTGGACGGAGATCACGATGATGATCGGGTTGGTCGGGCTCGGGAAAATGGGATTCAACATGCGCGAGCGACTGCGCGCGCATGGGCACGAGGTAGTCGGCTTCGATCCCCGGCCCGAGGTCACGGATGTGGCGTCGCTGTCCGAACTCGTGCAGCGACTCGAGACTCCCCGCATCGTCTGGTTGATGGTGCCGGCAGGAAGGATCACCCGGGACACCGTGACGCAGCTGTCGTCGGAACTCGAGTCGGGGGACCTGGTGATCGACGGCGGAAACTCGCGATACACCGACGATCAGGTGCACGGCGAGATGCTCGGATCGCGCGGAATCGGCTACCTCGACTGTGGTGTTTCCGGTGGCGTCTGGGGGCTCGACAACGGCTACGGGTTGATGGTCGGCGGGGCGGATGCGGATGTCGAGCGCGCACTCCCGATCTTCGACGCGCTGCGCCCCGAGGGTGAGCGTGCGGACGGGTTCGTTCACGCGGGTCCGATCGGAGCAGGTCACTACGCGAAGATGATCCACAATGGCATCGAGTACGGATTGATGCAGGCCTACGCGGAAGGCTATGAACTGCTCGAAGCAGAGGAGCTCGTCACCGATGTCCACGGTGTGCTTCGTGCCTGGACGAAGGGTACCGTCGTCCGCTCGTGGCTGTTGGAACTACTCGTGAAGGCGCTCGCGGACGATCCTGAGTTCGCCGAGATTTCCGGTTATGCAGCTGATTCCGGCGAGGGCCGCTGGACGGTACAGGAAGCCGTAGAGCACGCCGTTCCGGCGCCGGTGATTTCCGCTGCTCTGTTTGCGCGGTTCGGATCTCGCCAGGAGGATTCCCCTGCAATGAAGGCCGTCGCGGCGCTACGCAACCAATTCGGCGGGCACACGGTGCACAAGGCGTCCTACGACGAAGAAGCCGGTTCTGGACTATAGGTGTTCGTTCGCGCACTCTCACTCAGAGACTTCCGTTCCTGGGACGCACTCGCTCTCGACCTGCGGCCCGGTTGCACCGTCTTTATCGGACCCAACGGTCAAGGAAAGACGAACATCCTCGAGGCGCTGGGGTACCTGTCCACGCTGTCCTCGCATCGGGTGAGTTCGGACGCCCCGTTGATCAGGTCGGAAACCACTCGAGCGTTCACTGCAGCGACGGTTGTCAACGCCGGCAGAGAACTGACCGTCGATCTCGAACTCAACGAAGGAAAATCCAACAAGGCGCGGATCAACCAGTCGCCCACACGGCGTCCGCGAGAGGTTCTGGGGATTCTTCAAACGGTGCTGTTCGCTCCGGAAGATCTGTCACTCGTCCGCGGAGACCCCGGCGATCGACGCCGCTACCTCGATGAACTACTCACCACTCGGATACCCCGGATGGCTGCGGTGCGGGCCGACTACGACCGGGTGCTGAGGCAGCGTTCGGCACTGCTCAAGACTGCGGGTGGGACGCTGCGACGGGCAGGACGCGGAAGTGGGGAAGGCGCCAGTGCCCTTGCGACACTGGACGTATGGGACGGGCATCTCGCAGCCCACGGAGCCCAACTCCTCGCCGGGCGGATCCATCTCGTGCATGAACTCGCCCCGCATCTGACTCGGTCGTACCATTCGCTGGCACCCGAGTCGAGGACTGCGAGTATTCGCTATCGCTCGAGCCTCGGAAATTCGCTGCCGCCGGAGTTCCTTGATCCCGCACGGCCGCCGGAAGCAGGCGATATCGCCCTTCTGGAGGAGCGCATCCTGCATGAACTGTCCGTGATGAGGCCGAAGGAGATCGATCGTGGTGTGTGCCTGGTCGGTCCTCATCGTGACGATCTGGAACTACACCTCGGCGATACCCTGGCCAAGGGATTCGCAAGTCACGGGGAGTCGTGGTCGGTTGCGCTGTCGATGCGACTGGCCGCGTTCGCTCTGTTGCGCTCGGACGGCAGCGATCCGGTGCTCATGCTCGACGACGTGTTCGCCGAACTGGACCTCCGCCGGAGGAGGGCACTGGCCGAGATCGCCGTGGATGCTGAACAGGTTCTGATCACCGCAGCGGTCGCCGAAGATGTTCCGCGAGAACTCGACGCCGTTCGCTTCGGCGTACAGGCTCGCGACACCGACCGCGGAAGGGTTTCGTGTATCACAGAGACCGAGGGAGGTCTCGAGTATCGCCAGCAGACAGCAAGGGAGGTTGGTCATGACCGATGACGCCGAACCCGCAAGCGACATGCCGGAACCAGAGGTCAAGGGAATCGACCTTGCCCGCCGAGCGCTCGAGGAGGCTCGGGCGGCGGCTAAGGCCAGTGGAAAATCCGTCGGTCAGGGCCGCCGATCCGGATCCGGGGTACGGAGGCTGCGAGCCCGAGGTCGACGCGGGTGGTCGGGTCCGGGCCCCGACGATCGCGATCCACAACCGTTTGGGGCCCTGACCAGCGCGCTGGCGAAGCAACGTGGTTGGTCGCCCAAGGTATCCGAAGGGGCGGTGCTCGGTAGGTGGGCCCAGGTGGTCGGTGAGGACATCGCTGCGCATGCAGAACCGACAGGGCTTCGAGAGGGGGTGCTGAGTATCTCAGCGGAGTCCACGGCGTGGGCGACGCAGCTTCGAATGATGCAGTCGCAGATTCTCGCGAAGATCGCCGCCTCGGTCGGAAACGGTGTGGTGACGTCGTTGCGAGTCACCGGACCGACTGCTCCGAGTTGGCGCAAGGGCGAACGACATATTCGGGGGAGAGGGCCGCGCGACACCTACGGGTAGGCGGGACCGCAGGTCCTCCGGCACCGAGCAACACCGTGTCCAGGAGTGCGTCATCGTAGGTTTTCACTCCGTTGATGCCTTGAAAATTCGTCTACGGGGCACTCAGGGGTGTCGGATCGCGCTTCTGAGGCCGGTGTACCAGTAGGATGGCCGAGGTAACTAGCGGCACGATTCCCGATTTCGTCTCCTGCGGCCCGGCACGGGTGGCAGGCGCGCGCTTCGGGCACTGGACGGAGAAGGAGAGCTACCCACCCGTGGCTGCCCAGAAGTCAGACATCAAAAACCCCAACAAGGACTACGGCGCTTCGTCCATCACCGTCCTCGAAGGGCTCGAAGCAGTACGCAAGCGACCGGGCATGTACATCGGCTCCACCGGTGAACGCGGTCTGCACCACTTGATCTGGGAAGTGGTCGACAACTCGGTCGACGAGGCGATGGCAGGCCACGCCAGCAAGGTCGAGATCACCCTCCTCGAAGACGGTGGCGTCCAGGTCGTCGACGACGGTCGAGGCATCCCGGTCGGTATGCACGCCTCGGGTATCCCCACCGTCGAAGTCGTCCTCACCCAGCTTCACGCCGGTGGCAAGTTCGACTCCGATTCCTACGCCGTCTCCGGTGGTCTGCACGGTGTCGGTATCTCCGTCGTCAACGCGCTGTCCAGTCGGCTCGAGGTCGACATCAACCGCGATGGATACAACTGGAACCAGTCCTACGTCGATTCCAAGCCCGGCGAACTCGTCAAAGGTGACGCCACCAAGGAGACCGGAACTACGGTCCGATTCTGGTCGGATCCCAACGTCTTCGAGACCACGGTCTACAACTTCGAGACTGTTGCCCGGCGACTCCAGGAGATGGCCTTCCTGAACAAGGGCCTCACCATCACCCTGACCGACGAGCGCGTCAGTGCGGCAGAGGTCACCGAGGACGTGGTCAGCCAGGTCGCCGATGCGCCCATGAGCGCAGAGGACGAGTCGGCGCAGGCCGAGGCAGCGGCCACGCCGAAGGTGAAGACTCGCGTCTATCACTATCCGGGTGGGCTCGAGGACTACGTCCGGCACATCAACCGCACCAAGGCGCCGATCCACAACTCCGTCGTCGGCTTCACGGCGAAGGGAACCGGGCACGAACTCGAGGTCGCGATGCAGTGGAACTCGGGTTACTCGGAATCGGTGCACACCTTTGCCAACACCATCAACACCCATGAGGGCGGAACCCACGAGGAGGGCTTCCGCTCCGCGCTGACTGCCACGGTGAACAAGTACGCCCTGGACAAGAAACTCCTGAAGGACAAGGACCCGAAGCTCACCGGTGACGACATCCGTGAAGGTCTCGCGGCGATCATCTCGGTCAAGGTCGGTGAACCACAGTTCGAGGGTCAGACGAAGACGAAGCTCGGAAACACCGAGGTCCGGTCTTTCGTCCAGAAGGCGAGCAACGAGCACCTGTCGCACTGGTTCGAGTCGAACCCTGCAGATGCCAAGACGATCGTGAACAAGGCCGTGTCCTCGGCGCAGGCCCGTGTGGCCGCACGGAAGGCACGCGAACTCGTCCGGCGAAAGAGCGCCACCGACTTGGGCGGCCTGCCGGGCAAGCTTGCCGACTGCCGTTCCAACGATCCGCGCAAGTCCGAGATCTACATCGTGGAGGGTGATTCCGCCGGCGGTTCGGCCAAATCCGGTCGGGACTCGATGTACCAGGCGATCCTGCCGTTGCGCGGCAAGATCATCAACGTCGAGAAGGCCCGCATCGACCGCGTTCTGAAGAATACCGAGGTCCAGTCGATCATCACCGCGTTCGGTACGGGCATCCACGACGAGTTCGACATCGCCAAGTTGCGGTACCACAAGATCGTGCTGATGGCCGACGCCGACGTCGACGGTCAGCACATCGCGACGCTGCTGCTCACGCTGTTGTTCCGGTTCATGCGACCCCTCGTCGAACAGGGACACGTATTCCTGGCCCAGCCCCCGTTGTACAAGCTGAAGTGGCAGCGCAACGACCCCGAGTTCGCCTATTCGGATCGTGAGCGCGATGCGCTCGTCCAGGCAGGTATCGAAGCCGGCAAGAAGATCAACAAGGACGACGGCATCCAGCGTTACAAGGGTCTCGGCGAGATGAACGCCAAGGAACTGTGGGAGACCACGATGGATCCGTCGGCGCGTGTGCTGCGCCTGGTGACACTCGACGACGCGGCGGCAGCAGACGAGCTGTTCAGCGTGCTCATGGGTGAGGACGTCGAGGCCCGCCGGAGCTTCATCACCCGCAACGCGAAGGACGTCCGCTTCCTCGACGTCTAGGGCGCACCTGACAAAGATCAGCGAGTTCGAACAGTCACCGGTGACCGAAAGGCGCCGGTGACTGTCTTCGTCTTGTGGGTGATTTGTCTCGATCGTGCTGGTTGGGGACACCGCCCCGAACGCCGATTGGGATTCTGTGTAGCGTGGGCCACTGATCGACGGACAGAAGGCAAGGGGAGGGACCTTCGGGTGGATGTTACTGAGAAGTACCTACGTGACCTAACTCTGTGGTAAGAATCTTTCGCACGAAGATGTGATGAATTCGTTACATTCGGAAACCGAGTGAATCGGCCAGTGCGTCGCATCGCGCAGTGGTGGATCGCTCCCTCCGTAGTCAGCGCGCCCGACCCATACGGCTTCGTGCCGCGGGCGTAGTCACGAGCACAGATCGGCGAGCTATGACTGGGTGGAAAGGAAGCGTGGGATGAGCGAGGAGTCGCCGCCCCGGGCCAAGTTCTGGGATATCGCGGGTTGGGGTCTGCGCTGGAAGGTCACTGCGGTTCTTGCGGTTCCCGTCACCGTTGCCATGGTGCTCGGCGGACTTCGAGTGCAGGCCGAGCTGAGCAAGGCCGTTCATTTCACCGAAGCGGCCGACTGGATCGCCGGCGTTCCGGACATCGTGGCCCTCGAGGCTGCAATGGGTACGGTGATCAGTGGTTACACCTCCAGGACTCTCCCTGAGGATGACCGGAAGACTGCGGCAGGGTTGATGGACAAAGTGTCCGAGCATGCCCGCAATCCCGAGCTGAACCCTGAGATCGCTGACGCCATCAACCAAACCGTCTCGGACGGTCGCGCACTCCTGGCTCTGATGGATTCACCAGGCGTCGCAACCGACCTTCTTGCCGAACGTCACCGCACGTTCTCCGACGGCCTCACCCGAGAAGTCGACGACATCGTGCGTCAGATCGACGACAGCGGTGTCATCGACAAGGGCTACCTGTTGAGTAATGCCTGGCAGGCGCAGCGCAAGCTCTTCGAGCAGGCGATGGGCAACGTTGCGGTTCTCGAGGCCTACGTTGCCCCGGACGGCCGCGAAAGGGCGCGTGAAGGCGAACTTCCCACCACGGCGATCGTCTCCGCTGCCGGTGCGGAATCGGGTTTGCTGGATCTCCTCGATCCCTACTACCCGCCGGACGACCCGCGTCTCGAGGCGCTGAGGGAAAACATCGCCGACCGGAACACCCTCGTCGACGAAGGTCTGCAGGAGGTGGCGCGTGGCGGTCCATTGCCTGTGCTTCAGACGCGAGCCTCGCTGATCGAGAGCCGCGACATCTACCACGAACTGACGAGCGAGGCTGCGCAAGATATTGCGTCGACCGTGCAAAGCCGTGCTTCCGAGACGCGGTCCGCTGCGCTGCGCGACACGGCGATCGTCCTCGGTACGCTGCTCACCGCTCTCGTTCTCGCGCTTCTCGTGTCGCGATCGCTGATCGGACCGATCCGTCGACTGCGGCACGGCGCCCTCAAGGCTGCCCGTCGCGATCTTCCCGAAGCGATCGAACAGATCAAAGCCAGTGACGACCCGCGCGCGTTGTCGTTCGAACCGGTGGCCGTGCACTCGTCCGAGGAGATCGGCCAGCTCGCCCGGGCTGTGGACGACATCCATGGGCAGGCACTGCGTCTCGCCGGCGAACAGGCCCAGTTGCGTCTGCGGATCAACGACATGTTCGAAACGCTGGCGCGCCGAAGTAAGTCGCTCGTCGACCAGCAGTTGAACCTCATCGAGAATCTCGAGTTCGAGGAGAAGGACCCGAAGCGACTCGAAAGCCTCTTTCGGCTCGACCACCTCGCGGCGCGTATGCGCCGAAACGGTGAGAACCTTCTGATCCTCGCCGGTACCCGTGTGCGTCGTTCACAGTCCGCGCCGATTGCACTCGGCGATGTGTTGCGCGCTGCGATCTCCGAGGTGGAGGACTACCAGCGGGTGCAGGTGGGTGCTACCCCGGAAGGTGCCCTCAGCGGCGCCGTCGCCACCGACGTCGTCCATCTCCTCGCCGAACTCGTCGACAACTCGCTTCGGGCTTCGCCGCCGGACACCGTGGTGACGTTCAGTTTCGCGCGTGCCGTGGACGGTGGTGTGCTGCTCGAGGTCGCGGACCGCGGAATCGGCATACCATCCAACGACCTGCGCGCAATCAACGAGCGCCTCGCGTCGGGTGGTGAGGTCGGTACCGAGACCGCGCGCCACATGGGGTTGTTCGTGGTGAGCCGGCTGGCGAAGCGGCACGGTCTCACCGTGCGCCTGCGGTCCACGTTCGATACCGCACGTAGCCCCGGCGTGACCGCCAGCATCCACATTCCGAACGCGTTGATCGTGACGCAAGAGGTAGGTCACACGACCGGCCCGCTGCGCAAGATACCCGACCCGACCCCGCGTAGCGGTATTCCGGCGACGGCTCCGCCGGGGGAACCGGGACGCCCACCGATCGCGGGCAACGGTCTGCCGGTTCGCGCTCAGCCAACGGCTTCTGCTCCGGCCTCGCCGACCCCTGCCCCCGTAGCTCAGGTAGCCCCGGTACCGCGCGCTGCCAGGGTGGTATCGGGCAACGGTCTGCCGCAACGCCAGCCTGGTGCCAGCGGTATCGCGGCCGGTGCGGGAGCCTCTGCCGGCCGCCCCACCGCGCAACTGAACGACGTGGTGAATGTCCGTGGGTCCGGCGCGATGCCGAAGCTGCCCGTGCGGCGGCGTCAGGTAACCGCATCTGAGCCGGCCAAGCGAGAGCCGCGCCCGGCACCTGCGACGCCGCAGTCGCCCCCGGCACCTGCGACGCCGGAGCCGCGCCCGGTGTCCGTGTTGCCGGAGCGCCAGGCGGAACCGGCCGAGCCGGAGCCGCAGTCGGTGCCCGCGTTGCCGGAGCGGCAGCCGGCGCCCGTGCCGCCGGAGCCACAGCTCGAGACCGGGGCAGAAGCGGAGCGCACCGCCGATCAGTCGGTGCCGGCGACCGAGTCTTCGAGCAGTGACGACCGGGAGCGGGTGCGCCACCGCTACCGCACCAACTCGGCGAAGACGGCCTCGTTCTTCCAGTCGCGTGTCGAGCCGGAACCGGCGGAGCCGCCCCAACGTCCCGCCGGCACTCCGATTTTCGCCGACATGGTGTCGGATTGGCTGACCGATCCGACCAGTGAAGAAGGTGCACCGGGCGTATGGCAGTCGGCCGGTGATGTCGGTTGGTCAGCCGCGGAACGGATCAGTTCGACGCCCGTCGAGGTCGATCCCGAAATCGGTTTGCCCAAGAGGAACCCCGGTGAGCGATTGCTTCCCGGCACCGTCGAAGGTGCCCACAACACGGCGACACTGCGTCGTGTGCGTGACCCTGAGACAATTCGCGCCAACCTCAGTCGGCACCAGCTTGGCGTACGAAACGGCAGGGCCACGAGGCTCGCGAATCGCAACAGCACTGAAGGAGATTGATGAATACCGCTCAAGGCCCCGACGTCACACGACCCCTCGACTGGTTGGTGTCGAACTTCGCCAGCGACGTACCGGGCGTCTCCCATGCCGTGCTCGTATCCGCCGATGGCCTTCTGATGGCCGCCAGCTCCCATCTTCCAATCGACCGGGCCGAGCAGTTGGCTGCCGTCACCTCCGGCCTCGCAAGTTTGTCGGCCGGGGTGTCCCGTCTCTTCGAAGGCGGCGGGGTGCTTCAGTCGGTGGTCGAGATGCAGCACGGCTATTTGCTGCTCATGAGTGTCGGTGACGGCTCGCATCTTGCGACCCTGACCGATTCCGAGTGCGACATCGGACAGGTGGGCTACGAGATGGCGATCCTGGTCGACCGCGTCGGCACATCTGTGCAGGCCACCGCCCGCACAACACAGGACCTCTGACCAGGGGCGTTCCCATGGACAACCCCTATTCGGAGCCGCGCGGCTCGAACATCGTGCGCCCGTACTCGTTGACATCGGGTCGGACCCGGCCCGCGGTCGAACTCGCGCTCGAGGCATTGATCCAGGCTCTCCCACAGTCAGTGGACCGGCACTGGGAACTCGACGACATCAACGCGGCGATCGTCGCGTTGTGCCAGCAGTCGCCGTCCCTTGCCGAGATCGCCGCCAGGGTGGGGTTACCGCTCGGTGTGGCCCGGGTCCTGGTGGCCGACCTGGTCGAGTCTGGCCATCTGCAGATCCTGGCCACATTGAACGAAGACTCGACCGACTCCGAACGCCGTGAACTCATCGAAAGGGTCCTCAGTGGACTTCGCGAAATCTGATCCCGACAATCGGGTGACCTCGACCAAGATCGTGATCGCCGGCGGGTTCGGCGTAGGCAAGACGACGTTGGTGGGGGCCGTCTCGGAGATCGTTCCTCTCCGTACCGAGGCGCTTGTGACCAACGCCAGCGATGGTGTCGACAACTTGACGGCCACACCAGAGAAGGGCACGACCACCGTCGCGATGGACTTCGGTCGTATCAGCCTGGCCGATGATCTGGTGCTTTACCTGTTCGGTACTCCCGGTCAGCACCGATTCTGGTTCATGTGGGACGACCTGATCCGGGGCGCGATCGGCGCGATCGTCCTGATCGACACCCGGCGGTTGGACGAGAGTTTTGCTGCGGTCGACTTTTTCGAGGCACGCCGACTTCCGTTCCTCGTCGCGATCAACGAGTTCGAGGACGCTCCGCGCTACCCGGTCGAAGACATTCGGGGGGCCCTGGCGATATCGGAGGACGTGCCGATCATCCCGATCGACGCTCGTGACAGGGAATCGGCGAAACGTGCATTGGTAGCGATCACCGAATACGCACTGACCAAGCTCCGCACGGCCGCGTATTGAGTACTGAGGACTGAGGACTGAGGAACATGTCGGATGGTTTGCAGCAGTTCTCCATGGGCACCTGGATCATCGCACTGGCCGCGGTAACCGGGTTCATCGGAGTCTTCGTCGGTGTCGCCAGTGCCCGCAAGGCGGCGACAGCGGCGAACCCGAGGCAGCGAACCCTGTGGTTGGCGTGGGGGGCACTGTCCATCGGCGGTATCGGCGCGTGGTTGCCGCACTACATAGCGATGGTCGGATTCGAGGTCTCCGGCAGCGTGGTGCGCTACAACGTCCTGTGGATTGCGATTTCCTTCGTGGTTCCCGTCGCGGCCGCCGCAGCAGCCTTGCTGATCGTCAGCCCGCCGACGACGAAGCACCGGAGATCGAGCGCAACGGTCGAGGTCGGTCGGCTCGCTGCGGGCGCGGCGCTCCTGGGTGCTGCATTCATCGGAATGCATGTGGCGATCGTGTACTCCATCGAGATCCAGGGCTCGGTGAACTTGGGCGCGCTCCTGACCGTCGTGGCCGCCTTGATCGGATTCCTGATCGGCGCGGGAATCATCTGGTCGATCTACGCTCTCGAGTCCCGCAGGCAGCGGCTCGTCGCGGCGGTTGCGGTGGCGGTAGCGGTGGTGACTATGCATTACGCCGGGATGTGGGGCCTGACCGCCACCGTTGACACGACGGTGGCACACCCGGACGGGCTCGAGGTGTTCTCGGTCCTGTTTCCGGTGTTCGTACTGGGCATGCTGGTGGTTACCGTTCCGATCACCGCGCTGCTCATGGCGCCGGACCGCGTCGCCGCGGAGTTCGAACTCGAGGCAGACATGCTCGCTGCTGAATCGCTCGCTGCTGAATCGCTCGCCGCCGAATCCCGGGGCCGAGGGTTCTCACTCGACGGGACGGGCGGCTCCCGCGGCACTGTTTGACGAGTACATTCGAGTCCTTCACCCCCTTAGCTGACCTGCACCTATAGACTCGGGTGGTTGCGCGACGTCGTACCGGACCGCCCGTCCGAAAGGAGACGTCAAGCCGAGTAGAAGAAGGAGCTCATGACTGACACAACGTTGCCGCCGGAGGGACCGGGGCACGACCGCGTCGAGCCCGTCGACATTCAGCAGGAGATGCAGAGCAGCTACATCGATTACGCGATGAGCGTGATCGTCGGTCGTGCGCTGCCCGACGTGCGGGACGGACTCAAGCCGGTGCATCGCCGCGTGCTGTACGCGATGAACGACAACGGCTACTACCCGACCCGCGGCTACGTGAAGTCTGCGCGACCGGTCGCCGAGACGATGGGTAACTATCACCCGCACGGCGACTCTTCCATCTACGACACCCTCGTCCGTATGGCGCAGCCGTGGTCGATGCGGTATCCGCTCGTCGACGGACAGGGCAACTTCGGATCCCGCGGCAACGACGGCGCCGCGGCAATGAGGTACACCGAGTGCAGGCTGACTCCACTCGCCATGGAGATGCTCCGCGAAATCGACGAGGAAACAGTCGATTTCGCTCCGAACTATGACGGCCGTACCCAAGAGCCGACAGTTCTCCCCAGCCGTATCCCCAACCTGTTGATCAATGGTTCGGGCGGTATCGCGGTCGGTATGGCGACGAATATTCCGCCGCACAATCTTCGCGAGGTCGCCGAGGCCATCTACTGGGCACTCGAGAACTGGGAAGCAAGCGAAGAAGAAACCCTCACGGCCGTCATGGAATTGGTCAAAGGACCGGACTTTCCGACCCACGGCCTGATCGTCGGCGGCCAGGGTATCCAAGACGCCTACACCACCGGCCGGGGTTCGGTCCGCATGCGCGGGGTGGTGGAGATTGAAGAGGATACCAAGGGGCGCACCACAATTGTCATCACCGAACTGCCGTACCAGGTGAACCCAGACAACCTCATCACGTCGATTGCAGAGCAGGTGCGCGACGGCAAGATCGCTGGCATCTCCGACATTCACGACGAGTCCTCGGACCGCGCGGGGATGCGCATCATCGTCACCGTCAAGCGGGACGCGGTCGCGAAGGTCGTCCTCAACAACCTGTACAAGCACACCCAGTTGCAGACGAGCTTCGGCTGCAACATGCTCTCGATCGTCGACGGTGTGCCGCGTACGCTGCGACTCGATCAGATGATCCGGCTCTACGTCACCCACCAGGTCGAGGTCATCCGCAGGCGCACCGAGTTCCGGCTCCGCAAGAAGGAAGAGCGGGCCCACATCCTGCGAGGATTGGTCAAGGCACTCGACGCCCTCGACGAGGTCATCGCGCTGATCCGAGCGTCGCAGACAGTCGAAGACGCCCGGACGGGTCTGATGGGTCTGCTCGAGATCGACGAGATCCAGGCGCAGGCCATCCTCGACATGCAGCTGCGCAAGTTGGCTGCGCTCGAGCGTCAGAAGATCATCGACGAGCTCGCCGAGATCGAGCGTGAGATCGCAGACCTGAAGGACATTCTCGCCAAGCCGGAGCGGCAGCGCGCGATCGTCCGTGACGAGTTGAAGGAGATCGTCGACAAGCACGGCGACGATCGACGCACCCGAATCATCGCGGCCGACGGCGACGTCTCCGACGAGGATCTGATCGCCCGCGAGGACGTCGTAGTCACGATCACCGAGACCGGCTACGCCAAGCGCACCAAGACCGACCTGTACCGCTCACAGAAGCGCGGCGGCAAGGGGGTACAGGGCGCGGGTCTCAAGCAGGACGACATCGTCTCGCACTTCTTCGTCAGCTCGACGCACGATTGGTTGCTGTTCTTCACGACGAAGGGCCGCGTGTACCGGGCCAAGGCGTACGAATTGCCGGAGGCGAGCCGCACGGCACGCGGGCAACACGTGGCCAATCTGCTCGCGTTCCAGCCCGATGAACGCATCCAGAGCATCATCCAGATCAAGACGTACGAGGACGCACCCTATCTCGTCCTCGCGACGCGAAATGGTCTGGTGAAGAAGTCCAAGCTCACCGACTTCGACTCGAACCGCAGCGGCGGCATCGTCGCGGTGAACCTGCGCGGCGAGGACGAACTTGTGGGTGCGGTGCTCTGCTCGGCCGACGACGATCTGCTGCTGGTATCCGCGAAAGGGCAGTCGATTCGCTTTTCCGCCACGGACGAGGCGCTACGTCCGATGGGACGCGCCACCTCCGGCGTTCAGGGAATGCGGTTCAACGACGACGACGAACTGCTGTCGCTCAACGTAGTTCGTGAGGGTTACCTCTTGGTGGCGACGTCGGGCGGTTACTCGAAGCGCACCCCCATCGAGGACTATGTCCCACAGGGCCGCGGCGGCAAGGGTGTGCTCACGATTCAGTACGACAAGAAACGTGGCACTCTGGTCGGGGCACTCATCGTGAACGACGACGACGAGCTGTATGCGATCACGTCAGGCGGTGGCGTGATCCGTACCCCAGCCAAGCAGGTTCGCAAGGCGGGGCGGCAGACCAAAGGCGTTCGTCTGATGAACCTCGGTGAAGGCGACAACCTGCTCGCGATCGCCCGCAACGCCGACGAGCCCGACGAGACCGAAGACAACGCCGAGAGCAGCGGTAAAGGAGTTAAGGGGTCCTAGTGAGCACTCCCAATCACCCAGGCAATGACCGGCCGAACCCAGGTTCGGCCGGGTCGGCGCCATCGGAGCAACAGGCCTCCAACGTCCCTCAGAACGAGTCTGCGAACCCGATTCCGCCGCAACGATCTGCGCCGGGGGCGCCCCAAGCGTCCGCCGGTGTCGGCGCACCCCCTGAGGGGCCAGTCGCCACGACTTCGGAGGAACGACCGGACCGGCCTGTGCCTCCGCCACAAGGGCACCCGCCGAATCAACACACTCAGTCGCGTCAGGTAACACCCCCGCAGGCTCCGGGTAACCGGGCGCCGGCGAGTGGCGATCGCACCGTCACTCCGCAGGCCAGCCGGGGAAATCCGGTTCCACCATGGCAGCGGGAAGTGCAGCGGGAACCGCAGACCAATCTGAAGCGCCCCGTTCTCGGCGCGAATGCCAAGCAGGCGTCACACCCGGAAGCGCAGACGACTCCGGCTCCCGCAGAGGGAAGGCCCGCTGTGGCGAAAGCGCCGAGCGGCCAAGACGTCCAGAAGCCGCAGTCGGCGCAGGCGCCTTCGCAGACCGCACCTACCCAGGACATCCAGGGGCAGGGCATGCAGCAGGCTCCGTGGGCGCAGAACTCGGGTGCTCCCACCCAGACCGCGACGGTGCAACCGGCGGCCAACCCGGAGTCGATGGCCGCTACGGCAGCTATCGGTGGGGAGCCTGGGCCCGCCACGGTTGGGCCGGTTTCGCAGCGGGAGGCCGCGAAAGCCAAAGCATCCGCGATCGACGGCCCCACCCGGCACATCAACCGTGATGTTCTTCCGCAAGATCTGCCGGATCTGTCCGAAGCCAAACACCCTCTTCCCGCCGACGCCTCGGCGGATCAGAAGCCAAAGGTGGTCGTGGCCCCACAGCGTGTCGAGGAGGGTGGGCTCCGGGCGTCGGTACAAATCCGCAGACTGGATCCGTGGTCGACGCTGAAGATCTCGTCGATCATTTCGGTGTCGCTGTTCTTCGTGTGGATGGTTGCAGTCGGCCTGCTGTACCTCGTCTTGGAGGGCATGGGGGTCTGGGACCGGTTGAACAGTGCGTTCACCGACATCGTCGCCGATTCCAGCCCCGAAGGTCTCGTGACGGCCGGGCAGGTCTTCGGATACGCGGCGGTCATTGGTCTGTCGAACATGGTGTTGTTCACCGCGCTCGCGACGATTGGTTCGTTCATCTACAACCTGTGTTCCGATCTGGTCGGCGGCGTTGAGGTGACGCTCGCGGACAGGGACTGATCGCAGGTCGATGAGGTTTGAACAGGGAAAAGAGCGCTTCATCGGACCGGTTTTGGTACTTGCCGGTCCGGTGGGGTAATCTTCCGACTCGGTTCAGGGAACTACATCAGACCGGTTTCCGTACTTCAGGGCCTATAGCTCAGGCGGTTAGAGCGCTTCGCTGATAACGAAGAGGTCGGAGGTTCAAGTCCTCCTAGGCCCACTCCTGGTGTCGATGAAAGGTCGCTCACATGAAGGTTCTCCTCATCGTAGGAGCCGGAGTGTTGGTGGCCATCGGACTGGCCAAGTTGCTTCGCGGCAACGAGGTGTGGCACGAGGTAACGGGGCCTTAGCTCAGTTGGTAGAGCGCTGCCTTTGCAAGGCAGATGTCAGGAGTTCGAATCTCCTAGGCTCCACAGAAAAGGGCCACCTTCTCGATCCCGAGAAGGTGGCCCTTTCTCGTTGCTGGGCACATTTCGGTTGGGCACGGTTTTTGCGTTCGCGCCGACGCTGATCGCCACAACGGCCGAGCCAGGGGCCATCACGCGTGGCCGAACATGCTTCCGGCCCGACACCGTGATGGTGCCGGGCCAGGAAGGGGCGGTTAGGAACTGCCGAGGGCGTCGAAGACAGCGAAGGCAGCGACGCTGCCGGGGGTGTAGCCCCAGCCGAAGCTCGGGTCGCCGACGCCGGTGCCGTCGTCGGTGACAGCACCGGCGGTGAGGGTGACGCTTCCAGTGTTGAGTGCTTCGAAGACTGCGAGGCTGCCGGGGGCGAGGTGCCAGCCGTCGCCGGTGGCACCGCCGTCGGTGCTGTCCTCGTCGGTGACAGCACCGTCGGTGAGGGTGACGCCTTCGGGTGCGGCGTTGGCCGGTGCGGCGAGCGCGACGGCCAGGAGTGGGGCGGCCAAGGCTGCGGTGGCAGCGGCACGTGCTGACTTGATCAAGGAGTTTCCTTCTCTCGTATGCGGTGGTGTCGGGGGCATCCCGAGAGAACGCGAGCAATCCCCCTGGCATGAAGGAAGTTACACCAGGGAAGCGCCGTGGATCCCATCGGATCGATAGCCGTTATGACCGCGGGTCCGCGGTGAGCCCGTACCGGAGTGTCGTTCGCGCCCATGGGTACAGGGGTGGGTTAGCGTCCCAGAACATCACTGGACGAAAGAGGAACTCCTTGAAGAAATCTGTTCGCACCTCAGCATCCGCACTGCTGGCCGCCCCACTTTTCGCTGCTGCGTTCGCGACGCCGGCCAGCGCAGCAGACGGCGGAAACGTCACCGTCGATCCTATGGTTGTCCAGGTCAGCGACGGTCAGGACGGTCCTGACGATTCTTGTCCCGACCGGGACTCGCCCACCGGTTCAACGGCCTCGACTAGCGCATTTGAGTTGACACGTGCGCTCACGGAGTCACTGGAGTCACTGGGGTCACTGGATGTGCCAATCTTGGGGCACCTCCTCGGGTGGCCCGTCATAGGGTCGAGCCTCGTGTCTTTTTACGGGATGAGCGTCGAGACCCCCTTCCCTATGCCCTGCTTCCCACCCACTGAGGACTAACTGAGTGGTCTATGGGTCGGCTCAGACCAGGGGTCGACGCCCCGATCCGCGTGCTGCTTGCCGTCGACGCCAGACGGTGTGCCCCGCACTCCAAAACGAGGGTCGTTTCGGGCCTACACGAGCTCGAGGCCACCGTCGACGGTGACAACTTGACCGGTGATCCAGGATGCGGACGGATCACTCAGATGCAGTATCCAGTCGGCGATCTCGGCCGGGACACCGCGGCGCCCCAACGGAATACGTTCTGCCTCGTCTCGTTTGATCTGCGCGACCATGTCGTCGGGGAGCCCGGCCGCGGCCAGGGCCTCGCTCTCGGTCGGGCCGGGTGCCACAGCGTTGACCCGCACGCCGTCGGGGGCCAGTTCGAGGGCCCAGCTGCGGGTGAGTTGTTCCACAGCGGCCTTGGAAGCGGCGTAGTGCGCGGCGCCGGGTATCGGGCGATGCCCATAGGTGCTCGACACATTCACGATGCTGCCGCGGGCCTGGCGCAGGTGCGGTAGCGCCGCACCTGCAAGCACGCTGGGGGCGACGACGTTGAGGGCGAACAGGTCGGCGACACGTTCGGCGGTCACATCGGCCAATGGCATCAAGGTCGTTGCCCCGGCGTTGTTGACCAGCACATCCACCCGGCCCCACTGCGTGACGGCCGCGTCGATCGCCGCCTCGGCCTCGCCGTCACGGCGCAGATCGTGTGCTGCCACCTCAATGGCCGGATGCTCGCTCGCAGTCTCAGCCAGCAACGTCTGACGTCGGCCGACACCGAGCACCTGGGCGCCGGCCTGCGCGAACGCGATCGCGGTTGCGCGCCCGATCCCGGTACCCGCGCCGGTCACGATCACGACCTGGTCGTTGAAGCTACCCATTCTCATACCACCCATCTTGTTCTATGTTCGTCGAACATCGAACAAGGTAACATGGTCGGCATGCGCGAACCACAACACCCGGAGGTGTCCGATATCCGGCTGACGGCGGTGCTTGCCGCGTTGAGCGATCCGATCAGGGTCGGAGTGGTCTCGCAGCTGGCCGACAACACCGAACGCGGATGGGGAGAACTACAGGTTCCGGTCGCGAAATCCACGCTGAGTCACCATCTTCGGGTGCTGCGCGATGCCGGCATTACTCGAACCCGGCAAGAAGGCACCCGGTGTTTCGTCGTGCTCCGCCGCCACGAACTCGACGAGCGATTCCCGGGACTTCTGGACACCGTCTTGACTGCGGCTTCGATCGACGGTGTGGGACGAGAGGTCGGACTCACCACACCAAGCGGCTGATCTACAAGAAAGACCGTATGAAAGAGCCACCTTCTCAACTCGAGAAGGTGGCTCTTTCTCGTTTCTGCCCACAGTCGACGTGCTAGGGGACGGTACCGCGAGGTCGGTGGATCAGGGTGCCGTCCACGACGCGAGCTTGTCGGGATTCATGACGATCGCGATCTCGTGGATCCTGCCGTCGGCGATGGCGAGGTCGATCACCGCGGCTACCTGATCGTTGAACGAGATCACCAACCCTGCCCGGTTGTTGACTTTTTCGAAGCGAGAGCTGATAGCCAGCCCGCGCGCCTCGTTCCGGCCGACGATACCGAGCAGGTACCGCGCCACTCGGTCGGCACCGACCACCGGAATCCGCGCGATGCCGGGGAGGCCCCCGCCGTCGGCACGGGACACGACGCCCGGCGCCAGGACGTCCATCAGTGCCGCGAGGTCGCCTGTGGTGCATGCCTCCGCGAACGCGTGCACGACCTTTCCGCGCTGCCCCCCGTCGGCCTCGAACCGCGGTGCGGAGCGCAGGTACCGGCGGGCGGTCGATGCCAACTGGCGGCAGGCTTCGGGGCTGCGCCCGACGATGTCGCCGATCTCGGCGAACGGCATCCCGAACACGTCGTGCATGATCAGCGCGACCCGTTCCCCCGGCGTCAACGACTCCATCGCCCGCAGCAGCGCCATCGATACCGACTCGTCGAGCGTGACGGTGTCGGCGGGGTCCGGAGACCGCGGCGACGACGTGACCGGCCCGACCGTGCCCGGCACCGGTTCGGGAAGCCAGATTCCGGTGTACGACTCGCGACGCGCCCGTGCGGATCCCAACTGGTCCAAGCAGATCCGGCCGACCGCCCGCGTCATCCACGCGAGCGGCACCTGAATCGCCTCACGCTCGTCATCACTGAGCGACTGCCAGCGGACGACGGCATCCTGCACGGCGTCCTCCGCGTCGTGCGCCGATCCGAGCGTCCGGTAGGCGATACCGAAGAGATGTTCGTAGTCCCGTGATCCGCGAGCGAAGTTCACCGCGTCACCGCCTCGCTCAGTGGCCGCGAGACCGGCTTCGGTCCCTTCGGGGCCTTGTACGCGCCGGGCTGTGTCTGCTCGGCACGCAGCTTGTCCACAGTCATCTTGCAGATCGCTTCCTTCGCCACAGCGCCGAGCCGTCCCGACACCCCGATCGGCCGCGGCGAGTCGTCGGCCTGCACGAACTGGAGGTAGCCGTCTTTACGGCCCAGACTCATGCACTGAAGCACGAACCCGAGCGACAGTGTAGGTCGTTGTTCGCCCCGGATCCGCGCGAGCACGGTGGCAGCGGCATGACCACCGAGGGGCAGCGCCACCGCGCATGCCATGCGCAAGTGTGCCCCGACCTCCGGTGGGGCCACGACGGCATCGCCCGCCCCGACGATGTCGGGATGGTCGAGACTGGTCAGCGTGGCGTCGACGCGCAACCGGCCGTCCGCGTCGGTGGCCAGTCTGCTGCGCCGGGCCAGGTCCGGTACCTCGAACGACGCGGCCCACACGCAGACGTCGAACTCGAGCGCGCGGCCGTCCGCCAGTACGAGTTCACGCTCGCCGACCCGGGTCACCTGCGCACCTTCGTGCTGCGTCACACCAAACCCGTCGAGCGCCCTCAGGATCCGCTTGCGCGCGGCAGGTCGCATGTAGCCGAGCACATTCCCGGCCGCAACGATATCCACGAGGAGGTCCGGTCGCGCGGCAGCGATCTCGGACACGATCTCGACGGCGGTAAAGCCGCCTCCGACCACCCGCACCACCGACCCCGGTGCGAGCGCGGCCAGTTCCTTCCGCAGTTTCTCCGCTCCGGCGGCGTCGCCGGCGTGGTGAGCATGCTCGTCGATGCCGGGAACCGAATGGGCAGTATTGCTGCCGACGGCATAGACGAGGGTGTCGTACGGGACGACTGTGCCGGCGTCGCCGACCCGAACACATCGTGCGGCGGGATCGATCTCGTCAACCGTGCCGACGAGTACTTCCGCGTCCTGGTGCAGCACCTCGCTCAGCGGCACCGCGGCGCTCGGACGGGTACCCGCCACCACCTCGTGCAGCCGGATTCGCTCGATGAACTCGTCTCGCGGATTGATCACGGTGACCTGGCAGTCCTGAGCTGTCTCCTCGCCGCGGTGACGTCCGCGGCTCGAGAGGATGCGATTGGCCGCCAGCACGCCGGCGTATCCCGCGCCGACGACGACCACCCGGTGCCCCGACCGCTGCGACTTCGTCGTGGGCCGCTGCGACTGCGTCATGACTGTCTCCTTTGCCTCCCGCCCACCTGTCGTGGGCTGTCGTCATCTCTGACGACGCAGGCTCCGGAAACGTGAGAAAGGGTGGCGCATGCCACTCTCGAGTCGCGCAGGCTCGTGGCTACCTCGACGGCCGGAAGCTGACGACGAACCGGCAGGTACCCGTCGGTGTGTTGTCGGCATCGGTCAGTTCGACGTCGACATCGATGTCGCAGCCGTCCCCAGCTTGGAGCGCGCTTCGAATTTCACCGAGCTCGTCCGGGCCGACCTTGCTTTCCGCGGTGACACCACCGCGAGCCGGGCGTTTGTACTCGATGGCGGCACTCTTGATCACGGTGTATGCGCCGCTTCCTGCGCTCCCCGCCGCCACCACCGCCGCGCCCGCACCGGCCACTTCGGCAACCCCGTATGCGACAGGCGCGTTGACGTGGCCGTTGTGATTCACATGTTCAGCCTTGGGGCGACACAACGTTGCTCGGACACTCCCGTCGGCGCTCAGCTCTGTGTCGAGATCGAGCCATTGGATCCACGGCATCTCCTTCATCGCTTCGGTTGCTGCCACTGCACTCACCTTTCCCTCACTGACACGGTTGGAGCACTGCTCTAGTTCGTCATCGGAGAGTAGAGCACTGCTCCAGTCTCGTCTAGGCTTCACCCGTGGGGTCATCATCGGAAACGTCGAAACGCTTGCTGGAGGCAGCGTTGGCGATCATCGATCGTGACGGTATCGATGCGCTGACCGTGCGCTCGCTGGTCGCCGAGTCCGGTGTCAGCAACGGCAGTGTGTATCACCACGTCGGCTCTCTGGACCGGCTGGAGGCGGCGGCAGCCGACGAGGCCATCAGGGCCTGGTCCGCCGAATTTCTTGCTGCACTCGAACGGGGCGGATATGCCGCCGCGGCGGCCGCGGACCGGAGTTGGAGTCTCGCGCATCCAGGGCTCGCCGCGCTGATTGAACGCAATGGGCGGCGAGGCGAGTTGGGTCCGGCCGCTAGGGATTTCGGGATAGGCCTACGGGCGTGGCTCGATGCTCAACGGCTGGCCGTCGGGGCTCCTGCCCAAGTGGTCGCCGCCGTCCTACTCGGCCCACTTGCCGAGCTGCGTCGACTCGAGAAGGCAACGGGAAAGATGACCATCGAGGCTGACTTCGAAGCCCTCGAGACGGCCGTCATCAATGGCCTGAAGTCCGTGAGATTCAATACTGACAGCGGCCGTTGATCGTCGGTCTCCCGATCCAGAGGAAGACCCCTTGTCGTGCAAGGCGCTCGAGCGTTGGCGGCGCGGGTAGGGAATCACAGACGCGAGAGGCGTAGCTGCGGGTAGATCATCGCCGAGCAGAGTCCCCACATGTAGAAGACGACGATCACGACGTTCCAGGGCCGAGCCCCGATCCCCACGTCCGGGAGGATTCCGAGAACCAGAGCTACCGCCGGGATCAGCGCGAGCACGGAAATAACCGTGCACCATCGTGCGATGATTTCATTCGCAATGCGCGTCAGTTCGGGGCTCTGACGTACCTTCCCGGAGACCTTGTAACCCCTCCTTGTACGGATGTCGGTGGCCATTCCCCGGAACCCCTTGTATGCGAACCGAGCGTTGAACATTGCCAGCACCAGGAATAGAAGTACTGGTACAAACTCATTCCTCATAGGTTCTCATTCCTCATAGGTTCTCCGCTCCCACCGAGGTTGGGCCGGCTAGGTGCCGACCCAACCACGATCAGCTACTCAGCGTGCCTCCCGCGCTTTCTCTCTTGTTGGTATACAGAGTTGTTGGTATACAGAGTTGTTGGTATACGGGGTTGTTGGTATACAAGGCCGAGTCGGTGGGCAGACGGAGGCACGCCGGGGAACGCGGTCAGGACGACGAGTTCGATCCGGACGTGGTGATGTACGCGATTCCGATGCCCGGGCCGCCACCGGGTAGCTGCAGCACCGGGCTGTTGGTGAAGCGCTGATCGGTGGGCTCGAATGACGCCATCGGGTACGGTTCTTGCCAGGTCCGGTTGATGTTGATCACGCCAGGGGTCCTGTCCGGATTCACCCAGAAAGTATCCGGCCCGGCCTCACCGAGCGCCACGAACTTCGTTGTGGCAGAACTCAGGTCGTAATCGCTGGACACCCGCCGGTACTCGATCATCCAGAACGAACTTTTCGGTGCCGGGTATCGCATCTTGAAAGCCGCCTCGTAGATCGGAAGCCCGGCATCGCGGGCAGCGATCAAGGTCTGATAGGTCATGCGTGGGGGATTCGTGAGGCTGGAAGTGGATCCGGTGCTCGACTCCAACGAATCCGTGGAAGCACCTGCCGGAGTCGCCATCCCGACGCCCAGAGCGACCGTGACCAGGCCCCCGACGAGTGCACGCTTGACCGTCTTACCCATCATCTAATGAATCCCCTCTGTATGGATGAACTAGCAAACTGTCCGGTTTGTCGGTTTTGCCTGGCCGACCGTTGCACATCGCTGCCGTAGGGGAAATAGGACGTGTTGTGTGCGGAAATGGTGCAGTGGCTGGACCCAAAATCCGTCGATAGACTTGCACGGTGAGTTCGGACCTGTCTGCCCGTCTGCTGCGTCGGACGGCTTTGGCGACCGCTGTAGTCGGGTTCCTGGCCACCGCACTTACGCCATCGTCAACTGCGAAGACTCCTGCTCCGCCGCTCCAACCTATCGTCGAGGCGGTGTCGCTGCGTCTGGCAACCGCGGATGTCGTGGCATCGGCCAAGTGGGGGACGCCGTCGCCGATCGATGATCCGGCGCGCGAGATCGAGGTCTTGGATGCGATGTCGAAGACAGCATCGAACGAGGGCCTTAGCGCTGAGTGGGTACAGCGGGTCTTCCGGGACCAGATCGAGGCCAACAAGGTAGTCCAACGGGCACTGTTCGCCATCTGGGGCGCCGCGCCGGACACGGCGCCGACGGTCCGGCCCGACCTGACGCACGTTCGTCCGATCATCGACGAGCAGGACGAGGTAATCCTGGCCCAGTTGCGTGAGCAGTACACGTTGCTGAACAGCCCCGACTGCCTTCCGGCCCTCGCCGACGCAACCGCCACGGTTTCTGTAAATCAGCAGCTCGACCCACTCCATCAGGCCGCCTTGGCGCGCGCCCTGATGTCGATCTGCCAGGTGGACTAGTACGAGCTGGGTGCCCCGTGGCCTGACCTTCGGAGGTCACCGATCAAGCGATGAACGTTCCGATCGCAGGGTTGGCTTGGCAAATGGGGCTGCTGCCGATGTTGATCGAACCGAACCCGGTCGCTATTACGTTTCCTTCGCCGGTGTTCACCGTCGCGGACAAATTGGGGTAGACGCCGGCGAGATCGACGATCCCCGACTGGCCGGTATCGGTGTTGAGCCATGCGACGGTGACCTGCGCGGCTGCGGGGATCGGTGGGGCGGCCGGAAAGGACTCGAAGCGGATGTCGCCCTTGGCGATGGGCGGTGACGCCTCGGGTCCGGATTGCCCGGTAAGGTTCGTCAGCGATGCCAGGCTGCCCTGATTCGGACACCCGATGGTGAGGGCAGGTCCGCCGAAGGGATGGGGCGGATCGGCGCTTGCGTTTCCGGCACTCATCACGGTGGCAGCGGCGATCGGAATCGTGACAGCGGCGATCCGGCGGACGAGGCGTGCGCTCATGTCTACTCCTCGGAAAAGTCTTCAGTGGACGGGCATCCGTGTGTGGAGTACCCCCAGGTGCAGGGCGTGAAACGGCCCAACTCGTTCCCACCTTCTCGGTGTGGGAACCACCCTCGAGATCGATCACGGCGTAGCCGCTTTCATACGCTCAGTGTTGCTCACGGATCGCTGCCGCGCTGCCGCGACACCAATGGTGACTTCTAATAATTTGCTCAGACGTGGCGTTCGCCGATGCTAGCGTCAATCTGGAGCCGAAGTTCGGTCTGAACTAGGGGGGTCCCTAATGCAGAGCGTCGGAGCAGTAGCGTCGAATACCGGGGAGGTTCGTGCGCTACCGGCGCCGCGCCATCCGAAATCGCTTGTGATACTGGCGCTGTGCGCGGTGGCGCTACTCGTGTGGGGTCCCGGTGCAGCGGGCGCCGTGCCCGTCGCTGTGCCTCAGAATCCGTGGATGTCCTCGAACCCGTGGAACAACATCCACAACGACGCCGCGTTTACCGACTCGTACAGCATTCCGGGTCCCGCGGGTTCGTCGAATGTCGACGTACAGCAGTTCTCGGAGTACACCTTTCAAGATCCCTACACCGGCGAGCAAATTTCGGTGAACACCGGTGAGTGCCCAGCTCACACCTATGACGCCGACGGAAATTTGCAGACGGTTTGCGGTGGGTATCCGAACCCGTTGACCAACGATTTCGTCCGCAGCATCATCACGATCGATCCGAATGGCAACCTGCTCGCCTACAAGAGCTTCGTGGTTCCGTTCACGAATATCGTCAACGCCCTCACGGAGTTCGGCGGCATCGGCTACTTCTATCAAGACAATCAGCATCGCGTGGTCATGGGGATGCCGGACGGGCACATCGTCGCCTGGGAAAGGCAGGATTCCCCGGTCAGCGATGTTGATCAATATGTCATGGCGCGCGATATCAATGTGACGGGTACCGGCGGACCGCTAGCCGGCGAGAACTTCTACGCATTGGTACCGAACGACCAGGGTTACATCTGGTTCACCACGTCGGAGGGGTCGGTGGGCACGGTCGCCCCTGAGCCGTGCACGACCGATTGCATCAAGTCCCTCAATGTCAACCAGTTCAACGATGGAACGATTCAGGAGCGGATCTCCGAATCGCACCCGGTGTCCGGGTTGTCGACCTTCCAGCAGACCGACTACTTCATGTATCGGTTGGACATGTCGCCGGACGGCAGCCCGGAGATTGCCTGGAAGGCACCCTACGACCGCGGAGTCGGGCAGAAGTCGGGCCAGACCAGCTGGGGATCAGGAACTTCGCCGTCGTTCTTCAAGATCGGTGACCGCGAGTTCGTGACGATTGTCGACAACGCCGTCATGCCCAATATCGTGGTGTACCGCGCCGAAAAGAATCTGCGGCCCGGTGAGGAACGCCTCTTCGCGCAGGTCGCGCCGTTCGGCGACCGCACCGACATCAGCGACGAGAACTCCCAGATCGTGCTGCCGGGTTCGACACCGGACAGCGTCCGCATCTATGCCGAGAACAACTGGGGAAATGACAGCGTCCTGTCCACGGCGGGTCCGCTGACAACCTCCGGGGGCTTCGGCGGCATCGAAGTCTGGAGCGATGGGCGGGTGGAGGTTATACCGGCCAACCACACGATCAGCGTGCCGTCGGTCGTTTCAAAGGGCAACGCCGCCGACAACTCCATCATCACCTACGAGAAGCGCGTAGACGGTTGGTACCTGACCGCGCTCGACGCGTCGGACCTTCGCCAGGTGTTGTGGTCGGCGATGGTCGGAGGTGGCGAGCCTCGATTCAACAACTGGTACGCGCAACTGTCGCTGGCCCCTGGTGGCTACTACTACGTGGGGACGTTGACTGGCGTCACGAAAGTCACCCCGAGGTAGTCAGTTGGTACCTGACGACGTCTCTTCGGTCGACGTGGACTGCTCCGAGTCGGCATTGAAGTCACGGAGATTCGGGGGAGCGGCCGCAACAGGCGGATGCTCCCGGCGGCGGCGCTTGGCCAGTACCACACCGCCCGCGACTGCTGCGCCGACGAGGACGACGACCGCGATGCGTCGGCCCTTGCGTGACTTCTTCTGTTCGACAGGTTCAGTGGCAGAGGCTGCGGGCACGCTCATCTCTCGAGCAACCTTCGGGACCGGTGTGGTCTTGGCGCATTCATAGCCCTTCCTGGCCAATGCCGCACCTTGTCGGCCCAGGAACAGGCTGAGCTGACCGGTACCGCGTACCGCGGCCAGTGCTGCCGAACGGGTGAGCCGAAGCGCGCGGTCGACCGCTTCCGATTCCTTGACTCGGGACGTCGAATCCGAGACGGCGGCCAGCGCGGTCTCGACTCCATCGGATACCTGCGACTGCACGGCCTCGGCGCGCTCGGTCGAAAGCAAGTTGGTGAGGGAATCCGTCGCTCGTGTCATGTTCCCACTTTGTCATACAGTGCGGACCCTCGAAGCGGGACCAGAAGCGGGACCAGGAACTGGTCCGAAGGCTGCAGAGTTGACGCCGAGGGAACCACCGGCAACTGCTCAATGGCAACATGGTGGTGTGACTTCACCTCTACAGACCGCAACCGCAACGCTGCACACCAACCGCGGCGACATCAAGCTCGCGCTGTTCGGCAACCATGCCCCCAAGACCGTCGAGAACTTCGTCGGTCTCGCCGATGGCTCGAAGGACTACAGCACTGCCAACGCGGGTGGCAGCAACTCCGGCCCGTTCTACGACGGTGCCATCTTCCACCGCGTCATCGACGGCTTCATGATCCAGGGCGGCGACCCGACCGGCACCGGTTCCGGTGGACCGGGCTACAAGTTCGGCGACGAGTTCCACCCGGAGCTGCAGTTCGACCGCGCCTACCTGCTGGCCATGGCCAACGCAGGCCCGGGCACCAACGGTTCGCAGTTCTTCATCACCACCGGCCCCACGCCGCACCTCAACCGTCGCCACACCATCTTCGGTGAGGTCGTCGACGAGGACTCGAAGAAGGTCGTCAATGCGATTTCCTCCACCGCCACCGATCGTGCGGACCGCCCGCTCGAGCCGGTCGTGATCAACAGCGTCTCCATCTCGTAAGGAAGCGCAGCATATGACAAACCCCGGCTGGGGCGGTGCCGCGAGCGAGGGCACTCCGCCTCAGCCGCGGTGCATTCGGCACCCCGATCGTCCCACCGCACTGTCCTGTACGCGGTGTGGCCGACCGTCGTGCCCAGAGTGTCTTCGTGAAGCTGCTGTCGGCTACCAGTGTGTCGACTGCGTCGCCGCAGGGCAGAAGGATGTTCGTCCGGTTCGAAACGTTGCGGGCGCTGTTGTGTCTTCCCAGCAGCCGACACCGTGGGTCACCTACGCGCTCATGGCAGCCAATGTCGCGGTATTCCTCATCACGGCCGCCCAAGCGCGAAGCATCATGCAGAACTATGTGGGGTCGTCGCTCTTCCAGGCCTGGGCGCTATGGCCGCGCGGGGTCGTCGACGGGCAACTGGTTCGGATCATCGGCAGCGGCTTCCTGCACTTCGGTCTGATCCACATAGCCGTCAACATGTTCGCCCTGTGGATCATCGGCCGGGACACCGAACTGATCCTGGGGCGTGCTCGATACTTCGTGGTCTACTTCGCGTCGATTCTCGGAGCCTCCGCAGCGGTAATGCTGTTTCAGCTCGGTGCCGTGACCGCCGGCGCATCCGGTGCAGTCTTCGGGCTGATGGGTGCCCAGGCGATCATCCTGCTTCGGCTGCGCCGTAGCCCCGCCCCGGTCATGACGGTGATCGCGATCAATGTGTTCATCAGCGTCACGATCCCCGGCATCTCGTTGTGGGGGCACCTCGGGGGTCTGGTCACCGGGGCCGCCGCGACCGCGGGAATTCTCTATGGCCCCCAATTGCTGGGCGCCGGCAAGAACAGGGACAAGGCGGTTACCGTCGGCTGGGTCTGTCTCGGCGCCGTTGTGCTCGTAGCCCTGGCCATCATCGCAATCAGGATCCTGCAGTTGCGGGCACTTGTCGGCTACTGAGCGCGCCTACTGATTGCGGCCAACCAGGTCGTGTACCGAGAGGGCGTCGAACACATCCTCGGGGCTGGTGCCCAGATCCCACCGGCCGAAGATGAGGAGGCGTTCGGCGCCGTCCTCGGTGCGAACGTCGATCTCCAGCATCGGCACTCGGCGCCCGAACCGCGGATAGCGAACGAGTCGCGCACGTTCGATCTCGGATCGGCTGTATGAGTGCCGACCGCTCAGGCGGGTGACGACGATGCCCCCGGCTTCTTTGTCTACGGCCAACCGGGGGCGTTGCCTGCTCGCCGACGCCGCAGTGAGGAGCAGTCCGAGGGCGGCAACACTGACGAGTGCACGTCCCGCGGGGTCAGCCGACATCACCATTGCCATGATCCCCAGCGCCACACCTCCTGCCACGAGACCGATCACGGCCCCGAAGGGTGTTGCCCACTCCAGCGGCGCTTCATCAACAGACACGGCTACCCGGCATTCGTTTGTCCACAGGGGTTGTTAACAATGGGGATGAATAACATGGGTGTAATTGGAATGGTCTCTGTTGTGTCACCCGAATGGTCAACGCCAGCGCATCGTCATGATCAGTCCGACCACCATGAAGCCGAATCCGATGAGGAAATTGTAGGCACCGAGATTGTTCAACCAGTCGAGTTGCTCAGCCGCGAGATAGTAGACGAGCAGCCAGAGCAAGCCGATCAGCATGAACCCGAGCATCACCGAGACGTACAGGGTGCTCGAGGGCCCAGCCTTCGCCCTTCCAGGGGTGCGGCTCGCTGGATTGATCGTGTAGTCGGTCTTCTTTCGGACCTTGGATTTCGGCATGGCGTCCTCGTTCGTGCAATTCTACTAGGGATGTGGGCAGGTAAATTCGGAACACTTGTGTGGGTACACGCTAACGTAGCCGCGATTCGCAGGGCGAGGACGAGGGGACGAAACACCGGTGAATAGATCCATCTGGTGGCGGATCGCCGTGTTGGGGGTCTGCGTAGTGGCCGGCCTGCTGGTGTCCACCACGGGTGTGGCCTCGCACGGCAGTGAACTTCGCGCGGGAGACTCCACCCGTTTGTCTGACTTGGTGCGCAATGCGCAAGCCAAGACCGATGCGGCGGCCTCGTCCCGCGATCAACTCGCGGCCGAGGTCGACTTGCTCCAGGAGTCGGCCGCCGTGACCGACGATTCGGTCGCACAGGTTCTCGCCGATACGAAAGCGGTTGCTACGGACGCCGGTCTTACGCCCATGACCGGTCCGGGAGTCACCGTGACCCTGACCGACGCTTCGCGGAACGCGGACGGCAAGTATCCGGTGGACGCGGCCCCGGACGACCTCGTCGTCCATCAGCGCGACGTCCAAAGCGTGCTCAACGCGTTCTGGGTGGGCGGTGCAGAGGCGATCAGCATGCAGGACCAGCGGATCGTCAACACCTCGGCTCCGCGGTGCGTCGGCAACACCCTGCTGCTACACGGCCGCACCTACAGCCCGCCATACGTAATGTCGGCGATAGGTGATCCCACACGCCTGGCTGCAGCACTCGCCAATGAACCCGGAATCCAGGTTTACAAGCAGTACGCGACGCGCTTCGGGCTCGGATACTCCGAAACTGCATCCACCCGATTGAGTGTGCCCGGCTACGCGGGCTGACTCGAGTCGGGTCCCCGGCCACACGGGACACCGGTCGGCGGGTCCCCGGCCACACCGGACACGTATCGGCGGGTCCCCGGCCATACGGGACACTGCCGCGACAGAATACCCTGGCCCCATGAGGATTCTCGTTGTCGACAATTACGACAGCTTCGTGTTCAACCTGGTCCAGTACCTCGGACAGTTGAGGACTCGGGTGGTCGTCTGGCGAAACGACGATCCGAACCTCACCGGGCCGGCTGCCATCGCCGCGGCAGCAGCCGATTTCGACGGAATTCTGCTGAGCCCCGGACCGGGCACGCCGCAGCGAGCCGGTGCGACGATGGACTTGGTGAAGGCATCTGCCGACGCGGAGACACCGCTGCTCGGAGTGTGCCTTGGACATCAGGCGATCGGGGCCGCATTCGGTGCGACCGTCGACCGTGCGCCCGAATTGCTCCACGGCAAAACCAGCGTCGTCCACCACGACAACGCCGGTGTGCTGGCGGGACTGCCCGATCCGTTCACCGCAACCCGCTACCACTCGCTGACCGTGCTCGAGGACACGATTCCGGATGAACTCGAGGTCACGGCCCACACCGACAGTGGAATCGTCATGGGGATGCAGCACCGCGAACTTCCGATTCACGGCGTCCAGTTCCATCCCGAGTCCGTGCTCACAGAGGGTGGCCACCGAATGCTCGCGAACTGGCTCGCGATCTGCGGCGATGCTCCGGCAGCGGGCCTCGTCGACACCTTGGAGGCAGAGGCGGCGCACGCACTGGGCGGGTAGCGGCGCAAGCAGCTACCTCGGGATGCCCAGTGTTCCGACTCTGACCGAGATGACGCTGGTCTTGGTGATTTCCGATCCAGGCGGCTGTTGCTGACTGACGATCCTGCCGACCTCCTCGGGATCGAGCGTGGCGGTCTGGGACTGATTCAACGAATTCGAAGACCCGGTCCACCCGGCACTTCGCAACGCTGTGAGTGCCTGTGACACCGTTTTCCCGGTCAGGTCGGGCATCTCGATGTTGTTGCCGTTCGAGACCATGATCGTAATGGTGTCGCCCTCTGCGGCCGTCGACCCTCCCGCTGGGTCGGTGGAGACCACCAGACCCTCGTCGAGGCCGGAGTCGACTTGCTCGATCGTCACCTCGAAGCCGGCACCCTCGATGTTGGCTTGGGCGACCTCCACCGTCTGACCGGTGACATCAGGAACGCGGACCTGCTCGGGGCCGCTCCCGAGGGTGATCGCGACCTCGGAGTCGAGCGCGATGCTCGAACCCGACGACGGCCGTTGTTCGATCACCTTGTCGATGTCGGCCTCGTCCGACGGTGCGCGTTCGATCGAGCTGTCGAGCCGCAGACCGACGGCGTTCAGCTCCTGCTGTGCTTCCTGCTGGTTCAGTCCGGCCAGCCGGGGAATCGTCACCTGCTCGGGGCCCGAGGACACCTCGAGGGTGACGGTGCTTCCCCGCTCTACCTCGACACCTCCGAGGGGCCGGGTACTGATGACGTTGCCTGCCGCCACGACGTTATCCGGCCTCTGCTGCCGGGTCACTTGAAACCCTTCGTTCTGCAGTGTGGCGGTGGCGGCGTCGGCGCTCTGATTGGTGACATCCGGCAGGGTCACCTGGTCGCCGGACCCCAATCCCAAGGCAGTCCACAGAAACGCCGTGACGATGCCGATGACGATGAGTGCGCCCAGCGCCATCAGTGCCAGCAGGATCGGATTTCGCCGTCGATCCGGATGCTCATCCGTTTCGTCCTCTGGCGGATCGGGGGGAAGCAGCTGAGGCTTGATGAGGCCGGTGGGGCGGTCGTCCCAGTCGTTGGGGTTCTTGTCGACCACGGGCGCGCTGGGCCGTCGACCGGCCAGCACCCGGACCAGGTCGCTGCGCATGTCGGCGGCAGTCTGGTAGCGGTTGGCAGGGTTCTTACTCATTGCCTTGAGGATCACGGAGTCGAGCTCGCGCGGAATATCCGGGTTGATGTCGGACGGTATCTCCGGATCTTCCCGCACGTGCTGATAGGCCACCGCGACCGGTGAGTCACCCTTGAACGGGGGCTGGCCGGTGAGGATTTCGAAGAGCACACACCCGAGCGAGTACACATCGGATCGGGCGTCCACCTGTTCGCCGCGGGCCTGTTCCGGCGACAGATACTGGGCAGTGCCGATGACGGCAGCAGTCTGAGTCATCGGGCTGGACGCATCGGAGATTGCACGCGCGATACCGAAGTCCATCACCTTCACCGCGCCCGCGCGGTTGATCATGATGTTGGCCGGCTTCACGTCGCGGTGAACGATGCCGTTGCGGTGGCTGAAGTCGAGCGCCGCGCACACATCCGAGATGACTTCCATCGCGTGCTGCGGCGACATCGGGCCCTCGTTGCGAACGATGTCGCGAAGGGTCTCGCCTTCGACGTACTCCATCACGATATAGGGCAGTGGTCCGGCGTCGGTCTCCGCTTCACCGGTGTCGTAGACGGCCACGATCGCGGGGTGGTTGAGTGCTGCCGCGTTCTGTGCCTCGCGGCGGAAGCGCAGATAGAACGTGGGGTCGCGGGCAAGGTCGGCCCGCAAAACCTTGATCGCCACGTCTCGGCTGAGCCGGACATCGCGGGCGAGATGGACCTCGGACATGCCACCGAAGCCGAGAATCTCACCCAGCTCGTAGCGTGCGGAGAGGTTGTGCGGTGTGGTCATGGCTGTCCTTGTGGGATCGGAGCTTCGGTTTCCTCCGACGTGGTCGTCGTCGTGGGCGGCTCGGTGGTCGTCGTCGTGGGCGGCTCTGTAGTGGTCGTCGTGGGCGGCGGCTCGGTGGTCGTTGTCACGGGTGGCGGCTCGGTGGTCGTTGTCACGGGTGGCGGCTCGATCGTCGTCGGCGGCACTTCGACGACCGGTGGCGGCACGATGATCGTCGTCGGTGTCTGCTCGAACGTGGTGGTGGTCGGCGGCGGCGTCGTCGTGATCGTCCGAAGTGGCGACGTCACGGAAGGCGTCGTCGGAACATTCGTACCACCCTGGTCGAACAGGACGAGTGCAACGCCGATGATTGCTGCCAACAGGATCAGCCCCCCTGCACCCCAGGCGACAGCCATCTGGCTACTGGTCAAGCCGCCCCGTGCGTTGTCATTCTTTTCGTCAGAGTCTTCGGGTGCTGCCTGAGCAGCGCCTTGACCCGCGTACACGGCCTGAGTCGGCCCTGCCGTCGGCGTCATCTGGGACGGCCCTGCCGTCGGTGTCACCTGAGTGGGCCCCGCCACCGGTGGAGGCAGTACCCGGGACGCCCCATTCTTTCTGCCGGGTGGTGGTGGGCGTCGCCCGGCCCGGACCGCAGCGACGGCCTCGGCGAAGTCGCCGCCACTCGAATAGCGCACCGCCGGATCCTTCGCGATGGTGATATCGATCAGTTCGCGGATGTTCGGCGGCAGGTCGCTCGGCAGCGGCGCCGGAGTCTCCTGCACGTGCTTCATCGCGACGGTGATCGCGCCGTCACCGAGAAATGGGCGATGCCCTGACAGCGCTTCGTATCCGACGATCCCGAGTGAGTAGACATCGCTGGCAGAGGTCGCATCCTGTCCGAGCGCCTGCTCCGGGGCGATGTACTGGGCAGTGCCCATCACCATTCCGGTGCGGGTGATGGGAGAGCTTTCCACAGCCTTGGCGATGCCGAAATCCGTGATCTTCACCTGACCGGTGGGGGTGATCAAGATGTTGCCCGGCTTCACGTCGCGGTGCACCACGCCGGCGTCGTGCGCCACCTGCAGCGCCCGTCCGGTCTGCTCGAGCATGTCCAGGGCGTGCGGAATGGTCAGTCGGCCCACCCGCGCGAGGACTGCGTTCAGCGGTTCACCGTTGACAAGTTCCATCACCAGGTATGCGGTGGACTCGCCGGTGCTGTCGCTTACCTCGCCGTAGTCGTAGACGCCGGCGATACCGGAGTGGTTCAACTGTGCGGTGAGACGCGCCTCGGAGCGGAAGCGCTCGAGAAATTCTGGATCCGAAGAGATTTCGGACTTCAGTACCTTCACCGCGACATGACGATTGAGCCGACTGTCGTTCGCTTCCCAGACCTGTCCCATTCCGCCGGTAGCGATGAGACGGATCAGCCGGTAGCGGTCGGCAATCAGAGAGCCGTTGTTCAGTGCCATGGTCAGCCCCCCTGAAGTCCCGCCGCAATGACTGCACGACCGATGGGCGCGGCTACCGAGCCTCCGGTCGCCGCCAGTGAACGATCTCCGCCGTCTTCGACGATGACCGCGATTGCCACGGTCGGGTTCTCGGCGGGCGCGAATCCGATGTACCAGGCATGTGGCGGTGTGTTCTGTGGATCGGTCCCGTGTTCGGCAGTGCCAGTTTTGGAGGCGATCTGAACGCCGGGGATCTTGCCTTCGCCGCTGGTGTCGTTCTCGGAACCGATCATCAGTTCGGTCAGGGTATCTGCCACCTCCGGAGACATCGCTTGGCCTTCGGACACAGGGTTGGTGATGGCGAGATCGGACAGGTCGGGGGCCTGCAGCTTCGACACCAGCTGTGGCTGCATCCGAACTCCCCCGTTCGCGACTGTCGCCGCGATCATCGCGTTCTGCAGCGGAGTGAGCGCGACGTCGCGCTGGCCGATGCTGCTCTGGCCGAGTGCCGCATCATCCGGGATCGTCCCGATTGTGCTGTCTGCCACCGGGAACGGAACACCGGACATTGGTCCGCCGATGCCAAGTGCGCTGGCTTGGTCGCGGATGGCGTCAGCCCCGGTTTCGATACCCAGTTCGACGAATGCCGTGTTGCACGACCGTGCGAATGCCTCGCGCAACGGTGCGGTGGGGGCGTCGCCACAGGGTGTGCCAGCGTAGTTCTCGAGGGTGGTCGATGTGCCGGGAAGAGTGATCTCGGGGGCCGCAGTCAGTTGGGTGTCGGGGGTGGTTCCGGCGGCGAGCGCTGCCGCAGTGACCACGACCTTGAAAGTGGAACCCGGCGGGTAGGTCTGTGACACCGCGCGGTTGATGAGGGGCTTGTCCGGGTCGTCGTTCAGCTGCTCCCAGGCCTGAGTGACCTCGGTGCCGTCGTGGCCGGAGAGTGAATTGGGGTCGTAGCTCGGGGTACTGACCATCGTCAGGATATGACCGGTGCTCGGGTCGATAGCCACGACCGAACCGGTGTAGCCCTTTGCCGTCAACTGGTCGTAGGCCACCTGCTGCATGGCCGGATTGAGAGTAGTCACGACGTTGCCGCCACGGGGGTCGCGCCCCGCCACGAGGTCGAAGAATCGCCGTCCGAACAGGCGACCGTCGGAGCCGTTGAGAACTTGGTCCTCGGCCCGCTCGAGCCCGGTGCTGCCGTATTGCATCGAATAGAAGCCGGTGACCGGGGCGTTGGCGAGCGGACTCGAGGGCGCTCCTTGGGCGGCGGGGTAGGTGCGTAGGTACTTGTAGCGGTCGGTGGTAGGAACCGACACCGCCAGCACCTCGCCATCCGCCGAGATCTGACCCCGCTGACGCGAGTATTCGTCGAGGAGCACCCGGGAGTTGCGCGGATCGGCTCGCAGGTCGTCGGCCTTGATCACCTGGACGTAAGTGGCGTTGGCGAGCAGAGCAACAACCATCATCATGACGGCGATGGCGACGCGGCGTAGAGGTGTGTTCATGAGCGAGGCATCATCTCGGTCTGGGCCTCGGCGATGGGCGTGGGACCCTTCTTCTTCGGAACGGCGGGCTCACGTGCGGCGTCCGAGATCTTGATCAAGATTGCGAGCAGCAGGTAGTTGGCGAGCAGGGACGACCCACCGTACGACATGAACGGCGTGGTCAGGCCGGTGAGCGGGATCAATTTGGTGACGCCGCCGACCACCACGAACACCTGGACGGCGATGGTGAACGACAGTCCCGCCGCGAGGAGTTTGCCGAAACTGTCTCGCACGGCCAACGCGGTGCGCAACCCGCGGATGACCAGTACCAAGAAGAGCATCAGTACGGCGGTGAGACCGATCAGTCCGAGTTCCTCGCCGATTGTGGCAACGATGAAGTCGGTCTTCGCGAACGGCACCTGGGAGGGCCTGCCGCCGCCGAGTCCTGTGCCGGCGACCCCGCCGGTGGCGAGGCCGAACAGCGACTGCGAGATCTGGTAGCCGGTGTCGTTGTAGTCGGCCAACGGGTCCAGCCAGGTGCTGACACGAACGCGGACGTGACCGAACATTTGATAGGCGAAGAAGAACCCGATCGCCAGCAGTCCGACGCCGATCAGTAACCATCCGACACGTTCGGTGGCGATGTAGAGCATCACGAGCACGGTGCTGAACAGCAACAGCGACGTTCCGAGCTCTTTTTCCACCACGAGCACGCCCACCGACACCATCCAGGCGACGATGATCGGGCCCAGGTCACGGGCTCGGGGCAGATCGATGCCGAAGACATGCTTGCCGGCCGTGGTGAACAGGTCTCGTTTCGCGACGAGGATCGAAGCGAAGAAGATGATCAGCAGGATCTTCGCGAACTCGCCGGGCTGAATGCTGAACCCGGGGAGCCGGATCCAGATCTTTGCCCCGTTGACTTCGGAGAATCGCGCCGGCAGGAACGCGGGGATCGCAAGGAGGACCAGCCCGGCGAGACCCAGTGTGTAGCTGTAGCGAGCCAGGAGGCGGTAGTCGTTCAAGAGGACGAGAACGGCCACGAACCCCGCGATGGCCAGTGTGGTCCACAGAACCTGCTGGTTAGCGTCCGGAGACGGGATGGGAAGCCCGAAATACGTGGCGGACTGTTCGTCGGCGAGATCGAGCCGGTGGATCAGCACCAGACCCAGCCCGTTGAGTAGTGCGACGATCGGCAGGATCAGTGGGTCGGCGAACGGTGCGAACCGGCGCACTGCAAGATGCGCGATCAGGAACAGCGCAGTGTAGGCGGCGGCGTACTTGGCGAGATCCCAGCCCAGGATCTGCTCCTGGCTGGCCTCGACCAGCACCAGCGAAATCGTCGTGATCAGGATCGCGAAACCGATCAGAAGCAGCTCGGTATTGCGCCGGGTCGGTTGGTCGGGAGCAGGTGCGAACCCGCCAGGCGGACTGGGAAACTGCGCTCCCGGTGATGGACTGGCAACTGACATCAGTTGGCCGTCCTGCAGTTCTGACCGGGGATCTGGACGATGGGAGGCACTGCCGAGTCAGTGGGCGGCGACGGAATCTCCTGCGTAGGAGCCGGGATCTCCTGCGTAGGAGCCGGGATCTCCAGCCCAGCTACCGGTGGCACCTGGGCCGGGGCCTCTGGCGCCGGCGGAGGCGTTGTCTCCGGGGTGGGCGTGGGAGCCGGGGTCGTCGGGGTCAGGTCGGACGATTCCGGCTCGCAGACCGGAAGCAGATCGTTCAGGGCGAGCCGCGCCATTTGGTTGCGGGCGTCCTCGAGGTTGCCCGAGGGTAGCCCGGCCCGCACCTGCTCGCGGGCGGAGGGCCGGAGGTCATCGACCTCGAGAATCGTGCAACCGCTCGCCGTCTCGTTGGGCGACATCAACCTCAGGTCGCCTGTATCGCTGACACAGCCGAGGAGATTCGCTTCCTGCAGCGAGTAACCCAACACTGAGCCGGGAACCCCGCGCAGCACGGTGACCCGTTCGTTGTCGGCCCCGACGTAGTAGTTGTTGCGTATCAGGGCCTGTCCGACGTAGGCGGCGATGGCGATCACCGCGACCAGGCCGACCGCGAAGGCGGCCCACCAAATGCGATGGCGCTTCTTCGCCACCGGTTCCGTGGTCTGGGGGATCACCCGCTTCGGGGTGGCTCGCGGCGGGCGCATCGCGGCGGCACGACCGGCGGCAGTGTTCGGCGGAGGGGCGTCCTCCTCGTCGTCTGTAGAGGCGGCACCAGCAACGATGGGGTTGCTCTCGCCGTAGTCGAGGTCGATGACATCGGCGACGACGACCGTGACGTTGTCCGGCCCGCCGCTGCGGAGGGCCAGTTCGATCAGCCGATCGGCGCACTCATCCTGAGAACTCTCGCGCATGGTGTTCTCGATGGTCTCGTCGCTGACCACGTCGGACAGTCCGTCCGAGCACAGAAGGTAACGATCCCCGGCGCGTGCCTCCCGCACCGTCAGCGTCGGCTCGATCTCGTTGCCCGTGAGGGCACGCATGATGAGTGAGCGCTGAGGGTGCGAGTGCGCCTGCTCGGCCGTGATCCGTCCCTCGTCGACGAGGGACTGTACGAACGTATCGTCCCGGGTGATTTGAGTGAGGGAGTCGTCGCGCAAGAGGTAGGCGCGCGAGTCACCGATGTGGACTAGCCCGAGTTTGTTGCCGGAGAACAGGATTGCTGTGAGCGTGGTGCCCATCCCGTCGAGTTCGGGATCTTCCTCGACATGGTCGGCGATGGAGTCGTTGCCTTCGCGGGTGGCAGCCTCCAACTTGCCCAGGAGGTCTTCACCGGGTTCGTCGTCGTCGAGATGTGCCAGTGCGGCGATCATCAATTGTGATGCGACTTCACCGGCAGCATGACCGCCCATGCCGTCCGCGAGTGCAAGGAGACGAGCACCTGCGTAAACGGAATCTTCGTTGTTGGATCGAACGAGGCCGCGGTCGCTGCGAGCGGCATAGCGGAGTACCAGGGTCACGGGCGCAACTCGATTACCGTTTTGCCGACGCGTACGGGAGTACCGAGCGGCACGCGGACAGATGTTGTGACTTTGGCCCGATCCAGGTAGGTGCCGTTGGTCGAGCCGAGGTCTTCGACATACCAGTCGGCGCCTCGTGGGGAGAGCCGAGCATGGCGGGTGGAAGCGTAGTCGTCAGTGAGGACGAGGGTGGAGTCGTCGGCGCGGCCGATGAGGACCGGCTGCGTGCCCAATGTGATGCGTGTGCCAGCCAGGCCTCCCTGCGTGACCACCAGGTATTTCGCGGATTTCGTCCTACCCAGAGACGGCAAGACGCTGCCGCTGCGGGAGTACCGAGCCGGAACCCGTACGCCGGAGCCGGCGTAGATGTCGCCACGCAATGTGCGCAAGACGGCCCAGACGAAGAGCCACAGCAGAAGCAGGAAGCCTGCTCGCGTGAGTTGCAGAATCAAACCCTGCACGCAGTCCACCTCCTTCATTCATGGCCGGAACACCCGAGGTTTCCGGCTCTATTTCTGGCAGCATCATAGGGGCAACCCGTACCCTGCGATCAGGATACGGGCAGCCCACAACGACACGGAGTCCGCACCGTGTTACGGCCGAATCAGTATCCGACGTGATGTCGGCCGAGTATCGAAGCTGTCTCAGTTGTGTCTCGGCCGGGAAGGTCCGTGGAACGGTTTCGAGCGGACGCTTCACCGGTTCGTCTTAGAGGATTCGGACGAGGATCTCTGAGTGACCTGCGCGGATGATGTCTCCGTCGGCGAGTTGCCAGTCCTGAACGGGTGCACCGTTGACCGTGGTTCCGTTGGTGGAGCCGAGGTCGGAAAGCATGGCGACCCGACCGTCCCAGCGAATGTCGATGTGGCGACGTGACACGCCGGTGTCCGGGAGGCGAAATTGTGCTTCCTGGCCGCGTCCGATGACGTTGTTGCCTTCTCTCAGCTGGAAGTGTCGACCGCTACCGTCCTCGAGCTGCAACGTCGCGGTGAACGTCTGGCCGGAAGCCGGATACGGCTGCTGGTAGCCGCCCTGGTCGTATCCACCCTGCTGGTCGTAGTCGGCGTAGGACTGCTGGTAGCCACCCTGCTGCTGGTAGCCACCCTGCTGGTCGTAGTCGGCGTAGGACTGCTGGTCGTAGCCGCCCTGTTGATAGCTGCCGCCGTCATATCCCTGGTCGTAATTCTGCGGCTGTTGGTAGCCGCTGTCGGCGTAGGAGCCATCCGGGTAACGGGCGGGGGCTTGTTGGTCGTAGTCGGCGTAGCCGCCCTGGTCGTATCCACCCTGCTGGTCGTAGTCGGCGTAGGACTGCTGGTCGTATCCACCCTGTTGGTCGTAGCCGCCCTGTTGGTCGTAGCCGCCCTGCTGGTCGTAGCCGCCCTGCTGGTCGTAGCCGGGTTGCCCATACGCAGGTTGCTCGTAACCCCGAGAAGGCGGGCCCTGGTCGTATGCCTGGCCATATGCCTGTTCTTGTGGGTACGCACCCTCCGGCGGGTATTGGCCGCGGTCATAGCCGTTCTGGTAGCCCTGCGGGTACCGCTGGTCCTGACCTGGGTGGGCGTGACCGTTCCGCGCGTCTTGTGGGTCCGGCTTGCGGTTGCGCGCCGGGTCGCGGCTTGGGTCGTAGCCTGAATTCTGCGTCATGGGGCCAGCTCCTGGGTTCGACGTGACGGGTACTGATTGTGCCTGTGGTCGCGCTACGCGGCCACGTGGCGGTTCGGGTCGCCCCGACGTTGTGGAACTGGGGCGACCTGCGTCGGGATCTACCGAACCCCGGGCGCGGAACTGCCCCGTGTGCAGTGAAGACGATGGTTCGAACGCGACGACGATGGGACCGTACGTCTGCCAGCCCTGCTCGCGGATGAAGTCTTCGAGGTGACGAGCGAAGGCCTTGACCGTCAATTCCGCATCAGCGGCGAGGGCCTCGTGGTCCGAGTTGTTGATCGTGATGACGTAGCTGTTGGGTGCGAGGAGATGGCCGCCCTCCAACTGCTGAATCCGGTCGGACGCTTCCTGCTGCAACGCGGCTTCCACCTCGTGGGGCACAACCCCGCCGCCGAAGACCCGGGCAAATGCGTCGCCGATGGCGCCTTGGAGCTTCCGTTCGAAGCGTTGAACAATTCCCATCGGATCGGAACCTCCTTCCAGTGCCGCGGCGCCATACGCCGGGTGTCGCTGTGTTGTATTTGTCGGAGACATGTTTATATATCGGACGGCTCCAGGCTGCGACACTTACGTGTCGTGACACCGCCGTGCGTGAACCCCACGGTACTGTCAGTGCAACCAATCACGACACCCGTCCGCGCAACAGCATGATATCGGTCCTCTGGCGGACGAGTACTGTCGTGGCCTTTTTGTGTCCTGAGCTGTGCGAATCGCAATTGCCAGGGATCCCGTGATAATGTTCTCGCGTCGCTCGGGCGAGTGGCGGAATGGCAGACGCGCTGGCTTCAGGTGCCAGTGTCCTTCGGGACGTGGGGGTTCAAGTCCCCCTTCGCCCACCAGCGTGATTCTCCGGAATCATGACATCGAGGCCACGGACCCGCAGGGGTTCGTGGCCTTCGTGCTTTCCAGGTCGGATCGGCACCGGTCGGGTCCGGGTCTGCACCGCCTACATAGCATTGAAGTCATGTATGCGGAGCGGCGGTCCACGTTCCCGGGCGCAGTGGTGTGGACCAGCACCGCGGCCGAGGGGCAGACCGCTGTCCTGCCCGACGGTTGCATGGACCTCATCTGGAGGAGCGGTGAAGTCGTCGTAGCCGGCCCCGATTCCCGGCCATATCTCGCCGCCGCTCGGGAGGGGGATCAGTACGTCGGATTGCGTTGCGCTCCTGGGATACTGCCGGATCTGTTGGGGACCCCAGCGGAGGAGCTCGCCAATCTGCGGGTCCCGCTTGCCGACGTCTCGAGCGACACCGCTACGGCAGAATTCCTCAGCCGGATCGTCGATGCAGCCGACCCCGATCGGGCGCTCGAGGACTTCGCGAGGTCTCGAAGGTTCCATGGGCCGCCGAGGGACGGCAGGATCGCCGCGATCGTTCGGCTCCTCGAGCAGCAGGCGTCCGTCCGCGAGGTCGCGGACTATGTCGGTATCGGAGAACGCCAACTGCACCGGTTGTGTCGTCGTCAGTTCGGCTACGGGCCGAAGATGCTGGCCCGGATTCTTCGGTTGCAGTCGGCGATGAGATTCGCAAACTCATCCATTCCCGCAGCGCAGGCGGCTGGGATGGCCGGGTACTCCGATCAAGCCCATCTGATTCGTGAGGCCAACGAGTTGACTGGGCGCACTTTCGGTCAGCTCGTCACCGTGTGAGGGCTGCGAACAGGTCGACGGGATTGCCGTCGGGATCGTCGACGATGGCGTATCGCTGGCCCCAGGGCGCGTCCCACGGCTTCTTCCGGCCAGTGTGGCCGGCACCTGTGATCTCATCGAACAGCTTGTTGACGCCTTCGGCGGTTCCGCAATCGAAGGCGAGGCAGACGCGATGCCCACCGCTGGGTTCTTCCCATTCGGGCGTAAACGAACGGATGGTCTCGATCGTGTCCCACATCAGGCGAACACCGCCGGGAAGCTCGACTTCGACGTGGGGCGACCTTTCGGCATCGACGGGGATGTCGAGTCCGAGTTGCCTGTAGAACGCGAGTGAGGCGGGCAGGTCGCGAACGACCAGTTCGATGGCGCTGAGTGTTGCGGTCATGCCGAGAACGCTAGAGACCGCCAGCCAGTCCGCATTGAAGGTTTCGGACATCAAGCATGTTCACTCGTTAGAGTCCCTTTTCGATCTGCAGCACGGTGCGGTGGGCATGACATGGGCCGCGACCACCGAGGACGAAAAACGAATAACCGGTCCGCCGCGGCCTTGAACCGGCTTGGATAGTAGGTATGGACGGCGCGAAGTCCTCCGATCCGGTGCGCCTCGCGATTGGTGTCGCCGCCACCCTGGGCGCAGGGTTGCGTCGTGTGATTGGGTTCGGCCTCGATACGGCGCGGCGCGTGCCGGGCATCGATCCTGTGTTTGCCATCCTCGAAGTCCGCGGGACCGCGGCACTGCACACAGCAGACGAACTCACGGATCGGGTCTTGCACGCTGTCCTGCGGAGAATTGTGCGGGTTGCGCTCCTCGAAGTGGACATCACGTCGATCGTTCGCGACCACGTCGACCTCGATACCATCGCCGAAGGCGTCGACATCGAGCGCATCATCGACCGGGTGGACGTGGATGCGATCGCTGCCCGCCTCGATATTTCACAGATCCTCGATCGAGTGGACGTCGATGCCGTCGTCGATCGCGTCGACCTGAATTCGATTGCCGGGCGGATCGATGTGGATGCGGTCGTCGAGCGTGTCGACGTGGGTTCGGTGATAGCACGCATCGACCTCATCGGTCTCGCTGACACCATCATCGAGGGTGTGGATTTACCGAGCATCATTCGGGAGTCCACCGGATCGATGTCCAGCGAGGCAGTGCGCGGCGTGCGAAGCCAGGGAATGCAGGCTGACGACGCCGTGTCGGGATTCGTGGGCAAGTTGTTCGGACGCACGCAGGAGCAGCGCGGGGACGCTCGGGAACAGTCCGAGGAACCGGGCGAACGATGAGCGGGCCTACACATCACTACGCGGGAATCGTCACCCGAGGGTTGGCCGCCGGTATCGACCTCCTGATCGTGTCGGCGGTGATGGGCCTTATCTATATCGGTGCGTTGATTGCGCAGCTGTTGTTCTCACCGCAGGAATTCTCGTTTCCCAGGGGCAACGCCGTGCTCTCCGTCAGCACGTTCATCACCGTGTCGGTGCTGTACCTCACGGCATGCTGGGCCGTCAGCGGTCGCACCGTCGGAGCGGTGACGATGGGCCTGCGAGTGATAAGCCGCAGCGGGAGGTTGATCGGCTGGCCGCGAGCATTCCTGCGCGCCGTGCTGTACGTGATGTTCGGGTTCGGGCTGCTGTGGGCGGCCGTCGACCCTCGGCGCCGGTCGGTTCAGGACATCCTGTTGCGGACCACGGTCGTCTACGACTGGGAGCCCGACCTACATCTCGGCGAAGCTGCGCCGGGGATATGACGGCGGGCTAGTCCAGGATCTTCGAGCAGTAGACGGAGGCGTAGGGGCCGCTCGCTGTGTCCGAGTCGAGGACCTTGCCGCCTTCGGAGATGGTGCAGCTCACGGTTCTCCCGGAACTACCGGTGGAGACGCTCAGTGTTGCCAGCTTGACCAATCCGGAGATCGTGACGGTCTCGGACCACGGCGTGGTTACGCTGGCGGCTTCGACCGACTCCGAGTCGCCGCTTGTGTACCGGATCGACCGGATGTCGTCGGAGGTCGAAGTGACCTCGTACTGAACGTCGATCGTACGGCTGACCTCCTCGTTCACCTCCTTCACCGCAACCCCCACCAACGCTGTGCACCCCGCGAAACCGAGCAGGACGACGCCGACTACCGCGATCAACACCCAGAGCCAGACGGGGTGCTTCTTCTGCGGAGGCTGCTGAGGATAGCCGGGCTGAGCCATGTAACTCGGTGGCGGCGGGTAGGCACCTTAGTTATGGGTACTGCCCCGGTGGCTGTTGTTAAAAGCCGCCTTCGGGAGATTGTCCCGGCGGGGTTGTCTCATCTGGCAAAGCGATGACCCCTCGGAAGAACTGCCCTAAAAATGGGACAAACGTACCATTTAGCCCAGGGAGTCCCGGCTGATGATGTAGCTACCTTCGCCAGGTAGCTATTCTGTTCGAGCGTCTCGTGACGCCCGGCAGTGCAGTAAGGAGCAGGCGGTGGTTGTCAATTCCGTGGACGAGTCTGCGCGGCTTACTACGATCAGTTCTCTCACGGGAATACGGGCCTTCGCGATGCTCCTGGTGGTGGGGGCGCATGCCGGTTTCTGGACCGGCAAGTACACACCCGACCTTGTGGGTGCGTTCTACTCTCGACTCGAGATCGGCGTGGCGATCTTCTTCGCCCTGTCCGGGTATCTGCTGTTCCGGCCCTGGGTGAAGGCACTGGCCAGAGGGGGTCAGAGTCCGGCGGTGGGCACGTACTTGTGGCACCGAGCACGAAGGATCTTGCCCGCATACTGGATCGCCATTATTGCGGTTTACACGATCTACCTGTTCCGCGATTCGGGCGAAACCGGACTCGGGTGGGACGGATTCCTGCGGAACATGACCTTCACCCAGATCTATGGGTTCGGCCATTTCCACGATGGGTTGACGCAGACATGGTCGCTGGCGGTGGAGGTGATCTTCTACCTGCTCCTGCCACTGATCGCCTGGGCGCTCGTGGTTGTAGTGTGTGGCGGGCGTTGGCGGCCCGGTCGACTGGTGCTGGGGTTGTCCGTTCTGGCGATGACCACCCCGCTGTGGATCGTTTTCACGCACACCGACGCCCAGATTTCGATTACCGCGCGGCTGTGGTTCCCGGGCTTCTTCGCCTGGTTCGTGGGAGGGATGGTCCTGGCGGTCGCTTCGATGACGCTTCGCCGCTTCAATCCGTATGCGGCGGGCGCCGGAGCGCTGGTCTGCTTTCTACTGGCCATGACACCCGCGACCGGTGAGGCAACGATCGTCCCCGACGACGGCGGAGCGGCGATCACCAAGGCTTTCCTGTACCTGATGTTCGCGATGTTCCTGCTGGCCCCGCTGGTCGTCGGCTCACACGACGGACCGTTCGGATCCCTGTGCGCGTCCAGGCCCATGGTGTGGCTCGGCGAGATTTCGTACGAGTTCTTCCTCGTGCATCTCGTCGTCATGGAGTTCGTCATGGAGATGCTCGGCTACGGGACCTTCCAAGGTTCCGCGGTGGGTGTGTTCATCGTCACCACTGTCTTGACCATCCCTCCTGCATGGGCACTGCACAGGGGAATCGCACGCGTCGTGTTGTGGCGCGAGAATCAGACCCGTGCCGGTCGACCCTCACCCACGGCCGTCGCTGTCGCCGACAGCCGCTCGTACGCCGATCGCGTCTCCGGTGCCAGCAGGTCTTGACTGATGACGACTCCCGTGCCCAGGTGTTCGTCGTAAGGGATGGTTTCGATCCCCCACACCTGTCCGCCGAGGTACTCACGCAGGAGGTCGACGTCCACCTGCCAACCAGTGGCGTCCTGATTCGACACGGTGACCACCGTCCGGGCGAGACCAGGCTGACCGAGGGTGTCGCCGATCGCTTGCAGTGATGAACGCAGGCGGTTGAAGGCGTCTGCCCGGCAAGGCACGACCAGGATGATCGGCGATGGTGTGGCCAACAGCGGCGCCAGGTATGCGGCGCGCAGTCGGTGACCGAGATCGTAGACAGTGCTCCCACCCCGGGCATGCAAGGTACGCGTAAGAACGTGGTATTCGCCATCGACGGCGCTTTGGTTCCCGATGCGATTCAGAATGCGGGCTCCGGCGCTTGTACGGGAGCAGAATTCGTCGATCACGTCGGGCTGAACCGAACCCGATGCCGCAGACGCCACCAACTGTTCCAGCCCGTTCATCGAAAGCATCTCGTCGGCGCCGCGCTCGGCGATATCACCGCCCGCAGGCGTCGCATCGACGGCTACGACTGAGCCCCCGTTCGCCGTGTTGGTGTTCGCGAGGCCCAGCGTCGTCGTAGTTGCTCCGGCCCCACCACACGCCCCGAGGACGAGCGTCGACACGGGAAGGGGCTGCAGCAGAGGTTCGTTCGTCAATTCGAGGCTCCAATAGATGTGATGTACGTCCGGCCGCCGACGTCTGCCGTGGTCACGACCTGCTTGTATCTCTGCATTGACCCATTCGGTCGCAACTCCGACAGCGTCACGGCGTAGCGACCGATTCCGGTCTCGGTGATGGTGAGGCAGTGCTCGGTGCCGACCGGGAGTGTGTCGATTCCACCTTGAATATCCGCGGCCGACCCCATCTCCGCATCGGGCGCGCCGACAGCACGGGCCTTCGCGCCGTCCCGGTCGACGTAATACGCGTGGTCGAAGGCGAGGATCGCATCGAATCCGTTGGTCGTCCCACCTGGTCCGTTCCCGACGACTGTTTCGCCGTCGCGTGCTTCGACGCACCAACTCGGGCTCTCATCGGCGACCGGTTCACTCGGCGCATTGCTGGTCGGTGGGGCGGTCGTCGGTGCGACGGTTGACTGTGCGACGGCAGACGGGGACGGTTCGTCATCGGACTGCGCAAGGAACAGGGCGGCGCCACCGCCTGCCACAGCGATTGCCGCGACGCCGACGCCGAGCTTCCGCTTGCCTCGCCCTTTGCCTCGTCCACCTCGAACGGGTGGCGGGGGAGAGGGCTCGTCATCCGCCGACAACCACGTAGGGGCAGGTGGAGGCGGGAGGTCCCGGCGGCGTTCGGCTTCGGGGGCGGCGGCCGCGGGGTCGTGGGGCTGTTCGTTCTCGGGGGTGGCGGCCGGGAGGTCGTGGGGCTGTTCGTTCTCGGGGACGGCAGCCGGGAGGTCGTAGTGCTGTTCGGCTTCGGGGGTGGCAGCCGGGAGGTCGTAGTGCTGTTCGGCTTCGGGGGTGGCGGGGGGGTCGTCGTGTACGGCCTGTCGGGTCGGTGCCGCAGCCGGTGCGAAAGGTGGGAACCAATGTGAGAAGCGATCGAGGGGAACGCTGTCGTCATTCCTGTTCGGCGGTTCTGTCACAGCTGAATCCTCCACACCTCGCTCCCTTGCGTGAAGCCGACCCCTGGCCGGGCCTCGCGCGAGGGATTCGTATCACACCTGCAGCAACATCGATCACACCAATGATCTGCACGAACGGATCTGCACGAACGGATCTGCCCGAACGCGGGCGCAGGTCAGTCGGTCCTGGCGGACAGTGCTTCAGTCGTCGATCGCCCCCATGATCGCCCCGGTCATTCCAGTCCCGCTACCGCGGAAAAGTACCAGACGGCAAGTATCCCCGCGATCTTCGAGCATCGGTCTCGGTCAGGCCAGGCCGGTGGCCAGCTTCACAGCGAGATCGCGAGTAGGACGTAGGTGCCGTGTCATCGCGACGGCGGACATGATCCGCGAACTGTGGACGAGTCTGCGGGTCGGACGGCGACGCGCGCGGTCGTAGCGAAGGAGTGCGTCTCGAATGTCGTTGCTGCGGGCAAGCAGTCGCCCCAAAGTTGCGGCATCGACCAGCGCTTCGGATGCACCGCGGCCGAGATTCGGTGCCATGGCGTGTGCTGCGTCACCAAGAAGCGCTGTCCGGCCCGATACATACGAGGGCAAAGCAGGGGATTCGTACAGATCGTGATGCAGCATCGCCGCGTCCGTCATCGCTTCGAGAACGGCTCGGACTTCGGTGTGCCAGCTCCCGAAGCGGCGGCGCAGGAAATCGATGCCGCCGTCGAATCCTTCGTCCGCACGTACGCACGCAAACCAGTTGACCAGATTGCCGTCGCGGGGGGTGATTCCGAAAAGCGCTGATTTGTCCCAGGTTTCACTCATGTCGCTTTGGCATCCTGGAATCCACCCGCGCCATGCGGTGACGCCGGTATAGACGGGTTCGTATCCGTCCCCGAACAACTGCCGTCGGGTTGGGCTGCGCAAGCCATCCGCCCCGATCGACACGTCGTAGTCGGTCAGCGCGTCGAGTGGCGGCGCGGGCGTGCCGAATGCAAGGGCCTTGTTGGGCAAGGCTTCGTACAGGGCACCGAGAAGGGCGGGCCGCGACAGAAGATAGGTGGTCCGGCTCGTGTTGTCGATGGTCCCGATGCGGGATCCGTCGGGCCGGAGGAATGACCCGCGGTGCTGCGCTGATCCCACTTCGCGTACTCGATCGCCCGCTCCGATGGCGTCGAGCGCGGTGAGTGCGTGCGGCCACATCGCGAGGGCGGTACCGGACGTGGGCAGTTGGGGCGCACGCTCGAAGACGTCGACATGCCAGCCCCCGCGGGAGAGGGCGCCGGCGACGGCAAGTCCACCGATTCCTGCGCCGAGTATTGCTGCGGAACGAGTCATGCCGACAAGCTACTACAGGTGTAGTGATCTTACTACATGTGTAGTGTTTGGCTGTGGCAGGAAAACAAGACCAGGTACTGGACGCCGCGATCGAGTTGGTCGGCACGCGTGGATTGCGTGCCCTTACGCACCGGGCCGTCGACGAACTAGCGGGAATGCCACAGGGATCCACGTCGAACTACTTCCGCAGTAGGGGTGCGCTGCTCGAGGGATTGATCACTCGATTGGGTCAACGTGACCGAGACGACTTCCGGATGCTCGCGAAGGCGCCGCCGGAAGACCGGGAAGAGTTGGTGAATGCGCTGGCCGCTTTCGTGCGCTACGCCACCGGTCCTGACCGTGTACGAACGACCGCCCGGTACGCGCTCTTCGTGGAGGCTGCATCAACGCCGGCGTTGGAGACGATCATCCGCTCGATCCGGTCCCGGCTCGTCGAATGGGGCGCGGACATGCTCGAACAGGTCGGATCGAGGGATCCGGCAGCCGGCGCTGCGGCAATTACCGACTACGTGGACGGGGTGGTCCTTCACCAGCTGACTATGCCTGACCCGCAATTCGATCCGGCTACCGGAATCGGCACCGTGGTCGGCGCGTTCGTTTGACATCTACTCCTCGAGGTCGGCGGCTCGAGTTCGCACACGTCAGGAGATAGATAGGTTAACCTAAATTGTGTTTTGACGGGGGTTCTGACTTATCGTTTTCTGTACACGCCGGACCCACGAAAGTCCGACCCAACCGAAAGAGCGACGTCGCCCAGCGCGAGACCATACCCAGCGTGTTGCAAAGGGCGACAGCCGATCGGTGGTGCCGATCACGTCGTGACGGTGCAGGCATTGCAAGTTGATGGCCATCAGCGCTGCTGGTCGTCGGTGCATCTCTTGGCATACGAAGGCTAGGTATGAAGCAACTTCCAGGCCCTCAGGGGCTATACCATCCCGCAAACGAGCACGATTCCTGTGGTGTCGCGTTCGTAGTGGACATGAAGGGCCGAAGCAGCAGAGACATCGTCGAGAAGGCGATCACCGCTCTGGTGAACCTCGAGCACCGTGGTGCTGCGGGCTCCGAACCCAATACGGGTGACGGTGCCGGCATCCTCCTCCAGGTTCCGGACAAGTTCTTCCGCGCGGTAGTCGATTTCCCACTGCCCGCCGCGGGAAAGTACGCCACTGGCATCGCGTTCCTGCCGCAGAGCCAGGCTGACGCTCAGCGTGCAGTGGAGGCGGTCGAGAAGATCGTCGAGAACGAGGGGCTGAAGGTTCTCGGTTGGCGCGAGGTGGGAACCGACGAATCGTCGCTCGGTGCCCTCGCTCGCGACGCCATGCCCACGTTCCGGCAGATCTTCATCGGCAGCGAGAACCACGCCCTGAGCGGGCTCGAACTCGAGCGCCGCGCCTACGTCATCCGCAAGCGCACCGAGCACGAGTTGGGTAACGAAGGCGCCGGTCAGGACGGCCCCGGTCGCGAAACCGTGTACTTCCCGAGCCTGTCGAGCCAGACGTTCGTGTACAAGGGAATGCTCACGACTCCGCAGCTCAAGGGTTTCTACCTGGACCTGCAGGACGAGCGCCTCGAGTCGGCCCTCGGCCTCGTGCACTCACGCTTCTCCACCAACACGTTCCCGTCATGGCCACTGGCCCACCCGTTCCGTCGGGTGGCGCACAACGGTGAGATCAACACCGTTACCGGCAACGAGAACTGGATGCGCGCCCGCGAAGCGCTCATCGACAGCGACATATTCGGTGGTCGCGACGAGCTCGAGAAAATCTTCCCGGTCTGCACCAAGGGCGCGAGCGACACCGCGCGTTTCGACGAGGTGCTCGAGATGCTGCACCTCGGTGGCCGTAGCCTCCCGCACGCGGTCCTGATGATGATCCCGGAAGCCTGGGAGCGTCACGAGGGCATGGATCCCGCGCGTCGGGCGTTCTACCAGTACCACGCGTCACTCATGGAGCCGTGGGACGGACCGGCCTCGGTGTGCTTCACCGACGGCACCGTCATCGGCGCGGTGCTCGACCGCAATGGCCTGCGCCCGTCGCGTCTGTGGGTGACCGACGACGACCTGGTCGTCATGGCCTCCGAGGTCGGCGTTCTGCCGATCGATCCTGCCACCGTCGTGCAGAAGATCAGGCTGCAGCCCGGCCGCATGTTCCTCGTCGACACCGAAAAGGGTCGCATCATCAGCGACGACGAGATCAAGTCGGAGTTGGCTGCCGAGCACCCGTACCAGGAGTGGGTCGAGCAGGGGCTGACTCACATGGACGATCTGCCGGACCGTCCGTACACCTACATGTCGCACGAACGTGTCGTTCTGCGTCAGCAGATGTTCGGGTACACCAGCGAAGAGGTCAGCCTCCTCGTGAAGCCGATGGCGGCTTCCGGTGCCGAGGCTCTGGGTTCGATGGGTACCGACACCCCGATCGCCGTTCTGTCCTCGCGGCCGCGAATGCTGTTCGACTACTTCTCTCAGCTGTTCGCGCAGGTCACCAACCCTCCGTTGGACGCAATCCGGGAGGAGGTCGTCACCAGCCTCGGCGGCACCATCGGTCCCGAGCACGACCTGCTGCACCCCACCGCAGAGTCCTGCCATCAGATCTACCTGCCGCAGCCGATCCTGCACAACGACGACCTGTCGAAGCTCATCCACGTCAACGACGACGGTGACTTCCCGAACTTCCGCAGCGTCATCGTCCGGGGCCTCTACCCGGTGGCCGAGGGCGGAGAAGGCCTGCGCCGGGCCCTCGACGACGTCCGGTACCAGGTGTCGGAGGCCATCGCCGGTGGTGCACGCCTCATCGTCCTGTCCGACCGTGAGTCGAACGAGACCTACGCGCCGATCCCGTCGCTGTTGATGACCTCGGCCGTCCACCACCACTTGGTGCGCGAGAAGACCCGCACCAAGGTCGGTCTCATCGTGGAATCCGGCGATGCACGTGAGGTGCATCACATGGCGGTTCTCCTCGGGTTCGGTGCAGCAGCGGTCAACCCCTACATGGCGTTCGAGACGATCGACGAGGCCGTCCAAAACAACGAGTTGGACGGCGTCAGTCACGACAAGGCCATCGAGAATTACATCAAGGCGGCAGGCAAGGGCGTGCTCAAGGTGATGTCCAAGATGGGCATCTCCACCCTCGCCTCCTACACCGGTGCCCAACTGTTCCAGGTCATCGGTCTGTCACAGGAACTGGTGAACGAGTACTTCACCGGACTCAACTCGAGCCTGGGCGGAATCGGGCTCGACGAGATCGCAGCCGACGTGGCAGTTCGTCACTCCAATGCGTACCTGGACCGTCCGGAGGAGCGCGCGCACCGCGAGCTCGAGGTGGGCGGTGAGTACCAGTGGCGTCGCGAGGGCGAGTACCACCTGTTCAACCCCGACACGGTGTTCAAGCTGCAGCACTCCACGCGCACCGGGCAATACGAGGTGTTCAAGGAGTACACGAAGCTGGTCGACGACCAGTCCGAGCGCCTCGCAGCGTTGCGCGGCCTGTTCGAGTTCAAGAAGGGTATCCGCGAGCCGGTCCCGCTGGACGAGGTCGAGCCGGCCTCCGAGATCGTCAAGCGCTTCTCGACCGGGGCAATGAGCTACGGCTCCATCTCGGCCGAGGCGCACGAGACTCTCGCGATCGCGATGAACCGTCTCGGTGGTCGCTCCAACTCCGGTGAGGGCGGCGAGGATCCGGCGCGTTTCAACCGAGACGAGGATGGCGAGTGGCGCCGGTCGGCGATCAAGCAGGTGGCGTCCGGACGCTTCGGTGTCACATCGCACTACCTGACCAACTGCACCGACATCCAGATCAAGATGGCGCAGGGAGCCAAGCCCGGTGAGGGCGGTCAGTTGCCGGCGCACAAGGTGTACCCCTGGGTGGCCGAGGTGCGGCACTCCACGCCTGGCGTCGGGTTGATCTCGCCGCCGCCGCACCACGACATCTACTCGATCGAGGATCTAGCGCAGCTGATCTACGACCTGAAGAACGCCAATCCCGAGGCTCGCATCCACGTGAAGCTGGTCTCCGAGTTGGGCGTCGGCACTGTTGCCGCGGGCGTGTCCAAGGCCCACGCCGATGTCGTGCTGATCTCCGGTCACGACGGTGGCACCGGGGCAACCCCGCTGACCTCTATGAAGCACGCGGGCGCTCCCTGGGAGCTCGGCTTGGCCGAGACTCAGCAGACGCTGCTGCTCAACGGCCTGCGCGACCGCATCGTCGTTCAGGTGGACGGACAGCTCAAGACTGGTCGCGACGTCATGATCGCTGCACTGCTCGGTGGTGAGGAGTTCGGATTCGCGACTGCCCCACTGGTGGTTTCGGGCTGCGTCATGATGCGGGTGTGCCACCTCGACACCTGCCCGGTGGGAATCGCCACCCAGAACCCGGTTCTGCGCAAACGGTTCACTGGTCAGCCCGAGTTCGTGGAGAACTTCTTCCTCTTCATCGCCGAAGAGGTCCGCGAACTGTTGGCCGAGCTGGGATTCCGCACCCTCGACGAAGCCGTCGGACAGGTCGATGTCCTCGACACGACGAAGGCGTTCGAGCACTGGAAGGGCAGCAAGGCGGGTAATCTCGATCTTTCCCCGATCCTGCACCAGCCCGAGTCGGCGTTCATGAACCAGGACCTGTACTGCACGGGAACCCAGGATCACGGACTCGACAAGGCTCTCGACCAGCAACTGATCGTCGCGAGCCGCAATGCTCTGGACAAGGGCGAGAAGGTCGCGTTCGAGTCGCCGATCACCAACGTCAACCGCACGGTTGGCGCCATGCTCGGCCACGAGGTGACCAAGGCCTACGGTGGTGCGGGGCTGCCCGACAACACGATCGACATCACGTTCACCGGTTCGGCAGGAAACAGCTTCGGCGCGTTCGTTCCCAAGGGCATCACCCTTCGCCTCAACGGCGACGCGAACGACTTCGTCGGCAAGGGGCTCTCCGGTGGTCGGATCGTGGTACGCCCACCGCTCGAGACCGCTCCCGGGTTCGTCGCCGAGGACAACATCATCGGCGGCAACGTGATTCTCTTCGGTGCCACGAGCGGCGAGGCTCTGCTCCGCGGCGTCGTGGGGGAGCGGTTCGCGGTTCGCAACTCCGGTGCCACCGCGGTGGTCGAGGGTGTCGGCGATCACGGCTGCGAGTACATGACGGGCGGTAAGGTCGTCATCCTCGGCGCGACGGGACGCAACTTCGGTGCCGGCATGTCCGGTGGCGTCGCGTACGTCTACAACCCCGACAAGGTGTTCGAGAACAATCTCAATACCGAACTGGTGGATCTCGAGGACCTCACGGGTGATGACTTCACCTGGCTGAAGTCCGCAATCGAGCGTCACCGCGACGAGACGGGCTCCGAGGTTGCCGCGCGCATCCTCTCCGACTGGTCGCAGCAGGTCAGTCACTTCGCGAAGGTGATGCCCCGCGATTACAAGAAGGTGCTCTTGGCCATCGAGGCCGCGAAGAAGGATGGAAAGAACGTGGACGAGGCAGTGATGGAGGCAGCTCGTGGGTGATCCAAGCGGCTTTCTGAAGCACACGTCACGCGAACTTCCGGTTCGCCGCCCGGTGCCGTTGCGCCTGCTCGACTGGAAAGAGGTCTACGAGGATTTCTCCTCGGAGACCCTGAAGACCCAGGCCAGCCGGTGCATGGACTGCGGTATCCCGTTCTGCCACAACGGCTGCCCCCTGGGGAACCTGATTCCCGAGTGGAACGACCTGGTGTATCAGGACCGCTGGCGCGACGGCATCGAGCGCCTGCATGCGACGAACAACTTCCCGGATTTCACCGGACGGCTGTGCCCGGCACCTTGTGAGGCGTCCTGTGTCCTGGGTATCAACCAGGACCCGGTCACGATCAAGCAGGTCGAGGTCGAACTGATCGACCGGGCGTTCGACGAAGGCTGGGTCAAGCCGGTGCATCCCACCCGCTCGACAGGCAAGAAGGTGGCCATCGTCGGTTCCGGACCCGCGGGTCTCGCTGCCGCACAGCAACTTACTCGTGCGGGCCACATGGTCACCGTCTTCGAGCGCGATGACCGCATCGGCGGACTGCTGCGTTACGGGATCCCCGAGTTCAAGATGGAGAAGCGCCACATCGATCGCCGTCTGGATCAGATGAAGGCCGAGGGCACCGTCTTCCGGACGGGTGTCAACGTGGGCGTCGACATCACCGCGGACGCGCTGCGGGAACAGTTCGACGCCGTCGTTCTGGCCGGTGGTGCCACCGTCGCTCGTGATCTTCCGATCCCCGGCCGCGAGTTGGACGGCATCCATCAGGCGATGGAGTTCCTTCCGATCGCCAACCGAGTACAGTTGGGTGACTTCGAGGAACCCACCATCACCGCGCAGGGCAAGAAGGTTGTGATCATCGGCGGTGGCGACACCGGCGCGGACTGCCTGGGTACCTCGCACCGTCAGGGTGCGGTGAGTGTTCACCAGTTCGAGATCATGCCGAGGCCCCCCGAGACCCGCGCCGAGCAGACGCCGTGGCCGATGTACCCGCTGATGTATCGCGTCGCGTCCGCCCACGAGGAGGGCGGAGAGCGGCTGTTCTCCGTCAATACGGAGAAGTTCGTCGGCAGCGACGGCAAAGTGACTGCGCTCATAGCCCACGAGGTCGAGATGAAGTCGGGTCGCTTCGAGAAGGTGGAGGGCTCGGACTTCGAGATCGAGGCTGATCTGGTTCTGCTGGCGATGGGCTTCGTCGGTGCTGAGAAGCCGGGTCTGCTCACCGATCTCGGTGTCGGTTTCGACGAGCGCGGCAACGTCGCCCGCACAGACAAGTGGGCAACCAACGTCGACGGCGTATTCGTGGCCGGAGACATGGGACGTGGACAGTCCCTGATCGTGTGGGCCATCGCCGAGGGCCGTTCCGCAGCGGCGGCGGTAGATGAATTCCTCGAGGGTTCGACGGCGTTGCCTGCGCCGATCGTGCCGACCAGCGCACCACAGCGCTGATCCGAGGAAGGCTTCCAGCACTTTCGGACCAGGGCCCGATTTCACTCGAAAAGTGGAGTGAGATCGGGCTTTTGGTGTGTGCAGGACCACAGTTTTGAACGTTTGACCAGGTTTTTCTGGACAAATGACCAGAAATGCTCCGGTGGCGCTCGTTAGCGGCTATTCTCCCTGGCGACGCGACCGTCGTCAGCCCCGCCCAGGTCGGAGCGGTGTGAGATTCGAGGAGGATTTTTTGCGTTCGTCAACCCTGCGCAGAATCGCGGCACCGCTGGTTGCGGGCATCGCCGCGGCGGGACTGATCGTGGTCGGTTCCGGTACGGCTGGTGCCGAAGCGCCGCCGCCGGCATCGAGCAATACCCTCAACGACGGTCGGCTGAGGCTGATGAAAGAGGTCGTCGGCGACAACGTGGTGCATCCCGGTGACACCGTCACCTACAAGACCACGGTCAGTCACAACGGCGGCGGGATCCGGTTGTCACTCCCCTGGATCCGGGACTATCCGCCGGCTGGATTCGAGTTGATCAGGGACAGCGTCAAGGTCCGGTACGACAACTCCTGGAACAAGGCGAATCTCAAATACAAGACCGATGGTGGGGTGGCCGCGGAATGCAAGAGTGACTGCACTCTCCTTGTCGGCGGGTTCGACCTCAACGACAACGAGAAGATCACCCTCGAGGCGAAGTACCGCGTCCCTGACGACATGGCCTTCGGGGAGTACGACAGCGGCGCGAAGGTCTCGGTCAGGACTTGGTCCGGTGACCGGGGCAGCAAGAACTTCGGGGTGTTCGTCCGGGTGGATGATCCGGTGACGCGTACGTCGACGGCACTGTCGGTGCCGGCGACGGCCGAACTGGGTGCTCCGGTCGAATTGGTTGCGACGGTCGACCCCTCGGCTGCGTCCGGTCGGATTCAGTTCAAGGACGGTGGGACCGATATCGGCGCTCCGGTCGATGTGGTGAACGGGCGCGCGAGTTTGTCGCACACGTTCGAGACGGCCGGTGTGCGTGAGGTGACCGCGGAATTCCTTGCTGATGGAGGTTTCTACAGCTCGACGTCTGCACCGCAGACCATCGACGTCACCGCCGACACCGTGACCGAACTGCAGGTGTCGCCGAATCCGGTCCTCGTCGGTGAGGACGTGGTTGCTACCGCGACGGTGACCCCGGCTAATGCCCAGGGGCAGATCCAGTTCAAGGTCAACGGCGCCAATGACGGTGCGCCGGTCAACGTGGTGAACGGCACGGCCAGCCTCACTCGTTCCTTCCCGGAGGCGGGGACGTACAGTGTCGTCGCCGAATTCCTCGGTGCGCCGGGCAACATCGGCTCGACTTCGGAGCCTGTCAACGTCGCCGTGAACGACGCCGATTGGGGTACCACCACGACCGTGATCGAGCCGGTGACCGCTGTGGCGGGCACCCCGGTCAACCTTGCCGCTACTGTGTTGCCGATTCCCAGCGGCGGTGACGTGATCTTCGTCGTCAACGGTGTCGAGGTCGGCGCCGCTGCGGTCGGGACGGGCGATGGTGTCGCGGTGCTGCCGTACACCTTCGGTGCCTCAGGCACCGCGAACGTGGTCGCCGAGTTCAGTGGAACAGCCGGGTACACACCGTCGACTTCTGCCGGCTTCCCCGTCACCGTGACGGATCCGGAGCCGGCGCGCACCGAGACCACCACGGCGCTGAATGTCATCGGTGAGACCGAGGTCGGGGAGCCGTTGAGTTTCGAGGCCACCGTCGCCCCGAACACGGCGAACGGAACCGTGGAGTTCAAGGCCGGCACCGAGGTGCTCGGCACGGCGGACGTGGTGGGCGGGGTCGCGACCCTGACGCACACCTTCGGTGCGGCGGGCACCTACGTGGTGACCGCGAACTTCGTTGCCGGCGAGGGCTTCGCTAACTCGGCGTCCGGTCCCACCGTGTTGGCGGTGACCGAGCCCAGCGATCCGCCCGAACCCCCCAGTACGGGATCTCTCGGAGGCTGATCGGTCTACTGCCCGCCCCGGGTGTGAGAAGTGCATCCGGGGGCGGGTCCAGACCCAGCGTGCCACCCCACCATGTCAGGAGAAGTAGTGAAGCAAAGCGGAATACGCAGGCTCACAGCCCCGATCAGCATCGGCGCTCTCGTCGGCGCCACCATGCTGACCGGGATACCCGCTCAAGCCGAGACCACGACTACCAATTTCAAGACCACGTGCCGCGTGACGCCGTCGGTGTCGGTGGTAGATCCGATCAACGAGTCGCAAAACAACGCGGTCACAGTCGAAGCACCGGCAAGTGTCGATCCCGGTGAAGAGTTCGAGGTGACCATTCAGCCGAGCCCGATCGGCTTCCCCGGCGACGCATCGATCGCCACCGTCGAAAACGTGTCGCGGATCAAAATCGATATGTACGTTCCGGACAACGCGACCCTCCTGTCCAAGGAGATCGTCCCCGGCACCTCGGCCGGACTCAGCGGCACCGCTCCGAACATCCTGCGCATCAACTCGGACGGCGACCTGGATAACGAGGGCAACATCCTGCGGCTCTCGGGCAACAACAGGACGATCGGAAACAGCCCCAACTCGAGCACCGACAGCACGGGCGGCATCCAGGTGAAAGCGACGGGCAAGGACGTCGATGGGAACAAGACCTCCAACGGTTTCACCTACTTTCAGCTCCCGAAGGTCAAACTCCGGCTGATTGCGGGACAGTCCGGCACCGTCGAGGTGAAGCTGCGCGCAAACGGTGTCGCGGGCGACTGGAACCACAACAAGAACTTCCTGACGTTCCTCGCCAAGGCGAAGGCCGTGGGGATCACCGCGTGGGCGCCAAGCCGCTGCACGCCACGAAACAACAAGAACGCATCGCTCAACGCGGGCGCCGGTCCGCTGGCCTCGGTGAACATCATCGCGCCTGATCAAGAAACCACCACCAGCCTCTCCGGGCCTGCGGCAGCGCTGAACGGTGCGCCCGTCACACTGACCGCGAACGTTGCCCCAGCCCCCAGCGGCGGAACCGTACAGTTCCGGGACGGTGTGACGGCGATCGGTGATCCCGTCGATGTGGTCGGTGGCGAGGCGTCGATCTCCCATCCCTTCGACCTCAACGGCGACCATACGGTCACGGCGGAGTTCCTCGGAGCCGCAGGCTATTCCGCGTCGACGTCCGAGCCACTGACGATCAACGTGAGTGCCTCCGAAGCGGACACCAGTATCGAGGTGACATCGCCGGTGAGGGCCCACGTCGGGGAGGACGTCAACCTGGCCGCGCAGATCACGCCGGCCGTTCAGGGCGGCACCGTCGAGTTCGAGGTCAACGGCCAGACGCTCACTGCCGAGGTCAGAACCGATGGCTCCGCGATCGCGCCGTACACGTTCACCGGCGTCGGAACCCACCGGGTCGTCGCGCGGTACTCCGGCACGGACGGCTTCGCGGGATCGGTCTCGCCTGCCTTCCCGGTCAGTGTCACCGAGGCACCGCCGGGGGATGTTGACACCACAACCACGATCGATCCGGTCGGCACGGTGATCAAGGGCATCCCTGTGGCGCTGACGGCGAGGGTCGATCCGACGAACGCGAACGGCACGGTTCAATTCAAGCTCGGCAACACTCCGCTGGGTACGGTGGGCGTGGTGAACGGCATTGCGACTCTGTGGACAACCTTCCAGAACTCCGGTACCTACAGCGTCACAGCGGAGTTCGAGGGATCCGCGGGCTTCGTCGATTCAGCTGCGGCGCCTCAGCAACTGATCGTGCCCGGCCCGGTCGATCCGGTACCGACCGATCCGGGTGGTGAAGGCGGCAGCTCGGGCTTCGGTTCCTGATCGCAGCCGAGAAGCACTGAGTCCTCAGTAGTGGGCGTCGCCGGAAATCCGGCGGCGCCCACTTCTCGTTGATAGTTGATGTCCGAACGTTCGCTCACCTCGTTGCGTCTCGCAGCGTTGCGCGGCACGTTCGGGTGGGCGGCAAGGATCCGTCTTCGACCTGGGTCTTTCTGGACCATTGACCAAAAACGCTGCGGTGCCGCTCGGCGGCGGTTACTCTCCCTGGCGACGCGACCGGCGTCACCCCCGCTCAGGTCGGAGGGGCGGGAAATTTGAGGAGGATTCTTGCGTTCGTCAACCCTGCGCAGAATCGCGGCACCGCTGGTAGCGGGCATCGCCGCGGCGGGAATGATCGTGGTCGGTTCCGGTACGGCTGGTGCCGAGCCCCCACCACCGTCGAGCAACACCTACAAAGAGGATCAGCTGCAGCTGACGAAAGAGGTCGTCGGCGACAACGTGGTGCACCCCGGTGACACCATCACGTACAAGACCACGGTCAAGCACCGCAACAACGGGATCGTTTTGGCGATCGAAAAGATTCGGGATGTTCCGCCGGCCGGGTTCGAGTTGATCCGTGACAGCGTCAAGGTCCGGTACGACAACTCGTGGAACAAGGCGGACCTCAACTTCAACTCCGACGGCGGGGTGACCGCGAGGTGCAAGAGCGACTGCACCCTCCTTGTCGGCGGGTTTGTGGTGGACGACAACGAGGAAGTCACACTCGAGGCGACGTATCGGGTGCCCGAGGACATGGACTTCGGGGTGTACGACAGCGGCGCGCTGGTCAACGTGCATGCCTGGTTCGGTGCAGACCGGGGCGACAAGAACTTCGGGGTGTTCGTCCGGGTGGACGATCCAGTGGTGACCACCTCGACCAGCCTGCAAGTGCCGGCGACGGCGAAGACGGGTGTTCCGGTCGAGTTGGTCGCGTCGGTTGATCCTGCCGTTGCGTCCGGGCGGATTCAGTTCAAGGACGGTGGGACCGATATCGGTGCCCCGGTCGATGTGGTCGACGGGCGGGCAACCCTGACGCACACGTTCGACATTGCGGGCGTGCGTGAAGTGACCGCGGAATTCCTTGCTGATGGAGGTTTCTACAGCTCGACGTCTGCACCGCAGACCATCGATGTCACCGCCGACACCGTGACCGAACTGCAGGTGTCGCCGAATCCGGTCCTCGTCGGTGAGGACGTGGTTGCTACCGCGACGGTGACCCCGGCTAATGCCCAGGGGCAGATCCAGTTCAAGGTCAACGGCGCCAACTACGGTGCCCCTGTCAACGTGGAGAACGGCACAGCCAGCCTCACCCGCAGCTTCCCGGAGTCCGCGACATACAGCATCGTCGCCGAATTCCTCGGTGCGCCCGGCAACATCGGCTCGACCTCCGCGCCCGTCGACGTCACGGTGAACGACCCGGACTGGGATACCACCACCACGGTGATCGAGCCGGTGACCGCTGTGGCGGGCACCCCGGTCAACCTTGCCGCTACTGTGTTGCCGATTCCCAGCGGCGGTGACGTGATCTTCGTCGTCAACGGTGTCGAGGTCGGCGCCGCTGCGGTCGGGACGGGCGATGGTGTCGCGGTGCTGCCGTACACCTTCGGTGCCTCAGGCACCGCGAACGTGGTCGCCGAGTTCAGTGGAACAGCCGGGTACACACCGTCGACTTCTGCCGGCTTCCCCGTCACCGTGACGGATCCGGAGCCGGCGCGCACCGAGACCACCACGGCGCTGAATGTCATCGGTGAGACCGAGGTCGGGGAGCCGTTGAGTTTCGAGGCCACCGTCGCCCCGAACACGGCGAACGGAACCGTGGAGTTCAAGGCCGGCACCGAGGTGCTCGGCACGGCGGACGTGGTGGGCGGGGTCGCGACCCTGACGCACACCTTCGGTGCGGCGGGCACCTACGTGGTGACCGCGAACTTCGTTGCCGGCGAAGGCTTCGCGGACTCGGTATCCGGGCCTGCCGTGTTGGCGGTGGTCGATCCGGGTGATCCTTCCAACCCGGGCGGCCCTTCTGATCCGGGCGGCCCCGGCAGCGTCAGCACGGGTTCCCTCGGAGGCTGATCGGTCCACTGCCCGCCCCGGGTGTGAGAAGTGCACACCCGGGGCGGGCAGGAGAACCAGCGGTCTACCCACCATGTCAGGAGAAGTAGTGAAGAAAAGCGGAATGCGTCGGCTGACCGCCCCGATCAGCATCGGCGCTCTCGTCGGTGCCACCATGCTGAGCGGGACACCCGCTCAGGCCGAGACCACGACCACCACATTCAAGAACACTTGCCAAGTCAAGCCGTCGGTCTCGCTGATAGATCCGATGACGGAGACGCAGAGCGCATCGGTCGTAGTCGAAGCACCGGCAAGCGTCGACGCCGGTGAAGAGTTCGAGGTGACCCTCCAGCCGAGCCCCATCGGCTTCCCCGGCTCCGCATCGATCGCCACGATCGAAAACGTGTCGCGGATCAAGATCGACATGGAGGTCCCGCAGAACGCCACACTGTTGGACGCAGACGTGGTTCCCGCCACCTCGGTCGGGCTCAGTGGTACCGCTCCGAACGTTCTGCGGATCAATGGGAATGGTGACGTCGACTCGAACGGCGCGTACTTGCGGCTGTCGGGCAACAATCGGACCATCGGCAACGGTCCCAACTCGAGCACCAACAGCGAGGGCGGCATCAAAGTCAATGCGACCGGTAGGGACGTCGATGGGAACAACACCCCCGACGGCTACACCTACTTTCAGCTCCCGAAGGTCAAGCTCAAGCTGAAGGCGGGCCCGTCCGGCAACGTCGACATCAAGCTGCGCACAGACGGTGACGCCGGCGAGTGGGACAACAGCAAGAACTTCCTGACGTTCCTTCCCAAGGCGAAGGCCGGGATCACCGCCTGGGCGCCCACGCGCTGCACGCCACGAAACAACAAGAACGCATCGCTCAATGCGGGCGCCGGTCCGCTTGGCTCGGTGAACATCATCGCGCCTGATCAAGAGACCACCACCAGCCTCTCGGGCCCTGCGGCAGCGCTGAACGGTGCGCCCGTCACGCTGACCGCGAATATCGACCCAGCTCCCGGCGGCGGAACCGTACAGTTCCGGGACGGTGTGACGGCGATCGGTGATCCCGTCGATGTGGTCGGTGGCGAGGCGTCGATCTCCCATGCCTTCGACCTCAACGGCGACCATACGGTCACGGCGGAGTTCCTCGGAGCCGCTGGATATTCCGCGTCGACGTCGGAGCCACTGACCATCAACGTGAGTGCCTCCGAAGCGGACACCAGTATCGAGGTGACATCGCCGGTGAGGGCCCACGTCGGGGAGGACGTCAACCTGGCAGCGCAGATCACGCCGGCCGTTCAGGGTGGCACTGTGGAGTTCGAGGTCGACGGCCAGACGCTGACTGCCGAGGTCAGAACCGATGGCTCCGCGATCGCGCCGTACACGTTCACCGGGGTCGGAACCCACCGGGTCGTCGCGCGGTACTCCGGCACGGACGGCTTCGCGGGATCGGTCTCGCCTGCCTTCCCGGTCAGTGTCACCGAGGCGCCGCCGGGGGATGTTTCCACCACAACCGTGCTCGATCCGGTCGGCACGGTGACCAAGGGCAGCCCGGTAATTCTGACGGCCAGGGTCGATCCGGCGAATGCGAACGGCACGGTTCGATTCAAGCTCGGCAACACGTCGCTGGGCACGGTCGATGTGGTGAACGGCGTTGCGACGTTACCGGCAACCTTCTACAGCTCCGGTACCTACAGCGTCACAGCGGAGTTCGAGGGATCCGCAGGCTTCGTCGATTCGGATTCGGCACCTCGAGAACTGATCGTGCCCGGTCCGGTCGATCCCGTACCGACCGATCCGGGTGGCGGAGGCGGCAGTTCGGGCTTCGGTTCCTGATCGAAGTCGAGAAGCACTGAGGCTTCAGTAGTGGGCGTCGCCGGAAGTCCGGCGGCGCCCATTTTGGTCAAAAGTTGACATATTCGGATCGCTGCCCAGATCGCTCCGGTAACGTTTAGTTACCGATCGCGCATCGACTCGAACATCACTTTGGCAAGTTCTCCTTGTCAGGGGCTCGTCGGCCTTGTGCGAGAGGGCGAGAGGGAACGTAGCGGCTCGTGGTCACGGGAATGTGACTGCCTGGATCGAACAAGTGGAGCGTTCATGGTCGTGAAGAGATCATTTGTTGCGCTGGGAGCAAGCATTGCGGCGGTGTTCGGGTCGGTCGCATCGGTCGGTACAGCGCAGGCCGCCCCGGCTTGCCCGAACCTCCAGGTGATCGCCATTCCGGGTACATGGGAAACCTCAACGGACTCAAAGCCGCGGCCAGGCATGTTGTCTGCGGTTACCGATGGTCTCCCCTCCTCGGTGAAGGTCGACTATGTGACCTATGCGGCCACGGCGTTCCCGTGGGAGTCCGAGGTCTACGGCGCGTCCAAGGCTCAGGCCGTAGACAACGCGCGCTGGATCCTCGAAGATTCCGCGAAGCGATGCGGCAACACTGACTTCGCAATCATCGGCTACAGCCAGGGCGCAGACGCTGCCGGTGATCTTGCCGCCGAGATCGGTACCGGCCTCGGTGTTGTCCCACCGTCTCGAATTGCGGCAGTCGGGCTGCTGTCCGATCCGCGGCGGTCGCCGACTGACGCCTTGATCGGTCCGCCAGTCGCCGGTAGTGGCGCCGGTGGGCCGCGCGTGGGCGGGTTCGGCTGGGTCAGTCAGAACACACGCACCTTCTGCGCTCCCGGCGATCTGTACTGCTCCACACCCCAGGACGATTTCGTCACCCGGCTGGCAGGTTTCCTCGCGCAGGCTTCGGATCCGACGTGGGAGCTGCTCGGCCGGTATCAGCAGGAACTCCTCACCATCTGGAACGACTTGATGGCCGCCGGGGGTATGCCGACACTGATGGCCCAGTTGGACGAGGAATCGAACGAGAGCCGCATCGACGATCTCGAGCAGTTCTACCAGTCGAATGCGCACCAGGATTACACGCGCTACGCCGTCGACTCTTCGGGCGCATCAGCGACGACATGGCTGCGGAATTGGCTGAGCAGTAAGGCGTGAGCCGGGCTGACGGCGACTGGGGACCAGAAGGTAGGGAATGCTGCCGGTATGACTGATACCTCTGCACCGGTTACCTCCGCCCAAGTCGGCTACGACGCTTTCGTTCCCGTCCGCTGGTCCGATATGGATGCCTTCGAGCACATCAATCATGCGCGGATGGTGACGCTGCTCGAAGAGGCCCGGATCGACTGGTTGCTCAGCGAGGGCCCTGGGGACGCGTCGTTCATCACCAGCAGTTTCATCGCCGACATCCACCTCCAGTACCGGCGCCCGCTGCACCATTCCGACAGCCCGCTGCGAATCACGATGTGGATCGCCAAACACCGAGCCGTCGATTTCACAATCGGCTACGAGGTGCGTGGCGCGCGGGCAGCACTCACAGACCCGCCCGCGGTCACGGGTACCACCCAGTTGGCCGTGGCAGATGTCGATGCTCAGCGACTGCGCCGAATCACCGCCGCAGAACGTGAGTACCTCATCCGTTGGTCTCGCTGATGACCTTGCTCTCCTGCCGGTAGCTCGATTCCGCTTCGGTTTCTTCGCTTTCGGGTTTCTTCGCTACCGCAACTGTGATTACGTGTACGTGCTATCAGGTGGGATTCGGAGAGTGGTATCAGAAAGAGGAGTCGATGTCAGATCTGCGCGTTGTCGCGACCATCCCTGCAAAGCCTGGGTCTGAGGACACCGTCCGTGACGGCTTGTCCTCGCTCGCTGCGGAGAGCCGCAATGAGGAGGGGTGCGTGTCGTATGAATTGTTCGAATCCGGCTCGCAGCCCGGTACCTTCGTCATCGTCGAGGTATGGGCGAGCCAGGCTGCCATCGATGCGCACATGAAGTCGCCACACTTCCAGTCGGCGGCCGGCCTCTTCGGTGAGCACCTCGCGGGTGCGCCGGCGATCCATCCGCTGAAACCGGTTTCCTAGGGGTAGCAGCTGTTTCGCGCGTCTGGGCTCAACTTCGGAAGCCGGACCGGTCTGTTTCCACCCTGACGTGCAGCGACTTCGTACGTAGTCGAACGGGGATACTCTCGGTCCCATGAGTTCGGTAGTCGGTGTGTCGGTCGGTGCCAGCGCCGTGCGGTTGACGTACCGGGGGTCGGGCGCCGATTCGGTGACCGTGGGTGCAAACCGCGCGCGCTCGGAAGAGCTGGCGGCCGCGAGCATCGGATCACTGCTCGCCGAGAAGGCGGACCAAGAACCAGTACAGGCGATAGGCATCGCCTACCAGAACGAGGCTCAGGCCGGTGCTGTACGGGCCGCCTTGGAGCGTCAACAGATCGACAACTATCGCCTGGTCCCCGAAGTGATCGCCGCGATGCGGAAACTCGAAGAGTCGGGAGAGCTCGGGGGCCACTCGACCCTGCTGTTCTACGACCTGGGCAGTTCCGGCCTGACCGTTACGATGGTCGATCGATCTACCGGAACGATATTGAGCGCGGCTCGCACAGGCCAGATCAGCGGTGAACTCTTCGACCAGCTGATCCGCGACCGCCAACTTGCACTGCACCACATCGACCAGCCGGCCGACGAGAGCGCCGCGCGAGCACTCGAGACTCAGTGCCGGGAGGCCAAGGAGGAATTGTCGATCGGCGGCACGGCGTGCACACCTGGTGCAGGCGGTCTGTTGGTGCTCTCGTCGAGCAGTTTCGATTCACTTATCGAAGACTCTGTCGAAGAATCGATGATTCTGGTCCGTGAAGTGATCGGCCGCTCGGGACGCACACCGAACGCCGTCGTGCTGATCGGTGGCGGCGCACACCTTCCACTGGTCACTTCGGTGATGGAGTCTGCTCTCGAGCTCCCGGTTATCGTTCCGAACGAACCCGAACGTGTAGCGGCCGAGGGCGCAGCTCTGCTGGCCGAGTCGGAATCCGATCCGGTGCAGCCACCGTTCGTGGAGAGCGCTTCCTCTCCGCCGATTTCCGCAGACACCACGAACCCGTGGCGAAGACGTTCCGTCATGGTAGGGGGCGGCGTGGCTGTCCTTGTCGTGGTTGGGATAGGTCTGGGTCTCGCCGCGAATTCGAGTTCGGGGTCGAACCAGTCGCCGCAAGTTGTGGTGACCGAGCCGGAAACTTCGGCACCGATCGCCGTGGCGCCGCCACCGGCACAATCGCCACAAGTGGTGCTTCCAGCCCCAGAAGCGCCAGTAGCGACACCGTCCCCACTGCCCTCACCGACGACGCAGGTGGTAATCCCCCCGACCACGGAGCCGGATATCGTTCCGGGTCCATCGGGTGAGGGCGCACAAGTCCCGCCTCAGACGGATGAGGGTGAGCAAGTCCCGCCTCCCGAGCCGGAACCGGCACCCGCCCCACTCATTCCCGGATTACCGGACATTCCGCTACCGGTGATCCCGCTGCCGCAGATTCAGTTTCCGCAACTCCCACCGCCACCACCGCCCCCTGGCCCATAGGGCGCAGGCCTCCTGCTGGAGTAGTGATTGCCTACCGTGTGGTCACAGCTCTAACGGCGAGCGGGTGTCCGCGGTCGGACGGGGTACGGTCAGAGGTGTGCTGATCTGGTACGTCAGCTATGGGTCGAACATGGCGACGTCGCGACTGGCGTGCTACCTGCAGGGCGGGCGCCCGGCGGGTGGCCGTCACACGAATCCGGGGGCGCGTGATCCGAGCGCGCCACGCGGGTCGATGCCGTTGGAGATACCCGGGTCCATATTCTTCGCTGGAGTATCGAGGGTGTGGGGTGGTGGTCGAGCGTTCTATGACCCCGACGCTCCAGGAACCGTGGCGGCTCGCGCCTTCCTTGTGACGCAAGAGCAGTTCGAGGACATTCACGCGCAGGAGCCGGAGTGCTACGACCGCGTGGTCGCGCTCGGAGACCACGCGGGAGCAAAGATGTGCACGTTCACGACCTGGGCGCGCGGCGACATGGTGGACCGCAATCCACCGGCGCCGGTGTATCTTGCGACGATCGCGGACGGTCTGCGTGAGGCACACGACTGGGATGACGCACGGGTGATGCGGTATCTCTCCCGGCTCCGCGCTTCGTGAGCGCTGCGCTTCCCGAGGGCGTTGTCTCGAATTCGCGTACGTTGGATTCCGTGACCGCACCAGTGACCAGTATCACGCCCAACGGACCGGCCCGCGGGGGCGTCGTTGTCATCCAGGAAGCGTTCGGCGTCACCGAGCACATCACCGACGTCTGTCGTCGCTTCGCTAGCGCCGGATACCACGCTGTCGCACCGCACCTGTTCCATCGAAGTGGCGACCCGGTGGTGGCATACGACGACCTCGAAACCGCTATGCCGTTGATGGGCAAGCTCGAGGCCACGGCCATCGACGAGGACGTCGACGCCGCAATCGAGGTGCTCGCGGCGGCATCGATCGCTCCCCTCGACACGGCAATCGTGGGTTTCTGCATGGGCGGAACCGTCGCCTTCCACACTGCTGTGCGGCGTGAGCTCGGGGCGGCGGCTACGTACTACGGCGGTGGAATCAGCCAGGGTCGTTTCGGCTATCGGTCGATGCTCGAGGTCGCGGCAGACCTGCAAACCCCGTGGCTGGGCTTGTTCGGAGACCGCGACAAGGGAATCCCCGTCACGGATGTCGAGGAGTTGCGCAAGGCGGCAGCGAACGCGGCGGTGGCCACCGAAATCGTGCGGTACCCCGACGCCGACCACGGCTTCAACTGCGACGATCGTCCGGCTGTGTTCAACCCCGACGCCGCGGCCGGAGCCTGGTCCCACACCTTGGAGTGGTTCGGCGCCCGACTCGGCCAGTCTTAGCGGCCTACCGCCGCAACATGTCTCGAATGTGACCGGTCTCGTTGACCGACGCGACCCGGCGTGCGCCAGTGCGTGAGACGAGTATCCGGGTCAGCGATACGTACTCGATCGGAAACACCAGCGGACGGTCGAGTCCGAGGAGTTCCTGCAGGTAAACGTTGATGACGCCGCCGTGCGCGAACACCGCGACGGTGTCCTCGTGGTCGGAATCGTCGACGATTTTCTCGATCGCCTCGAACACCCGGTTCCGGAACGCCTCGGGATCGACGAAGTCCGGGAAATGTCCGGCCCGGATCCGGGCGAAAGTCTCGGGGACGCGGGCCTCGGCTTCGTGAAACGGGATATAGACGCCGAGGCCGTAGTCGTATTCGGCGAGGCCGAGGTGCTCGGTGACGGGCAGGTTCAGTGCGTCGGCCAGGGGAGCCGCGGTCTCGATTGCCCGGCGCTGCGGGCTGCTTGCTATCCGCGCAATGCGATACGGGGCCAGTGCTGCGGGCAGGCGCGCGGCCTGGGCGTGGCCTTCCTCTGTCAGCGCGGGGTCCGCGTGGCCGTCGGACGTGGCGACCAGTTCGGGCAGCGCGTGGCGGATGAGTAGCAGTTGCACGCCGAACACGATGCCACGTGAGAGCCGACGCAGTGCGCATCACCCCGACAGGCCCCTCACCAGTGCCGCGATCTGGTCCGGTTGGTCGATCATGGCGTGGTGCTTCGCGGGCCGCACCACCCGGAAGTCTGCGCCGAGGGCCTCCGCGAAACGTTGCTGCGTCCTGATCCACACCCACCCCCACGGTGTCCGGCTGGCGGAGTCGGCAGCCGCGACGACGACCGGTGCGGTGAGCATCGTTCCCTCACGTAAATCGAGCAGTTGGTGAACGAGCTCGGGATACGACGCGTTCTCCACGATCGAGGCCTCGAGGTAGGCGGGCTCGCGGACGACGCGATCGATCCACGCCTGCATGGGTGGTGGTATCCCGTCGGGCGGCTTCGAATGATTCAGCAGGCGGTACACACCCGGGCCGAGTGCGTGCTGGAGCCCCGCGAGGCTGGCGGCATGAGCGATCCGTCGGCCGGTCTCCACCCGCCACCGTGTGGGTACGAGCAGGCGCCGCCGTTTCGGAACGGTCGCATCGAGTAGCAACACCGCCGACGTCTGCCGGGGGTATAGACGCGCGAATGCCTCGGCATAGATCCCGCCGAGTGAGTGACCTACGACGATCGCCGGCTCGGTGATGGCGAGTTGGGCGAGCACAGCACGGATACGCTGTGCCTCGCCCTGGACAGTCGGCGGTTCATTCGACGTCGGACTCAGGCCGTACCCCGGACGGTCGATCCGAACGACTCGGTGATCGCGGGACAGTTGCGCTGCGACTCCGTCCCAGTCGAACCAGTTTCCGCCGAGGCCGCCGTATAGAACGACCGGTGGGCCCTTGCCGTCAACCACCACATGCACCCCCAGAATGGTTTCCCCTGGAGGTTTCACGTGGAACCATCGCTAACCAAAGTGCAGTGACTTCGGTACATCATTGCTTGGGCTTGGCCAGCGGGAAGGCGAGAGACTCGCGGATGCTGCCACCGGTGATGAGCATAACCACCCGATCAACACCCACGCCGAGTCCGCCGGTCGGAGGCATGGCGTGCTCGAGGGCTTCCAGGAAATCCTCGTCGAGGTCCATCGCCTCTTCGTCGCCGCCTGCGGCGAGCATGGACTGCTCGGTGAGTCGCCTGCGCTGATCCACCGGGTCCGTCAACTCGCTGTAGGCCGTACCGAGTTCGATGCCCCACGCCACCAGATCCCACTTGGCCGCCACCCCCGGGATTGTGGGATGGGGGCGCGTCAGCGGCGACATCGACGTCGGGAAGTTCGTGTAGAAGGTGGGGAACTCGGTGTGGTTCTCAACCAAGTGTTCGTACATCTCCTGCGCGACCTCCCCAGCGTCCCAGGTGGTCTGGTAGGGGATCTCGTATTCATCGCAGAACCGTTGCAGGTCCGCGAGCGGAGTAGTGGGTGAGACATCGGCGTCGATCTTGTCCGCAATAGCCTGATGCATGGTCTTTACCGGCCACTCGCCGGAGATATCCACCTCGATCAAGGTGCCGCCCGGTCCGGGTCGCTTGACCACCTCACGTCCGTGCGCGGCCCTGGCCGCTGCCTGAATGAGTTCTCGGCACAGCACCATCATCTTCTCGTAATCGCTGTGCGCCTCGTACGCCTCGAGGATGGTGAACTCCGGGTTGTGCTTGTAGTCGACGCCCTCGTTGCGGAACACGCGGCCGATCTCGAAGACCTTCTCCACACCCGCCACACACAGGCGTTTGAGGTACAGCTCCGGTGCAATCCGCAGGTACAGGTCGAGGTTGTAGGCGTTGATATGGGTCAGGAACGGTGCTGCATGGGCGCCGCCGTGTGCCTGCTGGAGAATCGGCGTCTCCACTTCGAGGAATCCGCGGCTTCCGAGGGAGTCACGAAGCGACTTGACGATTGCGCTGCGGGCCTCGAGGAGACGCCGGGCTTTGACATTGATTGCGAGGTCGATGTACCGCTGTCGTACGCGAGTCTCCGGGTCCGACAGGCCCTTCCACTTGTCGGGTAGCGGATGCAGGCACTTGCCGGTGATGCGCCACTCGTTCGCCAGCAGCGACAGCACCCCACGGCGGCTGTATCCGATGACACCGGCCACTGCGACCAGGTCGCCGAGGTCGAACTCGGTGGCAAACGCACGGATGCGATCGGTACCGACCCTCGCCTCGTCGACGAGAATCTGGATGTCACCCGACCAGTCCCGAATCACCACGAATACGACACCGCCGTAGTCGCGGATCCGGAGCAAGCGGCCGGCGATGCGAACCGTCGTGCCCTCCGGGGACTTCGACGCTGCTGCCACGGTGTGGGTCGGCGGATAGGCGACCGGGTACGCGTCGATGCCCGCCTCGGCGAAGGCCTCGAGTTTGTCGAGTCGCACGCGCACCTGCTCGGGACGTTTCGGGCCGATCGGCGTCGGCCGGAGTACTTCGTGGGGTGCGCTGCCATCCGCGCGCAGTCCCTCCGCCGCGACCAGCGCCGCGGGGACCGATGCGTGAGTGCCGGTGTGCGCGATGGCGTCCTGGGTTCCGGAGCGGCCGAACTTCGGCAGAGTCACGAACCCTTCCGCGACGGCTGATGCGAATCCGACGCGCAGCAGTTCGCGGTTGTCTTCGAAGCACAGGTAGCGCGGTACCCATTCGGGCTGATACTTCACATTGGATCGGTACAACGCCTCGAGCTGCCACCATCGTGAGAAGAAGACGAGGATCGACCGCCAGATCCGCAAGATGGGCCCCGCGCCGATTCGGGAGCCTTCCGCGAATACCGAGCGAAAGACGGCGAAGTTCAGCGATACCTTGGTAATGCCGAATTGCTCAGAGGTGGTAGCGAGTTCGGTAATCATCAATTCGACCACACCGTTGGGCGATGTGGGTTTGCGGCGCATCAGATCGAGCGAGACACCCATCGGACCCCAGGGCACCAGCGAGAGGACGCCGACTATCTCATCGCCCGCGTCGATCGCCTGCACCAACAGGCAATCCCCGTCGAGGCGGTCGCCGAGGCGGCCGAGAGCCATCGAGAATCCGCGCTCGTTCTCGGTGTCGCGCCAGGCGTCCGCGAGCCGAATGGTCTGCGCCATCTCCTCTGCGGGCACATCCCGGTGTCGCCTGATTCGGACTTTGACCCCTTGGCGCCGCGCCCGGGTGACGGCCTGTCGAACCTGCCGCATGTCACGTCCGTTGAGACTGAACTCGCGGGTCCGCAAGACGGCCTCGTCGCCGAGTTGGAGCACGGTGAGACCCGCCTTGTTGTAGGCGGTAGCACCGGCTTCGCTGGTGCCCATCACCGCGGTCGCCCAACCGTACCGAGAGGCGAGTGCCTGCCAGGCCGCGATCGCATGCGGCCACGCCTCCGGGTCGCCGATCGGATCGCCGCTGGCGAGGCAGACGCCGATCTCGACGCGGTAGGTGATGGCGGCCTTGCCGCTGGGCGCAAAGACGACGGCCTTGTCGCGGCGGGTGGCGAAGTAGCCGAGTGAGTCGTCTTCGCCGTACTGCTGCAGGAGCCCGCGCAGTGCCGACTCGTCGTTGCCGGTGAGTGCATTGTGGGAGCGTTGAGAGCGGAACAGGGTGATCACGGCAGCGAGGAGTGCGAGTGCGCCGAACAGGCCGAGCAGCGTGTTGACGAAGCCGTTGGGCTGGCCGGAAAACTGCGTATTGTCTATCGAGGCCAGCGCGGTGACCCGATTGAACGCCCACAGGAAGCGATCGTCTGCCTCGAGGGAGCCCGGGAACAGTTCGACGAGGCCCCAGCCGATGACGGTCCCCACGCCAAAACCGACCAGCAGCACCCCGAGCGCCTTCCAGCCGGCGCCGCGACGCACGCGTGTGTAGAACTCTGGCCTTGCGGCAATGAGGATCCCGATGACCACCAACTGCACGGCCGCGGCAATTGCTGCGTTCGGGTTGCGGTCTGTGATCGCCACGGCGACGTTGAGTGCTAGGAAGACAGCCAGATAAAGCGTGAGCAGCCACCACGCGATGCGTTTGCGGCTGGCCAATGCCGCCGCGAGCAGGCCGACCACGAGCGCCCAGGAAAGGCTCGTGTCGGGGGCATCGAAATAGTAGGTGTCCACGTAGTTCCGCGGCGCATCGATGTAGTACCGCAGGACGGGGGAGAGGCTCCACAAGAACACCAGCACCGAGAAGACGCCCAGGATCAGCCCCGAGATGTGGGGAACCTGGTGCAGATATGCGTTCTTCGAGCCCGGAGCACGCCCGCGCCTTGTCTTCGAGCCCGGAGCAAGCCCGGTCCGTGTCTTCGAGCCCGGAGCAAGCCCGGTCCGTGGCGTGGTGTTGCCCGCTTCCGGCTCGGACGTCGCCTCGGCCCCCGACGTGTGGTGTGCCTCCGTGCTAGCTGCCATCGAGCGTTTCCTTCCCGGCGAGAGAGGTGGAGCGCGATCACTGGTTACTTTCCAGTGTTCAGTGTGAGCCGTCGGGATGCGATTTGGGTGGAGAGGGATGATAGAGGCATGTCCGACACTCCTGACGCCGTGCCGATCCGAGACGAATCCATCCGTCTGGGCCAGTTCCTCAAACTCGCCAACCTCATCGAGTCGGGCGCCGAGGCGAAAGAGGTGATCGCCGACGGTCTGGTGACGGTGAACGATGAGGTCGAGGTGCGGCGGGGCCGGCAGTTGCGCGACGGCGACGTCGTGGAGATCGGTGGGATGACCGCGCGGGTGAGTTCTCAGCCGTGACGGTCGACGGTCGCGAATCGCTGCAGGAACAGTGCTTCGGCGACCGCGAGGTTTCGGATTTCGCTCGGATCGACACTCTCGTTGGGTGCGTGAATGAGGCAGCGCGGTTCCTCCACCCCGATCAGGGCGATCTCCGCGTTCGGCACCATGGCGGACAAGACGTTGCACAGTGGGATCGATCCGCCGTGCCCGACGCTTCCAAGTTTCTTGCCGAAAGCCTCTTCCATCGCCGCTCCGAGGGCGGTGTAACCCGGACCGTCGGCGCCGGCCCGGAACGGCGAACCGATCGCTTCGGGTTCCACGGTCACCCGCGCACCCCACGGCGCGGCGTTCTCGAGATGCGCCGCGAGCGCGTCCTGTGCCATCTGTGGATCCATTCCCGGCGGCACACGGAGATTCAGCCGGGCCGAAGCGCGCGGTTGGATGGCGGCCGCGGATCCGACCACCGGCGGGCAGTCGATGCCGAGGATCGTCAGGGTCGGCTGCGCCCACACGGCGTCCGACACGGATCCCGAACCGGTCAGGCCGACGCCATCGAGAACTCCTGCGTCGGTGCGGAACTGCGCCTCGGGATACTCCACCCCCGTCCACGTCTGGTCGGATTCCACACCGTCGACGACGGTGTTTCCCTCCTCGTCTCGTAGCGTGGCGAGTATCCGTACGAGCGCTGCGAGCGCGTCCGGGGCGGGCCCGCCGAACATGCCGGAGTGCACCTCTCCGGCAAGGGTCTCGACGTGCACCACGACGTTCGCGATGCCGCGCAGCGTGGTCGTGACGGTCGGACTCCCGACCTCAGCGTTTCCGACATCGCCGATGAGGATCATGTCGGCATCGAACAGTTCCGGCCTGGCCTCGACGAGGTTCTCGAGCCCGCCGGTGCCCATCTCCTCGGATCCTTCGACGACGATCCTGATTCCGACGGGCAGCGGCGTGCCGAGCGCTCGCAGCGCCAGCAGGTGCATCACGACGTTGCCCTTGCAGTCGGCCGCACCACGGCCGTACCAGCGTCCATCCCGCTCGGTGAGGGTGAAAGGATCTGTGTCCCAGAGTGTCTCGTCTCCGGGAGGCTGAACGTCGTAGTGGCTGTAGAGCAGGACCGTGGGCGCGCCTTCCGGTCCGGGTTGGTGCCCTACGACTGCGAGTGATCCGTCGGATGTCGGCAGCAGGTCCACCTGTCCGATTCCGGCTGCGATGAACGCGTCCCTGACCCATTCGGCCGCGCGAGTACATTCCTCCGGCGGGAACTGCCGCGGATCGGCCACCGAACGCATGCCGACCAGCGTCGCGAGTTGGTCACGTGCCGTAGGCATCAGTTCGGCCACTCTGGACCGGATCTCGTCCGACATCACTGCCTCCTCGAAAGCGACGAATCAGCGGACGACGACGCCGTCCTGGTCGCTGTAGACGGTCTCGCCAGGGTTGAATGTCACTCCGCCGATCTCGACCGGCACGTTCTTCTCGCCCGAACCGGTTTGGGTGCTCTTGCGAGGATTGGTGCCGAGTGCTTTGACCCCGATGTCGAGGGTCTTCAGGATCGCCGAGTCGCGGACTGCGCCATTGACGATCACTCCGGCCCACCCGTTGTCGACCCCGCGTCCGGCGATGATGTCTCCGACCAGCGCTGTATGGACGCTCGCGTCACCATCGACGACGAGGACGCCGCCATTGCCCGGCTCGCTGAGTGTCTGCTTGACCAGCAGATTGTCCTGGAAGCACTTGATGGTGGTGATGGGGCCGGAAAACACGTCACGCCCGCCGTACTGGACGAACTGCGTATCGCAGCTCCGAATCTCAGGTCCGATCTCATCTGCCAGGTCAGCGGTTGCTACGGGTTCAGTCATACGGACCAGAGTAGAGGTGAGGGCGCTGGGATAATGCTGGCCATGACCATCGCAGTGACAGGGGCCACCGGCTCGATCGGGGGCAAGGTACTCGAGAGGCTGGGCGGCGGTGCTGGTATCCGCCTGATCGGGCGGAACTCTCAGCGCCTCGAGCCGCTCGCCGAGCACTTCGACTCCACTTTCGCCGTGGCTACCTACGCGGATGCAGGCGCGATGACGGCCGCACTGCGCGGTGTCCGACTGCTCTTTCTCGTCTCGGGACACGAGAGTGCCACTCGACGAGAAGAGCACGCCACAGTGGTCGACGCCGCCCGTGATGCCGGGGTGGAACGGATCGTCTACCTCTCGTTTCTCGGCGCAGCGCCCGAGTGCACGTTCACGTTCGGGCGCGACCACTACTACACCGAACAGCACATACGGCGCAGCGGGCTGAAGTTCACCTTCCTGCAGGACAGCTGGTACCAGTCGATGATCCCGTTGATGGTGGACGACCGAGGCGTCATCCGCGGTCCGGCCGGCAACGGCAAAGTTTCCGCCGTGGCGCCCGACGACGTCGCTGATGCCGCAGCCGCGGTCCTCGCGACCGGTAACGGCGACCACGACGGCGCGACCTATCGGTTGACCGGACCCGAAGCGTTCACCCTTGCCGATGCGGCGGAGACGATCACGAGGGTGACCGGTCGGCCGGTGCGGTTCGAGAACGAGACCCTCGAAGAGGCCTACGCATCCCGTGCCCACTTCGGCGCGCCCGCGTTCGAGGTCGAAGGGTGGGTGACCTCGTACGCGGCTATCGGTGCGGGCGAGCTGGCGGTGGTGACCGGCGATGTCGAGGCTCTCACCGGCCGGCTTCCGCAGACCTTCGCCGACTATGTCGAGTCGACGATGAAACCGGGAGGGTCAGCTGCTTCCCGAAAAGGGTGATGGGACGACGTCGAACTCGATCGTTTCCTCGGCTTCGGCGCCGATCGGTGGGTTGAACGTGAACACGGCCGTGTACCGGCCGGCTTCGTGGATTCTGGTTGCCACCGTTCCGAACCCGAGGGTCAGCGGGATCAATCGAACATTGACCTCGCCGTCGGGTTCGGTGATCTCGAGAATGACGGGTGACGTTTCGTCCCCGTTCGCTGGGGTAGGCGTGACCAGCGCGCCGAGCGTCACCAAGTTGTTCGAGTAGACGGTTCCGATCGGCGGTACGGGGCCGATCTCGTAGACGGGTGCGGCGGTTGCCGCGGGTGCGAGAGCGATGGATGCAGCTCCGGCCAGGGCCGCGATTGTCAAGGTCCCTCGAGAGAAGTTCACGCGTAATCCCTTCCGTTCGACGGTCTTTACGTGCAGGAACACTACGGCAGTATGGGCGTGTTGCCGTTGCAATACTCGGTGTGTCCGAGAACGATTCGAGTACATCCCTACTCAGTGGGATGCCTCCCCAGGAGCGAACAGGGGAGACCACGTGCGTTGCCACGAGTAAGGACACGCAGTTGCCTGAGATTCACCGCGCGGACAGCCACGACCTGATCCGCGTGTACGGTGCCCGCGAGAACAATCTGAAAGATGTGAGCGTCGAGCTCCCGAAGCGGCGGCTTACGGTGTTCACCGGCGTCTCCGGCTCGGGCAAGAGTTCTCTGGTGTTCGCCACGATCGCTGCGGAGTCGCAGCGGCTGATCAACGAGACCTACAGCGCCTTTGTGCAGGGCTTCATGCCGACCCTCGCGCGCCCCGAGGTCGACGTACTCGACGGGCTGACGACCACGATCATCGTCGACCAGGAGCGAATGGGCGCGAATCCCCGCTCCACCGTCGGCACCGCCACTGACGCCAATGCGATGCTACGCATTCTCTTCAGCCGAATCGGGCTGCCGCACATCGGCTCGCCCAACGCATTCTCGTTCAACATGCCGACCGTGAGAGCCAGCGGTGCGATCACGATCGAGCGCGGCGGCAAGTCCAAGGCCGAGAAGGCAACCTTCAACCGACTCGGTGGCATGTGTCCGCGCTGCGAGGGTATGGGTTCGGTCTCCGACTTCGACCTTGCGGCCCTGTACGACGAGAGCAAATCGCTCAACGAGGGCGCGCTCACCATCCCCGGCTACGGCATGGAGGGTTGGTACGGACGCATCTTCCGCGGCTGCGGCTTCTTCGACCCGGACGAGCCGATCGCGAAGTTCACCGAGAAACAGCTGCACGACCTGCTCTACAAGGAGCCGACCAAGGTCAAGGTCGAGGGCGTCAACGTGACGTTCGAGGGGTTGATTCCGAAGATTCAGAAGTCGTTCCTGTCCAAGGATGTCGATGCGATGCAGCCGCATATCCGGGCGTTCGTGGAGCGGGCGGTGACGTTCTCCGAATGCTTCGACTGCGACGGAACCCGGCTCACCGAGGAGGCGCGGTCCTCGAAGATCGAGGGGAGGAACATCGCCGACCTGTGCGCGATGCAGATCAGCGACCTCGCCGAATGGGTCCGAAGCCTGGAAGAGCCTAGGGTGGCTCCGCTGCTCACCGGTCTGCAACACCTTCTCGACTCGTTCGTGCGGATCGGGCTGGGATATCTCTCCCTCGACCGGCCATCCGGCACGCTCTCTGGAGGAGAAGCCCAGCGCACCAAAATGATCCGCCATCTCGGCTCATCACTCACCGATGTCACCTACGTCTTCGACGAGCCGACCATTGGCCTGCACCCGCACGACATCGCGAGGATGAACGAGCTGTTGCTGCAACTGCGCGACAAGGGCAACACCGTGCTGGTGGTGGAGCACAAGCCGGAGACGATCGCGATCGCCGACCACGTTGTCGACCTCGGCCCGCGCGCGGGCACCGAGGGCGGGCAAGTGGTGTTCGAGGGCACCGTCGAGGGTCTGCGTTCCGTCGGCACGCTCACCGGGCGCCACCTCGACTACCGTGCGTCCGTCAAGCCTGCGGTCCGCACACCTTCAGGGGCGCTCGAGGTGCGCGGCGCCGCCGCCCACAACCTGCGCGCCGTCGACGTCGACATCCCGCTCGGCGTGCTGGTGGCGGTCACCGGCGTGGCAGGCTCGGGCAAGAGTTCGCTGATCCACGGTTCGGTGTCTGGTGGTGACGCAGTTGTGTCGATCGATCAGAGTGCGATCAAAGGCTCCCGGCGAAGCAACCCCGCGACGTACACCGGACTGCTCGAGCCGATCCGCAAGGCGTTCGCGAAGGCCAACGGCGTGAAGCCGGCGCTCTTCAGCTCCAACTCCGAGGGCGCCTGTCCTACTTGCAGCGGTGCCGGCGTCATCTATACCGACCTCGGAGTCATGGCCACGGTCGAAACCACCTGCGAAGAGTGTGAGGGGAAGCGGTTTCGGGCGGAGGTGTTGGAGTACCAATTCGGCGGCAAGGACATCAGCGAGGTGCTCGCACTGTCGGTGGCCGAGGCCGAAGAGTTCTTCGGGACAGGCGAAGCGCGGATCCCGACCGCTCACAAGCTTCTGCAGCGACTCGCCGACGTCGGGCTCGCTTACCTCGGCTTAGGTCAGCCGCTGACCACGTTGTCCGGCGGTGAGCGGCAGCGGCTGAAGTTGGCTGTCGCCATGGCCCAAAAGGGTGATGTCTACGTTCTCGACGAGCCGACCACCGGCCTTCACCTCGCCGATGTCGAGCACCTACTCGGCCTGCTGGACCGCCTCGTCGACTCCGGCAAGTCCGTCATTGTCATCGAGCATCACCAGGCGGTGATGGCGCACGCCGACTGGATCATCGACCTCGGCCCCGGTGCCGGACACGACGGTGGCCGAATTGTCTTCGAGGGCACACCAGCCGATCTCGTCGCTGACCGCTCCACCCTCACCGGCCGCCATCTCGCGACCTATGTCGGAAGGTGATTCTCGGGTCCGGAATCGGTATGCCTATCGCCAGAGTTGGTTTCGGTGGTGCGGCGAACCGGGCAAGTAGTGGGGAAGGTGCCCAGTTTCTCCACCTCGTACCCGTGCGGGTAGCTGCGAATGCTGGACAGGTCGCGCGCGAACTTGGGCACGGTGCGAACCGGGTAGAAGCGAATCAGTCGCGCGCGTGCCTTCAGTGCTCCGCGAGCCAGACGTCTAAACAGTGGCGAGGGGCGGGGATAGCCGAACGCGTCGAGGAGATGATCGTCCATGATCGCCATGGAGAATCGCTTGATCAGGGCTGCGGGTGCGAGATTGTTGGGCGGGAAGGTGCACAGAAGGTCCAGGGTGGAATCTGCCACGGCGCGGCTGCCCTCGTCGAAGAGGAAGTGCTCGCGCTCGTAGTCGTCCAGGAACTTCTCGAACGCCTCGAAAGTCTCCGGAATCTGTTTGATACCCATGCGGCTGCCCAGTGCCCGGTAGTAGTTCGTCGAGGCGACGATTTCATTGCGAGTCAGCTTCCGCCAGCCGAAGTCGTCGATCCAGCGGACGGGCGTGACAACGAACGTCGACAGGACATATCGCATGTCGTCATTGGAGATGTCGTAGGAGCCGTGCATCTGGTTCATGCGACGGATCGCGGCCCGGCCGCGATCACTGTGTATGCCGTCTTCGAGGACGGCGTCGAGGATCAGGGCGGTGTCGTCATAGCGTTTCTGCACGCGCTCGGTGAACTCGCCCGTTTGATACAACAGATTCCCGATGGTGGGTACGGCATACGTTCGGAACAGTGCGAAGCTGAGCGCCTGAGTGATGTCCCAGGGGAATTCCTGTGTGCCGAGAACGCGGCAGATCTCCTCGTACTGTGTCTCTGGATCGAGTTGATCAGTCCGATTACGAAGATCGAAGCGTTTCATGGGTTCGGCCCGTTTCATGGTTCGGCTCAGAGGCGGAGATTGCATTCAAGCAGGCCAGCGACAGATCCGACAGTTCGACTGTATCGCCCGCCGAAACGCGATACCAGAGCGTTGTGGTGAACGGTGGTGGCTAACTCAGGGCGCGGCCGTGACGCTGCTCGTAGTCCGCACGGGTGAGGTTCGCGCGTCGCGTCGCCCTCTCGTTCACCAGATCCGGGTCGAGGCCGTGGATGAGCAGGCGGTGGCGTCGGTAGTTGTTCATCAGAGCGATCGCGAAGTAGAGAAGCGGGATGAGCAGCAGGGCCATCATCGCCAGCGGAACCCACACCGGGCCCGGGATGAGCAGGAACAGCAGCAGCGCTAGAGCGCCTGGAAGCATGAACCGCGTGAGGTACCGCACCGAGGCGCCGGGACCGACCAGGTCGTTGCGGACCCAGTCCTGCATCGACTCGGGCAGTGTGCCACCGAACGTGTATCGAATGTACTGACCCAGGTTGGGGCGCTGCGACGAGGACATGAGTTCAGCGTAGTGCCGACGCGCTGAACAATCACCGGTGTTGGAGTGTCATCTAGTTCACGCGCATACTCGTCGAGGATCATGGGCCACAGTGCTCGAGGGCAGCAGATCGACCGGCGTGAGCCGTCGGTGAACGAGACTGCAGATCGGGGCGAGTTGTGACGCGTGAAGAACTCATGGCAGAGGCGTGTCGGCTGGCCGAGGAATCGGTCGACAACGATTGGGGCGGGCCATTCGGCGCGGTGATCGCCAGCGGCGGCGAGATCGTGGCTCGTGGGCAGAACCGAGTCCTGCTGACCGGTGATATCACCGCTCATGCGGAGATCGAAGCGATCCGCAAGGCGGTGCAGGTGTTGAACACGGAAGCCCCGTCGATCGCGAAGAACCGTCGCGCTGATTCGACGCTCGAACTGGTTCCGCGCCCGGAGGGATCGGTAGACAAGGTTCCCGAGCGCGCGAAAATGTTGATGGGCATGGAGATCTATACCAGCGGTGCGCCTTGCCCGATGTGCATGAGCGCCATCTACTGGGCCAGGCTCGACGCCGTCCATTTCGCCTGCGACCTCGCCGCCACGAGCGCGATCGGATTCGACGACGCCTTCCAGTACGAAGACTTCAACAAGCCGTTCGCGGAGCGCCGCATCAAGATCGAGCAATTCCGGCCGGACCTCGGAGCCGACGCCTATGACGCGTGGCTCGCGAAGTCCGACCGGCATCCGTACTGACTCGGCGACCAGGCTACTGCTAACTCGCGTTGGCGACGATGACGTCCCTCACGTACTGGGCGAGCCCGGGGGCGACCTTCTCGTAGTGCTGACGAAAGCGGGCGTCGGCGACGTACATCTCGGCGAGATTGACCTGCATCGTGTGGTCGCAGTCGTAGAACTTCGAGACGCCGGCGCGATGTTCTTCGGCCAGCGCATTCGCGCGATCGGACCCCGGTTCGACGCCCTCAGCCATCGCTTGCGCAAACCTCGTCTCGAGCGCGTCGATCTCGGCCTTGATTCGCCGCCAGTCCTGCTTGTTCAGCTTCGCGGTGCGTTGCTGTGACTGCTTCCAGGCTGTGCTCTCGCTCCAGCGCTCCTCGGCCTCTGTTGCGTATTCCTCGCCGCGCCAGTCGTCGCCGAAGATCTCGTGCTGCTCTTCGGGGGTGAGCGCAATGCCCATGCTCTTTGCCTCCATCATCTTCTCCACGGCTGCAACCATTTGGTGTAAGCGATCGATCCGTTCGCCCAGCAACGCGTGCTGACGCTGCAGATGCGACAGCGCATCCACGTCGGGGTCGTCGAGGAGGGCTGCGATCTCCTCGAGAGGGAATCCCAGTTCCCGGTACGTCAACACCTGGTGCAGGCGTTCGACGTCTGCATCCGAATAGCTGCGGTACCCACTGGGTGTGCGGCCGGACGGCGTCACCAGGCCGATCTCGTCGTAGTGGTGCAACGTGCGCACACTGACTCCGACCAGCCTGCCGACCACGCCAACCGTGTGTTTCTCGCTCACATCCTCCAGCGTGCAGCCTCACCTCGCGTGAGGGTCAAATCAGGCGTAGAGATCCGCGAGTGCGTCGGAGAAATTTGTCATCACGACCTTGCGCTTGAGCTTCATGCTCGGTGTGATCTCGCCGTTCTCGATGGTCAGTTCGCGATCGAGGATGTGGAACTTCTTGACCTGCTCCCACCGATTCAGATTGGCGTTGAGTTCCTCGATGTAGCCCCCGATCAGGTTGCGGGTCTGCTGAGCATTCGCGATTTCGGCGAGCGACTTGTCGCCCATTCCGTGTTGTTTCGCCCATTCACCGATGGCTTCGGCATCAAGGGAAATCAGGGCGACACAGTACGACTTTCCTTCGCCGTCGACGATGATTTCACCGACGTAGGGGCAGATGCCCTTGAATGTGGACGCAATCGCGGACGGTGCGACGTACTTACCGTTGGACGTCTTGAACATGTCCTTCTTGCGGTCGGTTATCCGCAGGTAGCCCTTGTCGTCGATCATTCCGATGTCGCCCGTGCGGAACCACCCGTCCTCGGTGAGCGCGTCGGCCGTGGCTTCAGGATTCTCGTGATATCCACTCATGACGCCCGGACCCTTGATCAGGATCTCGCCGTCGTCAGCGATCTGGAGTTCGGTTCCGGGAACGGGCCAGCCGACGGTGCCGAACTGGTACGCCGACGGACGATTGACGAACGTGGCGGCACTGGTCTCGGAGAGTCCGTAGCCTTCCAGAACGACGATGCCGACTGCGTCGAACCATTGCGCAACATCGGCATTGAGCGGCGCGGACCCGGAGATGAAGAACTTCAGACGTCCCCCGAAGCGATCCCGGATGGTGCTGTACACCAATCGATCGGCAACGACGTGCTGAATCGAATCCAGAAGGGACGGTTTCCTGCCGGCCTGCTTTGCCTTGGACACCGCAAGGCCGACACCGATAGCCCAGTCGAAGATCTTCTCCTTCGGCCCGCCCTCCTCCCGCACCATCGAGACGATGCGGGCGTAAGCCTTCTCGAAGATCCGCGGAGCCGCGCCCATGAAGGTGGGCTTCACCACGGCAAGATTCTCGACGATCTTGTCGATGCGGCCGTCGATCGCGGTCGCGAATCCGATTTGTAGAGGAAGGGTGAGCAGGAGCTTTCCGAATACGTGCGCGAGCGGGAGCCAGAGATATTGAAGGTCGTCGGCGTCGAGGATGTCGGTGGAGTCGACCGCTGCGACCTCGTACGTCCACGCGGAATGCGAAAGTCGGACTCCCTTCGGCTTGCCCGTGGTGCCCGAGGTGTAGATCAGGGTCGCGAGGTCGTCCGGCTTGATCGCCTCGATCCGCTCGTGCACGGCATCGGGTGTCCGAGAGAGCAGTTCGGCACCGAGGTCGAGCAACTGCTCGAAGGTGATGACCCAGCTGTCGTCGTTGTCGCCGGGGGTGCCTTCGATCAGCACGACCTTGTCGACGTGGCCGAGTTCATCACGCTGCTGTCGCAGTTTGGCCAGCTGAACGTCGTCCTCGGCGAAGACGACCCGACTGCCGGAGTTGGCGAGGATGTAAGCGACGTCGTCGGCTTTGGTTGTGGGATACACGGTGGTGGTGGCCGCACCGGCGCACATCACGGCCAGATCGGCCAACGCCCATTCGTGCCGGGTGGACGAAGCCAACGCCACCCGTTGCTCGGACTGCACGCCGAGTCCGATGAGACCGGCAGCGAGCTTGAACACCCGGTCACCCGCCTCGGACCACGTGATGCTCGACCACCGGCTAGCGTCCCGCGGGTCGACGTAGCGGAATGCTTCGCGGCCTGGTGACTGCGCCACCCGATCCACGAACAATGCCGCTACCGACGGTGCCCGGTTCTCGATCCTGGACCAGTCCACAACCTCTTCCGACGCCCGTTGTGCTGTCATGCGTCGATCTTAGGAAGAGGCGCCGTTTGGCGGAGCGGTTTCGCCACGCGTCCTTCAGCCGGTTGCGGACGACCAATACGACGATCGTGGCACATATTGGTGTTCGTTGCGGCACGCATGCCGATCGCGCTTCTGACACGTAGGGCGGTCCGGAGGCTCGATCATTCCTCGTATGGCGAAGTGGCCGTGAGGAGTGCGGCGAGTCCTGAGGTGAAATAGAGATTTTGGCTGTTAGCCTCCGATGGGCCGGTGTTGGGCCCAGACATCGGTTGTCTCGCTGCAAGGTTGATCCGTTTTGTTCCTCTAGGCAGGAGGATAATGTGAATCACCACAGGAGTCTTCGGGGTTGTTCCACGGTCAGGGGGCGCACCCATCGTGTCGCGCTCGGAGTGACGGCCGTATTCGTAATGGTGCTCGGTATGACCGGGGTGGGGGCGGGAGCTGCAGTGGCGGATACCGTCATCGCGACCGTCCCAGTCGGGAACAACCCGGTCGGGGTGGCGCTCACCCCGGACGGGTCCCGCGTCTACGTCACCGACCAGTCGGACGATTCGGTGTCGGTGATCGACGCCGGCACGAAAATGGTGGTTGATACCTTCGATGTCGGGGACTTCCCGACCGGGGTGGCGATCTCCCCGGATGGGTCTCACGCCTACGTCGCCAACCGTGACGACGATTCGGTGTCGGTGATCGAGACCGCTGGGAACAGCATCATCGAGACCGTCGACCTCGGGGACCGCCCGGTCGGGGTGGCGGTCACCCCGGATGGTTCCCGCGTCTACGTCACCATCAGGGGTGATGACGAGGTGTCGGTGATCGACACCGACACCAACGCAATCATGGGCGGACCCATCGCGGTCGGGAGCAGTCCGCGTGAGGTCGCGATCACCCCGAATGGGTCCCACGCCTACGTCACCAACCGACTTGATAGTTCGGTGTCGGTGATCGAGACCGCCGGGAACACCGTGGTCAAAACCGTGGGGGTCGGGAGCGGTCCGCGTGGGGTGGCGGTCAGCCCGGACGGGTCCCGCGTCTACGTCTCCAACATCAGCGATGATTCGGTGTCGGTGATCGAGACCGCCACCAACACCGTTGTGGGCGAACCCATCCCGGTCGGGGTCAGTCCATTCGGGGTGGCGGTCACCCCGGACGGGGCCCGCGCGTACGTCGCCAATGGTGATGATGATTCGGTGTCGGTGATCGAAACCGCCACCAACACGGTGGTCAAGACCGTCCCCGTAGGGGACCTCCCGTTCGGAGTGGCGATCTCACCGGACGGGTCCCGCGCCTATGTCACCAACTTCGAGGACAGTACGGTGTCGGTGATCGGCATCGAACGGTGTCTCGGATCGCTGTGCTTCGACTTCGGTTCGCTGACCGGCAGCGGTTCGGGCGCAGGCAGCGCCTTCAGCTGATACCGGCACGGTTCAGTCGGGTGACGCTGCCACCGGAGATCGTGAGGGTGGCGGCGTCATCCGGTTTGTGGACGGGACCCGAACAATGCAGGTCACGCTACTCCCCAATTATATTGCGCAGAAACATAATTACCCTGGGTTACGTTCTCGATGCTCGGGCTTGCCGAATCTCCATCTGGTTCCACAGTCAACCCAGCTCTCATGCCTAACGAAGATCGAGCCTGCTCAGGTAGTGGGCGCCGTCGTCGATCGGATTGTCCGGTGGCAGATAACCCTCGCCGACCCGGCGAAAGCCGGCCTTCTCGAGTGCGCGCCACGACGCCCGGTTGGGGACGACGACAGGGACGATGATCGTGGTGGCGTCTGGTAGGTCGGCGCGGCACTTGGCGGCGAAGGCGATGAGCATCGAGGTGCCCAGGCCGCGGCCGGTGTTTTGCGGGTCGCCGACGAAGTAGTCGATCGAGATACTCCCCGCCGGGATCTCGACGAGCTTGGTCAGGAGTTCGAGATCCTCGGGGTAGTCGGCGATCCGGTACCGCTGGATGAATCCGAACGGTGATCCATCGCGGAGGACGAGAAAGTCCTCTCTGGGTTCGGTGCCGTCGATGCTGCCTCCGAAATCCCGTTCGATGTCGGCGTCCGAGGTCTCTTGGTTCCAGAACCTCGCGACGTGTGGTTCGCGGAGCCATCGCTGCAGTTGAGGGAAGTGTTCGCGTGTTGTGCGGACGAACTCGAAAGAGGATGCTTCGGCGCTCACGCTATGGAAGCTAGCAGTTCGAGTCCTCTACTGTCCCTTGACATTCAGAAACTGGCGTAGCTCGTGCAGGACTGTGACCAGGTCGGATGCGTCTTCCATCACCACGTCGATCGCCTTGTAGGCCGCGGGGATCTCGTCGATCTTATATCTCTGAAGATCGCAGAGGAGGAGTTCGGAGCGAATCCGGTTCGCCCCCGAGGCCGCCGCGTAACGCTTGGCGTTAATGACGCGTCGCGTTAAAATTCGCCGGCAAAGAGGCCGAGAAGGTGTGGGGCCGTCGCCACAGCCGCCAACTCGGCCCAGAGGTTCAGCGAGCGGCATACCGGAAACTGCTGATCCTCGACGCCGCGGACGACATCAACGACCTTCGCATTCCGCCAGGTAACCGGCTGGAAAAGCTGGTAGGAGACCGTAAGGGGCAGCACAGCATCCGAATCGACGATCAATGGCGGATCTGTTTCGTCTGGACCGCGAGCGGCCCCCGCGATGTGGAAATCGCCGACTACCACTGACAGCAGACCCACGACAGGCAACAGCTCGAGGAGTGACCATGAACGCACAGAACGAACCACTTTTCGACCGGGTCACCCCAGGGGAGATCCTCAACGAGGAGTACATCAAGGCATTCGGGATCACCCAGCACCACCTAGCTGTCGCGATCGGGGTTCCGCCGCGCCGGATCAACGAGATCGTGCACGGCAAGCGCCGTATCTCCCCGGACACTGCCCTCCGGCTGGCCCGGTACTTCTCGACCAGCGAACGGTTCTGGATGAACCTGCAGGACCGCTACGACATCGAAGTCGAGCGCGAGCGTATCGCGCCCCAATTGGACGCCATCACCCCGCTGGTGCTGAACGCGTAGACGACGATCGTGGGTTCTCACCTGATGCGGACGCCCCGACGGTAGTAGCCGACCGAGTCCGGGCATCGCTCCGCGGCCGCGGGATCCGACACCCATCATCCTCGTGATTCCAGTAATTACCGCCGCTAGCCCCCTACTGTCCCTTGACATTCAGGAACTGGCGCAGCTCGTGCAGGATCGTGACCAGGTCGGATGCGTCCTCCATCACCACATCGATCGCCTTGTAGGCCGCGGGGATCTCGTCGATCCACTCCTTTCCGTGGCGGTACTCGATGCCCGCCATCGACTGCTCGAGGTCGTCGAGCGTGAAGCGCTTGCGTGCTTCGGTGCGGGAGAACATTCGTCCTGCCCCATGCGGAGCCGAGTGGAACGACGCGGCGTTGCCCTTTCCCTCGGTGATGTAGGACCGCGTCCCCATCGAGCCTGGGATGATTCCACGCTTGCCCGGCGAGGCGTCCACGGCTCCCTTGCGGGTCAGCCACAAGGTCTTGCCGCCCATGGTTGTCTGCTCGGTGTAGTTGTGGTGGCTCTCGATCCGGTCGGTCTCGATCTGGTCGGGGTCCAGGCCCATCCACTCGGCGAAGGCCAGCCGGAATCTGTCGAGCATCTCGCCCCGGTTGGCCAGCGCGAACGCCTGGGCCCAGCGCAGATCCTTGATGTAGCGCCAGAACTCGTCGGTGTCCTCGGGCAGGTAGGCGTGATCCCTGTCGGTGAGCGGGACGAACCACTTCTCACACATCTGCTGCGCGATCTTGATGTGCTTCTGCGCGATCTTGTTTCCCACACCACGGCTGCCGGAGTGCAGCGTGAGCCAGACCTGATCGTCCTTACAGAAGCACGCCTCCGTGAAGTGGTTCCCACCGCCGAGCGTGCCCAGTTGCTCGCGCCACCGCGGCGAGTGCGACAGGTCGACCTCGCTGTCGGCGGCCATCGTCTCGAGGGCGGCGATCCGCTTGGCGGTGAACTCGTACCTGTCGAAGCGGGGGTTGTAGTTGCCCGCTGACATCGGGATCGCGTCCTCGACCGCCTCGCGCAGCTCGGCCAGCGTGTGGCCGGACACCAGATTCGCGTCCACGTCCTCCTTGTGCACGTTGGTCCGGATGACCGAGCAGCCGCAGCCGATGTCGACCCCGACCGCGGCTGGGATCACCGCGCCCCTCGTAGGAATCACGGTGCCCACACTCGAGCCCTTGCCCAGGTGGGCGTCGGGCATGAGTGCGACGTGCTGGTGGATGAACGGCAGCTCGGCGAGGGACCTGGCCTGGTCGACTGTGTCGTCGTCGATGATGGAGGCCCAGTTCAGGACCTTGGGGGCGATCTTTTTGGGTATGGATTCCAGTCGATGGTCGGTTCGGTCTCGGTGCGCTTCCTCGACGGAACGCAGGTTGGGCCGCCGCAGACATTAGCTTCTCCGGGCCGATAGCACCCGTGATTTTCTGGGCCGGCGACGCTCAGAGCACCCAACCAACTCCCGATGCGGGGCGTATCGAACCTCACAAACCTACCGATGAGTAATAGAACGCTTGATCTGCTATCGTTCGCTGCATGCCCAGGCCGCGCGTTCACGATCTCGACGACGCACTCGATGCCGCCGAAAGGCTGGCCGTCGAGGGCGGGCCGAGCGCGGTCACGCTGCGTGCGGTCGCCGGGGCCACCGAGATGTCCAATGGCGCGATCTATCACGCGTTCGGCTCGCGGGGCGGGTTGGTCGGGCGCGCCTGGCTGCGGGCTGCGCACCGATTCCTCGGTGTTCAACAGGAGTCGGTCGAGCAGGCACTGGCCTGCCTTTCGGCAGATGGCAGGGCCGCCGCGGTGGATGCGGTTGTTGCGGCGGCCGACAGCCCGGCGATCTTCGCCGAGCGCTTCCCGCAGTCGTCACGGTTTCTTCTCACCGTGCGCCGGGATGAACTACTGGGGGCGGATGTCCCCGAGGGTGTTTCGGATGAGTTGTCGCGCCTCGATTCCGTCCTCACGGAACTGTTCACCCGGTTGGCTCTGGCTCTGTGGGAGCGCAAGGACGGTCGCGCAGTAGAAGTGATCGAGTCCTGCGTCGTAGGCCTCCCCACCGGGCTTCTTCTGCATGGTCGGCGGAAACCGGACACCGCCATGCGCCGACACTTGGAGGTAGCCGTCCGTGCCGTCCTCGACCTAGACCCCCCAACTCCGGGGAAACGTCATGAAATCAACACGAAAGGCTCCTCATGACTGCCACACTCACCTACCGGGACAAGATCGCCGTTCTCGATCTCGGCGATGACGAGAACCGCTTCTCTCCCGAGTGGCTCGACACGGTAAACGGACTCCTCGACGACGTGCAGGAGCAAGGCTCGCAGGCCCTCGTCACCACGTCGACCGGGAAGTTCTACTCCAACGGCCTCGATCTCGAGTGGCTGATGGCCAACGGCGAGCGCACGGATTGGTATGTCGGGAGAGTACATGCGCTCTTCAGCCGAATTCTGACGTTTCCGTTGCCCACGGTGGCTGCCATAGGCGGGCATGCGTTCGGTGCCGGCGCCATGTTCGGAATTGCCCACGACTACCGCGTGATGCGATCCGACCGTGGTTTCTACTGCTTCCCCGAGGTCGACATCCACATTCCGTTCACGCCGGGGATGGCTGCACTGATCCAGTCGAAGCTGAACCCGCAGACCGCGGTCAAGGCCATGACTACGGGTCATCGTTTCGGCGGAACCGAAGCGCACACCGGCGGACTGGTGGATGCGACCGCCCCGGAAGGCGCGGTCCTCGACAGCGCAATCGACCTCGTCGCCCCGATCGGTCAAAAGGACCCCGGCACTTTGGGCGCGATCAAGTCCACCATGTACGCGTCGGCCGTTGCCGCGCTTGCCTGAAGACCAAGCGTGACTCGTTGACGTCTCGGCGTGGGTAGTCCCCACGCCGAGACGTCGATACCAGCGGGCAAACCGTCTGAACCTTCGGGCCGAGGGCTCGAAGTTACGATCAGAGCGTGAACGTTCAGCCGGTGCCTCCCGCGCGGCGCGAACCGCATCCACCAGACTTCACCTTGTCCTCGGATGAGCTGAGGGCGGTGACGTCCTTCGCCGTCGCCTCGGCTGTGCAGGTGCTCCCCCTGTTCGAAGCGCACCGTCTCCACGACAGCAGGCCGCGTAGGGCGCTCGAGGCCGCTGCGGCTTTCGTCAACGGAGACCGCCGATCCCGTGCTCAGCGAGTGACGGCATCGGCTGCCCACCGTGCCGCAAAAGAATCCGCATCGCCCGTACCGTTCCACGCCGCGATGGCCGCAGGTGATGCCGCCGCCTCGGCGTACCTGCATCCGCTGGCGGACGCGGCCCAGGTCAACCACATCCTGAGGGCATCTGCACATACCGTCCGTGTCTTCGAGATATGCCCCAGCGAGGACGAGCCCGGGGCCAAATTGGTCGAGCGCATTGTCAACCTCGCGTCCCCGCTGCTCATCGACATTCTCCACCGTTACCCGCGGATTGGTGGTGGCAAGAATAGGGTCAGCCAGCTCGTGCACGAACTCGACGGGCGTCTACGAGACCAGTCACCACCCCGCCCACGCCGGGCAATCGAGTGACTGAGAAGCGATGATCCTGCCCAAGATCCGAGACTCCCGCATGATGACCATTCGTCGGGGTGGCTCGTTGACCGATGCCGATCATCGATTGCTCGCGTTGTGGGCGGCAGAGTGCGCGGATCATGTTCTGGGCCACTTCGAGTGCGAGCAACCTGATGATCTACGTCCTCGAGATGCAGTCGCGGCTGCCCGAGCATGGGCCCGCGGTCAAATGTCGATGATGCAGGCACGCTCAGCAGGAGGACATGCGATGGGTGCCGCCAGGCCCCTCATCGGCCCGGCTCGGTTCGCTGCCTACGCAGCCGGGCAGGCCGCATGCGTTGGGCACGTCGCTGAACACGACCTCGGCGCCGCGGCGTACGCGATCAAGGCAGTTCGAAGCGCGCAACCCGACAATTCCCGGGCAGGCCGGATCGAGCGTGACTGGCAGCGAAGCAAACTCCCCGAACCGATCCGTGGGCTTGTGCTCGAAGACCAGCTCCGGCGCAACAGCATCTGCTGGTCAGCTTTCTCTGACTGAGTTGAGACCCGGACCTCTAACACCTGCTCCGTGGCAGTGACCAGGCCAGCAGCCTTCCTCGCCCGTTGAATCAGGTGGATCAGACCACACGATCGAGGAGATGGTCGATCAACTCGACGCCTGCTTGATCGGTGTAGTGGCCCTGCACCATTCCCTGGGCAATGCCACCGGCTGCCGCGAGAATCAGTTCGGCGTCGAGGTGCGGTGTTGTCGCGCCGGCACGCGTCAGTTGAGATTCGACAATCGACACGAGTGCCCTAGGCGCAGCCAGGGTTTCCTCCGCGCTGATGCCCTGGCCGGTGATCGCTGCAGCGGCGAATGCCCCGAGAACGACGGCCTCTTCCCGGCGGACTGCGTCGAGTGGAAGTAGCTGCATCAGGATCGCGCATACTGCTGAGCGTGGCGAAACGTCGTCACCCAGTGTCGACAACTGCTTCGTGAATCTGTTTCCGGCATCTTCCATCACCGAGCGGTGGGTGGCGAGGAGGAATTCTCGTTTCGTCCCGAAGTAGTACTGCACGAGCCTGACAGAGATGCCCGCTTCAGCCGCAACTGATTGAAACGTCACAGCCTCCAGGCCACGGCGTATGACGACTCGTTTGACGGCACTGGTGATTTCACGACGACGTACTTCATGGTCGACCAATCGAGGCACTACTTGCCTCCTTCTCCCTGAGGAACGTGCACACAAATTTAGATGATACGCACATACCATTTATGTTATATGCTCGTACCATCAAAACCTGATGAAGGGATGCGCATGGCCAAGATTGGACAGTTCAAGAATGACCGCGCTCGGGAGCGGTATCTGCGTGCATACGACGAACTCGAGAAATTGTGGCCAGCCGCACTGCCAGTCACGGAGCTCGACGTCGAGACCTCGTTCGGGACGACTCATGTGCGCAAGTGCGGAGGCGGGCAGGGTATCCCTTTGGTGCTGATCCATCCCATCTCCGGAAACAGCCTCGGCTGGCATCGGTTCATCGAGGAGTTTGCCGGCGACCGAGTCGTCTACGCGCTCGACACCATCGGAACGGCGGGCAAGAGCGTCCAGACTGCGCCGATGACGACCGGTGCCGACTACGCAGCATGGGTCGACGATGTCCTTACCGGCCTCGGCCTCGAGCGGGTTCACCTGCTTGGATACTCGGAGGGGGCATGGCACGGGGCACTTGTCGGGGCAGGCATCTCTCACCGCCTCGCAAGCTTGACTCTAGGCGAGCCCGGCGCAGCAGTTTCCAAGGTTCGAAAGAGCATCTTGTTCAAGATACTCTGGCTTGCAATCCGGCCGACAGACAAGAACTTTGCGAAGTTCAATGCATGGATGTCGCCCGGCCTGGTCCTGACAGACTCGGAGACGACATGTTCGAAAGCCTCGCTGGGCTATCTTCGTCGAACGCCCTGGCAGTCGCCACTGACCGACGCCGAGTTGCAGTCCATCAAGGCTCCGACCTACGCGTTCTTCGGGTCCGAGACAGTGCTGGCAGATCCGGAAGCGGGGGCAAAGCGGATATCGGACAACGTTCCCCACGCCGAAACCGAGATATTCCCACGAGGCGGGCACAGTCTGCTTTGGCAAATGCCGGAGACCGTGGTGCCCAGGATCATGCGGTTCATCCGGTCTCACGACGAGCCGGTTGCGGCCCGAAGCAGGGGCGCTGAAGGCCAATCCGATTGAAATAGCACGACTCGACGGCTCACCTGCGGCCGGTTCCGACCACTGGCGGGCCCGAAGACCGCCGGGGAATGAGGGTGGGCATGGCTCGTCGGATCGGGTCGTTGATCGGAGTCGGCGAGAGCATCAGATCCACAGCGGTGGCTGCGATCTGATCGAATGGCGTGCGCACCGATGTCAAGGGGACCGGGAGCAGATGCGCCAAAGGGACGTCGTTGTATCCGACCAGCGCGACGTCGCCACCGACGGATAGGGATCGTTGGTGCGCCGCCGTGATGATGCCGAGGGCGAGGTTGTCGTTGGCAGTGAAGACGGCGGTGGGGCGGTGGGCCGAACCGAACAGTCGGCGGCCCGCTTCCTCGCCGGCTTTGTCCCAGCTCCCATCACCGTTCAGGGAATATGGAAATCTGTTCCCTGAGCCGGAACCTCACGGCCCCGGCCTTGACTCACACGAGGGGTGAGTCTTCCCGTGGCGATCCCCGCCGCCCGCACGGTGCGGGCCTTCCGTGGGGTTCCATCGGGCTCGTTTACCGTCGCCCCGCAACTCGGGGAGGACGCCTGAACCAGGGCCGCGAGGTTGCGGGCGGCGTTCAGGTCGCGGTCCATACGCAGACCGCAGTCACACTTGAATACTCGTTTCTTCAGGGACAGCTTGGCTTTCACTTCCCCGCAAGCAGAACACGTCTTCGAGCTCGGATACCACCGGTCCGCGATATGCACGGTCGTACCTTGCCAGCCGGCCTTGTACACGCTCTGGCGGCGCACCTCACCCATCCCGACCCCGGCGATATGGCGGGCCAGTGACCGGGTTCGCAGCATCCCGGCCACATTCAAATCCTCGAGCACGACCACATCGTGGGTGCGGACCAGGCGGGTGGAGAGTTTGTGCAACCCGTCCCGGCGGGCATCGGCCACATAGGCGAGCAGCTTGGCGACACGATCCTGGGTGTGAAGCCACCGGCTCGACGGTTGTTGGCCGGTGCGCTTGTCCCACCCGACCCGACGTGCGGCCTGCCGGTTGAGGCGGCGCAACTTCTTTTGGGCGTGCTCGAGATGCTTCGGGTTCTCGATCATTTCTCCGGTCGAGAGCACCGCCAACGTCTTCACCCCGAGATCGACCCCCACCACCGAGGGGGCGGCGGTGGCGCGTGGCACGGGTGCCGGTGAGGTGCGCTGCACCTGAACGGAGAACGAGACGAACCACCGGCCCCGGCGGAATGACACGGTCGCCGACCGGATTCGGGCCGTGCCGGCGTCGACACGACGGGCCAGTTTCCGTGTGGACTCGTGCGTCCGGACGATCCCGATCCGCGGCAGCCTCACATGCCGACGGTCGGAGTCGGCCAGCCCGAACGCCCCGGTGCTGAACCGGCACGACAGCGCCGACCTCTTGCCCTTGAACCGGGGGAAGCCGACTCGGCGGCCCTTCCGTGTTCTGGACCGGGACGTCGACCAGTTCGACAACGCCGCCGCCAGATTCGCCATACCGGACGAATAGGCTTCTTTCGAGTTCTCCGCCCACCACGGGGCCGTCTCGTTCTTGATCTGGTTCCAGTGCTTGCGGAGGGAGTACGCGGACCAGTCCACGGCCGCAGTCAGATCGGCGTCGGCGATCCCATAGGAGCGTTCGGCGGCCCGCTGATCCAGGTTGGCTTTCACGACGGCCAACCCCCAGTTGTAGGTGAACCGCTGCGCCCCGCAATGCGACCGCAACGCCTCCTCCTGGGTCGGGGTGGGATCGAGGGCGAACCGGTACGCTTGCAGCACCGTGTTCACCAGGCAACCACCACGGCCCGCCACCGCCGAATCTTGGCCCCACCCCACACACTTGATTCGAACATATTTTCGACTATAGGGCAGTATCCGAAAACCCGCGGGCGGAACGAGCCAACCAACAAGCACCTCGCCGGGCCTGTTGGATCGACGATCTTCGCCATCGGCCTGTCCGGTGCGGCCTTCTCGTCGATGGTCGCCAACGCGACCGGTGGTGGCATCATGCTCTCCGACGCGCTCGGGAAGGGCCCGACATCGAGCAGCACCGTCGCCAAGAGGACCAGTGCGGTGATCCTTGCCGTGGGCTTGTCTGTCACCCTCATCGTGCAGTCGAACCCGATCCAGCTCATCATCGGCGCTCAGGCGCTGACCGTGCTGGTCGCCCCGTTCCTTGGGATCCTGTTGCTCACGATGAGCAACCGACCGACGCTGATGGGAACCCTCCGCAACAAATGGTGGCAGAACATTCTGGGGGTACTCGGTTTCTGCTCGATCCTTTCCGTGTCGGGTTTGTTCGTCTACCAGCTGTTCTTCTGAGCTCGTCGTGCGAGCACTTTCGAGCGCAGCGGTCGAAGTGAACGGCGCTCGGGCGAGCGCAGATTCGCGGGATGTCTGCTATTGCGCACACTGGTAGCGTCGGTTCGGGTGATTGGGCACGCTGGGCGCGTCCGTAGTGGTCATTCCATTGTGCGGACGGCAGGGAGAAGGTGTGGGCGTGGTTCAGCAGGCACGTGCTGCCGCCACCAAGCGGCAAATTGTCCGTGGAGCAGCAACGATGTTCGAGAAGTCGGGTTTCGAAGGAGCCAGGCTCGGCAATATCGTCGAGGTCGCGGGAATTACGAAGGGGGCACTGTACTTCCACTTCCGCTCGAAAGAGGACTTGGCGCGTTTCATCATTGGTGAACAGCACAGCATCTCCATTGCCGCTGTGGAGGCGATCGGCAGGGAACGCGCGCCGGCGATCGAGCAGATCGTGATGCTCTGTCATGAGATGGTTCGGCAGATTGTTCATGATCCCGTTGTGCGTGCCGGCATTCGGATAACCCTCGAGCTCAGCGCCGGGGACGAGGGGCCCGCCGATCCGTATCTCGAATGGATCGATGCCTGCGAGTTGCTCGCTCGCAGGGCCATCGAGGAAGATGACCTCCGCCGCGACATCGACCCGGCGAGGTTGGCCCGCTTCGTCATCGGCGCCTTCACCGGTCTCAACACCGTCTCGCAGGTATTGACGAAACACACTGACCTTGCGGAACGGGTCGACGACATGTGGGAGTTCGTGCTCCCGGGAATTATGCCCACGGGCAGGCACCACAAGATCGCGAGTATCCGGCGAGCGCGATGGACTCCTGTGGAAGGCAACCGCGCAGACGCGTAGAAGGTGCCTATCCTGGTCGCGACAAGTCAGGCCAGGGCGGTCGGCGGAGAACTGTAAGAGTGGCGATCACAACCGCCGCCAATCCGATGAACTCGCCGAAGAGCGCCACTCGGTTGGCGTCGAAAGCGGGTTCCCATCTGGCTGCTCCGTCGTGAACGACGAATATCCCCAGTGGTGTGGCGGTGATGCCGAGGATGCCGCGAATCCTGGTGACGGTGATGATCGTGGCACCGTTGACGGTCTCGTAAGGGTTGCCGTAAATAAGGGTGTCAGCGCCGTCGGCCCGCAGTTGGTGCGCGACTTCCCGAATTCTCATGACGACCTTTCGCTGGGTGTTCGCGTCTCTTCGGTAGATGCCGACTCGAGGATTCAGTCGGCGAGCTCCTTGTGCGCGATCACTTTCTCGATCTGTAGACGCACGAGAAACTCGCCGGCTACCCCGTTGCGTCGACCGAACTCCTCCGCACGCTCTTCACCCATATATCTGCCTCCGATACGGGTGGCCCACTCCAACAGCTCGGCCGGGTCCTCCGAGAGCTGGACGCGGCCCTGGAGAATTGCATACGCGAACGGTGGTTGCTCGTCGTCGACACACAGGACTGCCCGAGCGTCACGGGTCAGGTTGCGGCCCTTCACCGACGTTTTGCCGGTAGTGAAGAAGAGATTGTCGCCGTCCAGAACGAACCAGACCGGTGCCACGTGCGGGCTGCCATCGGCGTTCACGGTCGACAACTTCCCCGTCCGAGTGCCATGGGAAGCGAACGCCCGCCACTCCTCGTCGCGCATGCTCTTCGCCATAGGAACATCATCACACGCTCTGTTGTTTGTGCCTTGGCGAAAGCGCAGCGGGTGCCACGCTTCCGCTGCCGGATCCAACCCTGGTGACTTGGTGCACCGAACGGGTAGATTGCGTGTAACCGAAGAAAATACTAACTAGTAGGGGTACAAAATGCCTGCTCCGACAGCCGCGACGTTCGCGCGGCTCGCCGATCTCATTGCCATCCCAGATGCGGCCGATCGCCAGACGCGCTCCGTCGTCGAAGCGTTCACCGGTAAGGAGCTGGCCACGGTCCCGATCGGCACCGCTCAGGATGCCAAGGACGCGATCGCACGCGCGCGGGTGGCACAGAAGGAATGGGCCAAGCGGCCGGCCTCCGAACGCGCCGCCATCTTCCATCGCTACCGCGACCTGATGTTGGAGAACCGGGAAGCGCTGATGGACATGGCGCAGGCCGAGACCGGCAAGTCTCGGGCCGCGGCGCTTGAAGAGGTCCTCGACATCTCGCTGACCGCCCGCCACTATGCGCGCATCGCAGCCAAGCTGCTGCGTCCGCGGCGCGCTTCGGGCATGCTCCCGGGCCTCACCAAGACTGTGGTGAGGCACCACCCGAAGGGCGTCGTGGGTGTCATCTCTCCGTGGAACTACCCGATGAACCTTGCAGTGTCAGATGCCATTGCTGCCTTGCTCGCGGGCAACGCCGTGGTTCTCAAGCCGGACAGCCAAACCCCGTATTGCGCTTTGGCCTGCGTCGACTTGCTGTACCGGGCCGGACTGCCCCGCGACCTGTTCGCTGTGGTCCCCGGTCAAGGCACCGTGGTTGGCACTGCTCTCGTCGAGAACACCGACTACCTGATGTTCACCGGGTCGTCGGCGACGGGCCAGCTCCTCGCCGAGCAGTGCGGGCGGCGCCTGATCGGCTTCTCGGCGGAACTCGGCGGCAAGAACCCGATGATCGTCACCGCGGGGGCGAACCTGCGGGAGGTCACCGACGCCGCTGTTCGCGCTTGCTACGCGAACTCGGGGCAGCTTTGTATCTCGATCGAGCGGATCTACGTCGAGGAGTCTATCGCCGCCGAGTTCACTCGGATGTTCGGCGAACGCGTCCGCAACATGAAGCTGGGTCCGGGCTACGACTTCGGGATCGAAATGGGGAGCTTGATTTCGGAGGCGCAGGTCAAGGTAGTGTCCGGCCACGTCGACGACGCCGTCGTGAAGGGCGCCACCGTGGTCGCCGGCGGCAAGGCTCGGCCCGACCTCGGTCCGCTGTTCTACGAGCCGACCGTGTTGACCGATGTTCCGGAGAGCGCCGAGTGCTATACGGACGAGACGTTCGGACCGCTGGTGTCGATCTACCCGGTAGCGACCGTGGACGAGGCAATCGAGCGGGCGAACGACACCGAGTACGGCCTCAATGCAAGCGTGTGGGCGGGAACCAAGGCTGAGGGCGAAGCCATCGCCGCGCGAATCCACGCCGGAACCGTGAATGTCGACGAGGGATACGGCCCGGCCTGGGGCAGCACCGATGCTCCGATGGGCGGTATGGGAGTGTCCGGAGTCGGGCGTCGGCACGGGGACGATGGCCTCCTCAAGTACACCGAACCGCAAACCATCGCGACCACCCGCATCGTCAACCTCGGTGGGCCCCGTGGGCTCCCGGCGAAGGTGTGGGCGAAGATGCTGCCGATGGCAGTGAAGGCGCTGCAATGGATTCCCGGGCGTTGAGCCAACGATCCTGATCCGCACCCCATCCGTATGCGTCGCACCCTGCACGAGGGGTGCGACGCATACGGAAGGGTCGCGGATCGCAAGGTCACATCGAGCCGGAGGTTGTCACGATGCCAGAGCAGAACGAGACCACTGAGCCGGCCGCGCTGTGGGAGCGGCGTGGGGGAGTCGGCATCATCACCCTAAACCGCCCCACCGCGATGAATGCGGTGAACGCTGCATTGTCGACGGCCGTCGGCACCCTTCTCGAGAAGGCCGACTCCGATCCCGACGTGCGAGTTGTGGTGATCACCGGTTCGGGCCGCGCGTTCTGCGCGGGAGCGGATTTGAAGGCACTGGCGGCGGGTGAGAACACGGCGGCGGACGGGCACCCCGAGTGGGGCTTTGCGGGGTACGCGCAGCACTGGATCAGCAAGCCGACGATCGCTGCGGTCAACGGCTTCGCGCTCGGCGGCGGCACCGAACTCGTCCTTGCCAGCGACCTTGCCGTGGTCGACGAGGAAGCGAAGCTCGGGCTTCCCGAGGTCAAGCGCGGACTGTTCGCCGCAGCCGGTGGCGTCATCCGCCTGCAGCAGCAGATTCCGAAGAAGATCGCGTTGGAGATTGCGCTGACCGGTGAACCGATTACGGCGGCGCAGGCTCGAGAATGGGGCCTGGTCAACCGTGTGGCCCCGGCTGGTACCTCTTTCGAGGCGGCACTCGATCTCGCGGAGCAGATCGCGGGCAATGCGCCGCTGTCGGTGCGCGAATCGAAGGCGATGATTCATCGCACCGCGAGCAAGTCCGACTGGGGCGCCGAAGTCTGGGAGGCGAATACCGCCGCCATCGCGACTGTCTTCGCCAGCGCGGACGCCATCGAGGGACCAACGGCGTTCGCAGAGAAACGGCCGCCGATCTGGCAAGGCCGCTGAACTCCGTATCTCTGGAGCGGAGGTCAATCCAGAAGCGAACTGCCATTCGCGGTTGACACTGATGAAATGCGGACCGAAAATGTGTGATGGCCGACACGTCGGGCGTTGGCTGGCCTCGAGGAGGCATGTGCGGTGCATGAATTCGGAAACGACGCAGATCGGTGCGCGTTGCTGGACGCTGCGGGTCGGTGTTTTGCCAAACTTGGGTACGAACGCACCACCATGGCGGTTATTGCAAGCAGTGTCGGCATCTCTGTAAGTGAGCTCTCCACCTACTTTCCCTCGAGGGAAGAGGTCTTCCATGCTGTCTCAGCCAGCGTGTTCGACATGTTCTTGGAGGCGCAGCGCATCCCCGTCCAGCCCGGCACGGATCCTCGCGTCGTTTTGGGCGCTGCGACTGCCGCATTCATCGAGTCGGTCTTCCGCTTCGGGCGGTTGTTCACGCTGATCGAGGACCGCGCGGCCGTCGACCCGGTGGTCAAAGAGCAGTTGGAGACCGCGCACGGCCGGGTTCTTCGCCGGTACATCCGCTTCATCGAGGGTCTCGGCCAGACCGGTGCGGCGACTCCGTGCGCCGAGCCGGCGCAACTGGCCAGAAAACTGTCCGACGCCCAGTGGTCGGGTGCGGAGCGCCTGATAGATGCGCCGAAAGACGAGCAGCAACGATTCATCGCAGACATCACTGCCGCATCCGAGCGCTTCATCGGGATCGGTGGCGTCACCGAACTGACATCCCGCACGGCCAGCTGAACCGGCGGATCCGAGGCGATTGTCTTTCCAATCAAGCTGCGGAGTAACTCTGTTAGGTGTAGCGTGCTTGGTGACAGGCGTCACACATCTACGCACCCTAGAGCCGGGAGAGCTCAATGCCGCAGAACATGATCCACGTCCTCGGTGGCTATCAATCCGACTTCGCCGTCAACTGGCACCGCGCGGAACTGGGCTTCGACGCCCTGTTCTCCGAGGCCATCGACGGAGTCCTCGGATCCTCGGGTCTCGGCCTCGGTGACATCGAGGTGATTCACGTGGGCAATGCCTTCGGCGAACTGTTCACCGGTCAAAGTCAGCTCGGCGCGATGCCCGCAACCGTGGCGCCGACACTGGTGGGGGTCCCGTCTTCCCGGCACGAAGCCGCGTGCGCGTCCGGCAGTATGGCCGTGCTGGGAGCGATGACGGATCTCGAGTCGGGCCGCTACGATTGCGCCCTGGTCATCGGCGCCGAACTGGAGAAGACGGTCTCCGGCGACATCGGCGCCCGGACGCTCGGAGCGGCGGCTTGGGTGGGCCACGAGGCGGGTGACGTCGACTATGTGTGGCCGCACATGTTCGCCTCGTTGGCAGACGAATACGACCGTCGGTACGGTCTCGACGACACTTACCTCCGAGCGATCGGCGAACTCAACTTCGGCAATGCCCGCACCAATCCACTGGCGCAAACACGCGGATGGTCGCTGACCCCAGAGAGCTTCGCTGACGACGACCAGCACAATCCGCCGGTGTCCGGGCGCCTGCGACGTCAGGACTGCAGCCAGATGACCGACGGGGCGAGCGCGGTGGTGCTGGTCTCCGAGCGATTACTCGAGCGCCGACCAGACCTGCGCGCACGACCAATGGCCACGATCACCGGGTGGGGGCACCGCACCGCGGGCCTGCCGCTCGCACAGAAGCTGCGGGCGTCCGCCGACGACGTGTACGTGTTGCCGCACGTCCGCCAGACTGTCGCCGACGCTCTGGGTCGTGCGGGGCTGGCCGGGATCGAACAGATCGACGGGGCCGAGGTGCACGATTGCTTCTCGATGACCGAGTACATGATCATCGACCATCTCGGGATCACCCCGCCCGGCGAGAGTTGGAAGGCAATCGAGGGCGGCGACATCGAGCGCGGTCGGCGTATCCCGGTCAATCCGAGCGGTGGGCTGATGGGCGTCGGGCATCCTGTCGGGGCGAGCGGGGTCCGCATGTTGTTCGACGGCTACAAGCAGGTCACCGAACAAGCCGACGGCTACCAGGTCCCTGGCGCACGCCGCTTCATCACCCTCAACATCGGCGGCAGTGCCACGACGGTGGCCAGTTTCGTCGTCGAATCAAGCCCAGCCACAAACTGATTGGAATCTGCGATGGACATGGACGTAGTTGGCCGCGTCATCAGCACCCTGCCGGCAGATGATGACCACCCGTACCGCACCGGCGCATGGCGTCCGCAGACTACGGAGTGGGACGCACCCGAACTCGAGTTGGTCGCCGGGGAGATCCCCGCGGACCTCGATGGGGTGTATCTGCGCAATACCGAGAACCCGGTTCGACCCTCGATCGGCCGGTATCACCCCTTCGACGGCGACGGCATGGTCCATCTGGTCGGCTTCCGCGACGGCAAAGCCTTCTACCGCAACCGCTTCGTGCGTACCGACGGTTTGCGCGCCGAGGAGGAGGCCGGGCATGCGCTGTGGGCAGGGATTTCCGAGCGCCCGTCGAAGTCGTTGCGGGAGGACGGCTGGGGTGCCAGGGGGCGGATGAAGGACGCCTCGAGCACCGATGTGGTGGTACATGCCGGTGCCGCGATCACCAGTTTCTACCAGTGCGGTGAGTTGTACCGGATGGACCCGCTCACACTCGAGGATCAGGGAAAGACCACATGGAACGGGAAGTTCCCGAGCGAGGGGGTATCCGCGCATCCGAAGGTCGACGAGAACACCGGCGAGATGCTGTTCTTCAACTACGGCACCGACGCGCCATTCATGCACTACGGGGTGGTCGACCCCGATAACCGGTTGGTGCACTACGTCGACATCGAACTGCCCGGGCCGAGGTTGCCGCACGACATGTCGTTCACCGAGAACTACGCGATCCTCAACGATTTCCCGCTGTTCTGGGACGAGGACATTCTCCGCAAGGGTGGGTATGCCGCTAGATTCCACCAGGAGCTACCCACCAGGATCGGTGTGATACCTCGGCGGGGAGGGTCCCACGAGATCCGCTGGTTCGAGGCCGCCCCTACCTACGTGTTGCACTGGGCGAACGCCTACGAAGACGGTGACGAGATAGTCCTCGACGGGTACTTCCAGGACAATCCGGAACCGCAGGTCCCGGCTGATGCCAGCTACTACGAAAGGCTCTCGCGCTTCCTGTCCCTCGACAACATGCAGACGTATCTGCATCGGTGGCGCCTGAACATGCGCACCGGGCAGGTGACCGAGCAACGCCTCAGCGACCGGATCAGCGAGTTCCCGATGATCAACGGCACGCTCTCGGGCCGTCGACACCGCTACACCTATGCGGCCACCGGGACGCCCGGGTTCTTCCTGTTCGACGGGTTGATCAAGCACGACACCGAGACCGGAAAAGAGGAGCACTACCGATTCGACGACGGAGTGTTCGGCAGCGAAACCGCGATGGCGCCTCGTGTGGGCTCCACAGCGGAGGACGACGGGTACCTCATCACGTTGACCACCGATGTCGCCAATGACCGGTCCGAATGCCTGATCTTCGACGCCGCGAACGTCACCGTCGGCCCGATCGCACGACTACGGCTTCCGGAACGCATCGCCAGCGGAACCCACAGCACGTGGGCCGCGGGCGCGAACATCCCGAACTGGCGAACGGCCGACACCATGACCGCGGCGCTGGGATTGTGAGCGACTGGCCGACGGTGGAAGACGCCGACCTGCCAACGGAATTGACGGTTGGAGGCCCGAACGCCATTGCCATCACTCAGGGCCTCACGGGGGACGAGTGGAACCTTCGGATCGTGCGCTGTGCGATTGCGGGGGCCACCCGTTTTCAAGACTGGCTCGAGCGGTTGCCCATCTCCAACGCCGTGCTCACCAGCCGCCTCGGGATGCTCGTCGATCTCGGCGTGCTTCGCAGATCGGAGTACCAGCAGCGGCCGGTGCGCTACGAATACCTCCTCACCCGGCGGGGCAGGGATCTGTGGCCGTCGCTGGTCGCAATCTGGGGGTGGGAACTGGCGTGGGTTCCCGAACACACGCCGCCCATCCCGCCCCTGCACCATCTGAGCTGCGATCACGACTTCCTCCCCGAACTGACCTGCGCCTTCTGCTCCGAGTCTGTCCAACCTCGGGATGTGGCCGGTACGTTCGGGCCCGCGGGCGGCTGGGATCGCAGCGTCCCGAGTGCCTCGACCCGGCGGCGGTCCCGCGGCGGCACGGTGGGTGAGGACCTGGCGTTCCCGCAGACCTACGCGCTGCTCGGAAACCGTTGGTCTGCGGCGATGGTCGGCGCAGCGTTCGCGGGTGCCCACCTATTCAAGGACTTCGAGCGAATCCTCTCCGCGCCACCGACCGTCCTGTCGGATCGGCTCAGACGCTTTTGCGAACTCGACATCTTCGAGGTCGTATCGGCGGGCGGGCGGAGGGACCGCCCCGTGTACCACCTCACCGACAAGGGCCGCGCGTTCTTTCCGGTGATCATGCTGATCGTCGCCTGGGGGCAGCGGTGGTTCCACTCGCCCGAGGGCCAGGCGATGACGTTCCGGCATCAACTACCCGACTCTGAAGCCGACCATCCCTTCGACCCTCGTCTCGCCTGTGGGCATTGCAGGCGTGAACTCCGCGGCACCGACATCACCAACAGTGACATCGCCAACAGTGACATCGCAAACAGTGACATCACTGATAGCAAGACCTCCGAACAGACTCCGGCATCTTCCCACTCGACCCAGTGAAAGTTGGTGGTATTGAATGACTCCTCGCCCCTGTCATACGGCAGAGACCATCGATCGTTACCGTGCTGACGGATGGTGGACGGACGACACGGTCGACGATCTATTCCGTGGAACCGTCGATCGGCATCCTGATCGGATCGCGGTGATCGATCCGCCGAACAAGCCAGACCTCACCGGTATCGAGTCGCGCGAACTGACCTGGGCCGAACTCGACACCGAGGTATGGCGTTTCGCCGCGGTTCTGCTGCGCCAGGGACTGCGTCAGGGTGATGTGGTGATGGTCCAGATGCCCAACACAGTCGAATACGTGACCGCCTATCTCGCGGCCTGGCGCCTCGGTCTGATCGTCTCACCCGTTCCTGTGCAGTATCGCGAACACGAATTCGCCGCAATGGCCACCGCTGCCCGGGCTCGTGCGATCATCACCATTTGCCGCGCAGGTGATCGAAGGCTGGCGGACGACCTCGTCGCCCTGAGGGGTGCGCTGGCAGACGTGCACACCGTTCTTGCTTTCGGCAGTGAGATTCCGGCCGGGGCGGTCGACGCGATAGGTGCGGTGCGCGAAGTAGCTTCGCTCGACGAGGTCCGCGATTACGTTGCGACGCACCCGGCCGATCCCAATGACTGTCTCACTATCTGCTGGACATCCGGCACCACGAGCACACCCAAGGGCGTGCCGCGATGCCACTACGACTGGCTGGCCGTCTCCCGAGCCACCACCGAGGCCGCGACGGTCAGCGGGGCCGATGTGATGCTCAATCCGTTCCCCATGGTCAACATGGCCAGCATCAGCGGCATGCTGTTGCCCTGGCTGCTCACCGGTTGCGTACTGGTCCAGCATCATCCATTCGATCTGCCTACCTTCCTCACCCAGATCGCCCGGCACGGTGTCACCTACACCGTCGCCCCACCGGCCCTTCTGGCAATGCTGCTACAGAACGAGGCACTGATCTCGCAAGCCGATCTGTCGTCGCTGCGCCTCATCGGATCGGGCTCGGCGCCGCTGCAACCCTGGATGGTGCGCGGCTGGCAGGACACCTATGGCATCGGGATCATCAACTTCTTCGGATCCAACGAGGGGTTGGGCCTCAATTCCACTCCCGGCCAGATCCCGGACCCCACCGAACGGGCCTGCTTCTTCCCTCGCTACGGATCCGAGCGCTACCGGGATTGCATGGTTGGTCGCTGGACGGACATGAAGTTGGTCGATCCGGTCAGCGGGGAGGAGATCACGCAGCCGGGCGTCGTCGGTGAGCTGAGGTTCAAGAGTCCGACCGTCTTCGGTGGCTACCTAGATGCCGAGTCGGTCGACAGTCCGTTCGACGAGGATGGGTACCTGCGCAGTGGGGACCTGTTCTCCATAGCGGGCGAGAACGATGAGTTCCTCCTCTATGCGGACAGATCGAAGGACCTCATCATTCGCGGTGGCATGAATATCGCCCCGGCCGAACTCGAGGGCCTGATCGCCGAACACCCATCGGTCCGCGAGACGTCCGTTGTCGGATATCCCGACGACGTGCTCGGTGAACGTGTGCGTGCTGTTGTGGTCCTCGAGGACGGAGCATCACTGTCGATAGAGGATTTGACGGAGTTTCTGCGCGAACGCAAGATCGCCTCATACAAGCTGCCCGAAAGGCTCGACGTCCGAGACGAACTCCCGCGAAACGCGCTCGGAAAGATCCTCAAGCGCGATCTTCGGACAGACGCGGCAGGAGTTGCCGGCTGACTGGCGTGTCTGCGGTGTCTGCTGACCGCGCTTTAGCAACTCGAGGTGATGGTGCATCTTGGGCAGCGACTTTTCGTTTCACGACGAGCGCCCTGGATCAGGAACGCGGCGCGGCAATCATGGACCTGATCCTGGACGTCGTTCGCGAGCACGATGTCGCGACCTTGCTGGTGACTCATGTTCCAGGCCACCTCCATCGGATGGATTCGGTCTACAACGTCGTCGACGGTTCCCTGACTCGCGAGCATGTGCCCACCGCTTGACGGTGACAAAATGCTCGGAAGGGACGAGGGTTGTTGTTATGGCGACTTCGACCGCGAACCGAACAATGAAGGCAATTTCGTACTCGAGATACGGCGGCCCGGAGGTCCTCGAGACCGTCGATGCTCCGATACCCGAGCCGACGGGCAACCAGGTGCGCCTCGCCATCCGTGCCGCTGGGGTGAATCCGTTCGACTGGAAGGTGCGGTCGGGGTCGATGGCAGAAGTGATGGAGGTGAAGTTCCCGAAGATCCCCGGCAGCGAGGTGGCCGGTGTGGTCGATGCGGTCGGATCGGGCGTGGCGGGGGCGACGGTCGGGACCGAGATGTTCGGCTGGTCCGACACCGGCGGGTACGCGGAATATGCGCTCGCCACCGTCGTGGCGCCGAAGCCGACCGAATTGAGTTGGACGGAGGCTGTGACGATTCCCGTCGCCGGTGAGGCAGCCGAGCGGGCTTTGCGACTGCTGAAACTTGAACCCGGCGAAACCGTGCTGGTGAACGGTGCGTCGGGTGCGGTGGGGACCATGGCTGCGCAGTTGGCGCGGGAACGCGGGGCCACTGTGATCGGTACTGCGAGCGTCAGGCACCACGACGCCCTTCGAGAACTGGGCGTGACGCCCACGACCTACGGTGAGGGCATGGCTGATCGGGTGCGCGCACTCGCGCCGGGCGGAGTCGACGCCGTGCTCGATGCCGGCCGCGGTGGGCTGGGGGCGGCAATGGATCTGCGTGGGGGTGTCGAGCGAATCGTCACACTGTCGGACGCTGCGGCGTTCGACTTGGGAATCACCTTCTCGTCAGGCACTTCCGACGATCGGAGCACGGAGACGCTGCGCAGGTTGGGGGATCTGGCCGCGGCCGGAGAGCTTTCTCTACCGCCGGTCCACACGTTCGCGCTGACCGATGCGGCAGGGGCGCAGCGCACCGGCGAGGAGGGCGGAAGTCGCGGAAAGATTGTTCTTCGCTGACCCGCCGGGACCTAGTCAGGCGGTGGTGGCCAGGACGGCGGCGAGCCCGAATACGACAGCCATCGCAACCACTTCGAAGGTGGCTCGGCGCAGCGACGCTTCCGCACTGATCCGGTGAGCGGCTGCCTGGCCGACCCAGGTTCGCCTCCACCACCAGCCGAGCCCGAGGAGCGCCGCGAGCAACAGCGATTTGGCGAGCATTATCTGGCCGTACCCGGTGTTGAACAGGGGAGATACCCCGCCCAGCTTGACAGCGGCGTTGATGACGCCCGCCACGGCTAATAGCGACACGCACCAGACGGCGAGGTTCGAGAATCGCGGCAGCCACCTAGCCCAGTCCCCGCGCGAGCGGAGCATCAGCCCGAGTGCGGCGAGCACCCCGAGCCATAGAGCGGCGGCAAGCACGTGAACGACGTTGAGTAGCGAGCCGAGCATCTGTTGAGACATGTGCCCGGTGATCGGCCGGGCCACCAGGGCGAGCGCTGCGAGCACCAACACCGGCATCGGTGACCGGGCATCTTTGTAACTGAACGCAACCGCCGACCACACGGTGGCGGCCAGCGTGCATGCGAAAACTGCAAGGCCGACACGTCCGGCGCTGATCTCGGTCACGTATTGCCCGAACCGCCCGACCGACAGCTCGAGCAGAGATTCGGCATCAGTTTCGGACGCAGTCATAGTGAGCAGGAGTCCCTCGGAGAGCATCCAGGCCGCGGCGATTGCAGTCGACAGCTGCCACAGCCGTGCATCCTGTGCGAATGGGCGAGTTTCCGTGCGGCTCCACCAGCCGAGTACCGCGAGCCCGAGGACGACCGAACCCAGTACCAGAGATATGGCCCGGACGGCGCTGGCAGGGTCGTGGCCTTCCGGCCAAGCCAGCGCCCAACCGAACGCGACCCCGACGAGGGCGGTGGGTACGGCCAGCAGCAACCACTGCCGGGCCGTACCCGCCCGTCTCAGCTCTCGGCGCGAGGCTTGCGAAGTGCGAGCCATAGTCCACCTGCAAACACGATCACACCCGCAACGATGAACGGCCACAATGGAACTCCACCGTTCCCGGATTCAACCGGACTGCTGGCCGAGGTGCTCGTATCGCTGGCCAGGTTGGCCGGGGCTCCCGGCGCGCCCGACTCCGCTTGGGTGAGCGTAAACGTGCTTGTGCCGCTCACGGGATGTCCGTCGGCGGAGACGACGCGGTACGCGATGGTGTACTCGCCGGCCGGTCCCAGCTGACCGAGTTCGGCGCTGACCGTGTCCCCTGCGACCGACGGGTCACTCTTGGTCCACAGGTTGCCGTCCGGCCCTACGACGGTCAGTGATGCGAACGACTCCTGCATCGGTTCGTTGAACGTGACGCTCACGTGATCCGGGGCGGTCGCGATCTGAGCACCGTTTTCCGGGTTGGAGCCCATGGCGGCGGCGTGCGCGGATGCGGTGGCGACACCGAGCATGCTCGAGGCCATCACCAGCAGTCCGACGATGAGGACTCGCACCGAAGTGATTGAGGTACGTGTGTTCATGAGCGACAGCTCCGGGCCATCGTGCTGAGGCCGCCCGCGCCGAAGCTGTGGGCCTGCGTGGCAGGGAACAACACTTCGTCCTCCTCGGGTAGTGGTTCCCCCCGACAATTCGAACTGCTGGAACTGGCCGGGTCCGACCCCGACACCGGGGTCCGACGTACACGTTACGGAACCAGAACGCTGAGTCGTTGGATCTTGCTCGCGCGAATTTTGGGCACGGCGAAATAGAGGTGTCATCGATAGGTCCTTACTGGTTTGAGCTTTGAAGTGAAAAAGGTCAGACTCGGACCGGTGGACCACGGCGGGAAATGCTTGCCCGCAGCAGGGCGTCGACGGGGTTCGCGTGGTGCGAAGAGACGTGCGAGTGCGTGGGCGTCGAGATCGATTGTGGTTCGCCGCGCACCACCAAGTGCCACACGTGGACGAGTGACTCGAAAATCCGTTCGGCGCTGGCGATCAGCAGCGCGCATATCGCTGTGGCTAGAGCGTGTGCGGCGAACATCGGCAGGGCTGGACCCGCCGAATGAGGATGGTCGGTGAGTGTGAGCGCATAGTGCGCGGCCAACTGCCCGAGGCCGAGCGAGGCGACAAGGCCGAGGCGGCCGTGGAAGCGGGTGGGCAGGTATGTCGTCATCGCGCCGACACCGCCGCAGGTGACGAGCAGCAGGGTCAGAGTGGCGGAATCGGGGACCTCACCCCCGCCGACACCGTGCGCCGCGATCGCCAGAGCACCCACCAGGGCCCCGACCGCCGAACCCCGAAGAGGGGCGGTCGAGGCACGGCGGGCGGGGTACACAGCGGTCGTTCTTCAGCGCACGCCGAGTCGGGCAAGTAGATCGGCTTCGACGCCGTCGAGTTCGGACGCGATCGCTTGGTGGGCGGCCTTGCGCCGGGCGTGGGGCATCTGCTCTGCCGCGCGGACGGCGGTGCTCAGGTCTGTGAGGCGGTCACGGATGGCGGCGGAGAACTTCTGCGTTTCCGCGTCGTCCGGCTTCTGCCCGAGAATCTTGGTGGTGGAGCTCTCCGCACCGGCGATGCGGGCGCTGAGCTTGGCCCCGTGGCCGGTGAATTCGGCCAGCTGGTCGACAGAGACCCCCATGCGTTCGGCACGCTGGGCATCGATCTGAGCGCGGACGATGGTGGCAGCGCGGTAGGCGAGCGGAAGCAGCACCGGAGTCAATACACGAGCGATACCGAGGTACTTGCGCACGTTGGCGACTGTGAAACCTTTCCGGGCGGCGGCCTTCTCCTGCGCCTTCAGAGTTGCGATCTGAGCCTTGTCCACCTTCTTCTGCGACTTCAATTCGGCGGCCTCGAGCTTGCGGCTGGCCCTGGCGGCTGCCTTGTCGCGCTTGCGCTCGTTTCGTGCGCTCAGCTTCGCTTCCACTCCAGCCTTGTGCTTGAGTGCCCTGGCTTCCGCTTTGCGGGTGGCTCTGGACTTACGTTTCTTGAACAACCCCATCGAAAGACCCCTTTTCCAGGTGTTTCAGCGCAGCCCACGCTTCTAATTGCATCCGGTGTGTCCAGGCAATCCTAGGGGAGCACATAATCTTGGTCATTGTGCCTTCCCGAATCGGTCAGCAGTCCGAACCCCGCACCGCTCCTGCACAGGTGCCGGGGGCGGTGATCGATCCCGCTGCACTGACGCGGTGTCGTCATCGGGTCCACCTCGACGCAGCGTTCCCCGAACGACTTGCGACCGCGCCCGAAGATGCTGGGGTTCGCCAGCGTCAGGATGCGGCGGCCGCCAAGCGCGAGGAGATCCGCCGGATTCTCACAGAGCATGCCCCCGATCGCTGGGTGCAGATCGATCCCGAGCAGAGCGCGCGTAGGCGCGCCGAGGACACCATGGCCGCGTGCGCCGCTGGTGCGGACCGCATCTGGGGTGCGGTGCTACCGCTCGATCGGGAGGTGGGCAGGAAGGCGCACTGCGAGATCCTCATGCGCGACGCCGATCTCGGCGGGTACATCCCGGTGATCGTCGTCAACCACAAGGTCACCGATCCTGGTCGCGGCGCGATCACGTCGGGAATGTTCGAGTGGGAACCGCGGGAAGATCTGACCAGAAAGCCCCGCGGCCAGACTCGCGACCAGATGCGCGTCGCGCAGGTGTACCGGATGCTCGAGAGTCACGGGCTCGCGAGTCCGGCGCTCGTGGCAGGTGCGATCGGATTCGGCTCCGACGTGATTTTCGTGCACGATCTCACGACCATCCTCGAAGACTACGACGAGCGGTTTGCCGATCGTCTCGCCATCGCGCGCGGAGAATCGGCGACCGTGCCGTCGAAGATCGGCGAATGCCGTTCGTGCCCGTGGTGGCCCGGTTGCGAGGAACAGTTGACGCAGACGCACGATGTGAGCCTGGTGGCCTCGGGGCCGCGCGCCGATCTGTTGCGTGAAGCGGGGTGCCACACCATCGACGACCTCGCGGCATGGGACCGGGAACCGCTCGAGGACTGGCAGCACGGCGCGTTCGAGGACGCAGTCGTCACGGCCAAGGCCTGGCTGACCGGAGCGCCGTTGGTGCGAAGATTTCCGGAGGTCCGAGTCACACGCGCCGACGTCGAGGTGGACGTCGATATGGAGAGCTACCAGGAGCGTGGCGCGTACCTGTGGGGAACGCTGCTCAACGCGGACGGAATTTCGGCGTACCGTCCGTTCGTCACGTGGGATCCGTTGCCGACGCAGGACGAGGCGCGCTCGTTCGCCGAGTTCTGGACGTGGCTGATGGCCGAACGAGAAGCGGCGGCACTGGGCGGCAAGACCTTCGCTGCATACTGCTATTCCCGTACAGCCGAGGACAAGTGGTTGCTGGACTCGGCCCGTCGGTTCGCCGGGATGCCCGGGGTCCCCACCGAGGCCGAGGTCCGCGAATTCATCGACAGCGAGCAGTGGGTCGACATCTATCAGGCCGTCAGCGACCAGTTCATCTGCCCCGCCGGCAAGGGACTCAAGAAGATTGCTCCCGTGGCGGGGTTCCGGTGGCGTGATGCGGACGCGAGCGGCGAGGCGTCGATGAGTTGGTACCGCGAGGCCGTCGGCTATGACGGCGAACCAGATCTCACCCAGCGCGAGCGTCTGCTGCAGTACAACGAAGACGATGTGATCGCCACGAAGGTTCTGCGGGAGTGGATGTCGGACCGGGCGGTGTCGGAAATCCCCCTGTCGTCGGATCTGTAGAGGAGCTTGCGGTGGCGACGGAAACCTCCACCTCATTGCGGTTTGCCGTGCTGCTCACCGTCACCAGCGGATTCCTCGACGCGTATACGTTCATCAGCCGAGGTGGTGTCTTCGCCAACTCCCAGACCGGAAACGTCATCCTCATGGGGATCGATTTTTCTGCGGGGAACGTCGGCGCGGCGCTCGCACATGTGTGGCCGATATCAGCGTTTGTCGTTGGTGTCGCGATCGCGAATTCGTTGAAGAGTCCCCGCGTGAAGCGTGTGGTGGAGCATCCGATCCGGGCCGCCATGGTTGCGCAGGTCATCGTCCTCGTCGCAGTCGGGTTCGTGCCGACGACCGTCCCCGACCCAGTGGTGACGATTCCGATCGCATTCGTCGCCGCCCTCCAGATCGGGCTCTTTCGGTCGGTGCGTTCGCTGTCATACATTGCGATCGCCACCACCGGAAACCTCATGCGCTTGACCGAAGCTGCCTACGCGGGCTTCCTCAGGAAAGACCTCGAGGCACGCAAGAACACCGGTGTGTACGGCGCGGTTGTGGGTGGCTTCGCTGCCGGTGCCGTAATCGGCGCGGTGTGCACGAGAATTCTTGGACACGAGGCAGCGTGGCTTGCGGCGTCGCTCCTCTTCTGCACTCTCGTGCTGTTCTACGTTGATGAGCAGGAAGCCGGTCGAAGCCCTGCGCGTCACCGACGAGCCGCGTGATGGCTCAACCGTTCGCAGGCGGTGAGGCCGCGTATCCGAGCGAGAGGGCGCCTATGAACTTGGGCGTCGAATGCTCGTAGAAGCGATCGAGTTCGCGGATTTCGAAACCTGCTTGTGTCAATAGTTCGGGGATTCGCCGCGTGAGGTGGCAGCCACCTGCGACGGTCTTCTGAATCGGCTCGAGCCGGTGCTGCCAGCGCTGGACCTTTGTATCTGGAGCCAGGCCGTGCTCGACGAAGTGTAGTGTGCCGCCGGGTTTCAGGACTCGTCGGACCTCGTGAAGAGCCGCATCGACATCCGGGATGGTGCACATCGTCCAGGTGGACAGCGCGGTGTCGAAGCTGTTGTCGGGGAAGGGAAGTGACTCACCGTCGAGTCCGGACCGTTCGACGGGGACCGCCGATTCCGCCAGCCGCTTGCCGGCCAGTTTCCAGCCGAGGTCGGCCGGTTCGACGGCGCTGACGGACTCCACGGCTGACGGGTAGTACGGAACGTTGAGCCCGGAACCGAATCCGATCTCGACGACGCGTCCGTGCAGTCCAGTGCAGGCCCGCTGGCGTTCGGGCACCGTCACCTGCAGTCCGCACGCCTTGTCGATCAACCGCGGAAGAACCCGATCTGCATAGAACCCCATGTAAAACCTCCCCTTGGTGGGCGCCGCGCGCCCGATGCGTGGTCGACGGGGCCTGCGCACCGATCACCACGCACCGGAGGCCTGGCGGCCTACCGTGGGGCCATGCGCAGAGCACCGTCCATACGAATCGTCTCACCGTTGAGGTAATCGTGCTCGACGATCATCTGAGTGAGTTGTGCGTATTCGGTCGGCTGGCCGAGGCGTGACGGGAACGGGACGCCGGCCTCGAGGCCCTTGCGGTACTCGTCGGTGACGCCGGCGAGCATCGGCGTGTCGATGATGCCGGGCGCGATGGTGTTGACTCGGATGCCGAACTGCGCCAGGTCGCGGGCCGCGGGGACGGTCATGCCCTGCACGCCGCCCTTGGAAGCGGAGTATGCGATCTGTCCGATCTGGCCCTCGAACGCGGCAACGGATGCGGTGTTGATGATGACGCCCCGCTGCCCGGATTCGTCGACGGTATCCGTCTTGGCGATCGCATCGGCGGCCAGGCGCATGACGTTGAACGTGCCCAGCAAGTTGACTGTGATGACGGTGCGGAACAACTCGAGGTCGTGCGGACCCTTCTTCGACAGGATGCGGCCGGCCCAGCCGACTCCGGCGCAATTCACGACGATGCGCAGCGGGACACCTGACCCGACGATCTGCTCGACGGCTGCCTGCACTTCTTGATCGCTGGTGACGTCGGTAGCGATGAGGGTGACGCCACCCGGGACGTTGTCGCCGGCCCGCTCGATCGATTGCTGCAGGTCGAGTCCGAACACGGTGGCACCGGCGTCGGCGAGACGCTTGGCGGTGGCGGCTCCGAGGCCTGAGGCTGCCCCGGTGACCAGTGCGGCGGTTCCCTGAATTTCCACGGCTGTAATCCCTACCCTTCCGTCGACCACCATTGGCCGACCCTGGTGACCTGCACCATAACGCGAACGAATCGTGGGCTGTCATCCGGTTACGGGCAGGGGAGCGGACCCCGGCGGCGGCATTGATCGGCGTCGGCGAACGGCGTCCCCGGACGGCTTTGTGGGCCGCCGTCTTTGCAGACGCTGGAACTCTGCGGCCTTCTGCCGCGCCTTTTGCACGGAAATCGGCCAAGGTCGATCAATTTTGCGTCCTGCTCGCAGTCTGTCGATCAGTGGCGGTGGCGTCAGCAGCTTGGGAGCGTCTTGCTTGGCGAGGAGATCGCGGGCTTCCGGATTTGTCCTCATGTACTCCAACAGTGAACGCAATGCGTTTGGCTCAGCTACCAATCTGTGCGCATGGATCGTGGTTTCTTTGGGATCAGAATTGGTGGAGGCGTCGGCACCACTCGTGGTGGTGATCTTCAGAAGCGGGTTGAAAAATTCCACCGAGCCGTGGGTGTACATCCACGTATCAGGCGTGATACAGGCGATGTCATCCCATTCGAAGAATCTGTCATCGGTCGTGGCTCGAAAGAATTGGTGTCCACGAATGATGTATTGAATCCCCGAGGGATAGATGAGGAGGGTGGATGCGGCCCTGAACGCAAGGATGGCGAGAATGCACAAGAGTGCCCCCGCACCGTAGGCGCCCATGAAGTAGGCGCCTTCGCGGGTCTCCAGCCCATTCGGTAGTAGCGTTTCACCAATCCCGGTGAACGCCATGGCGGCAGCGATCGACGCGGAAATCCCGATGAGCCCAAGCAGGAAGACAATCGTATGGACCGAACGCGAGTCGGGGATTGATACTGCAGTGCCGTGTTCAGTCGTCCGGGAGCCAACCCGGCGCGACACACCGATCCACGATATTCCCGCGGTGCTGGGCACCATCACCGTCATGCAGATGAACAGGGTGAGGAATACCGTGAAAATACCGACTTCGCCTGATGCACCCTCGCGAACGGCCTCCGAAAGGGCGAAACCACAAAGAATGCTCATGGCGAGCGTGAGTGCCGAGAAGAGCAACCACCAGTAGCTCAATTTTTGCGGCCAATACAGAATCTGTGGAATCGGATTGATGGGCGGAGAAGCGAACCTGAGTTCTGATTGCATCATTCAACCCATCGCGATGTTGAGCGCAGAATTGAAGACCACCACGTCAACATCCAATTCCTCCGCCTGACTCTGGAATATCGTGACGGTGAGCTGGGTCAGGAACTGCGAAGATCCGACCGAACTGACGACGTATCGGTTGGTCGCGGCGAACGTGCGGTCATTCACCGTGTAGCTGCCCTGTATGAAGGCCGAAGGGTGGCCCTGATGTGGGGCCCTCGACACCACATGCTCGTGCCATTCGGGCAAGGCACGGGAGTCGGCTCCGCCACAAGCCAACAAGGCTTCGGCATCGACAGGAGCAGTAAGCCTTCCATGGAGCAGGACCACGTTTGGCGCCCACTCCTGCTCTCTGTGAGATGGATTCACCAGTACGTGGTAGGCGTTGGGGAACAGGTCGGCGGGAACTGGTTCCCAACCCGGGAGCTGAGGCACAGATACTCGCGGATGGTCCGCGACCTCGGGGTTGCACGGTTCGCAGGAGGCGCCGACCGTCTGGAGGTGCCCCGCTAGCGTCCCATCGAGAGGTTCGTCCGTAGTGCTGGTGCTAGGCATTCGGGGGTGCCCCTGCCCCAGAACCGGGGGCGTTCTTCGATTCTCGCGCAGACCGGAACCGCTCGCGCAGGGGCGGTGGAGTCAGCAGCTTCCGCGCTTCCGGCTCTGCGAGTAGTTCACGGCCCTCAGGATGGTCCTTCATGTAATCCATCAGAGAATAAAGTGTATTCGGCTCGGAAATCAATCGGTGAACGAGGATGACGGTTTCATTGTTGGAGTCTGTGTCCGAATCCGTCGATGGGGAAGCATAAACTCTTATCAGCGGATTAAGAATTTGAGTGGTGCCGGTTGTGACGATCTGTGTGTCTGGGGTGATCCTCTTGATGCGATCCCATTCGATGAAGGTCTCGATATTCTTCGTTCGAAAGAAGCGGCGACGTCGGACAAGATATCGGATTCCGGAAGGTGTGAGACTCAGTACCGCATTTTCCTGGATAGCCAGGGATAGTAGCACCAGAAATAGAGATGAAAAGCCAGCCATCGCCATATAGGTTGCACCGCCGCTAGCGTCACGACTCGTCGGGAGTAGGGTCTCTCCTAGCCTGAAATACCAAGTAGATGCTGTAGTCAATCCGACAATTGCGCCGCATGCAAAAAGTATGGCCAGGAAAGCATCATCACATCGAGTGGGTATTCGAATTCCGACTCGGTGATCCGCGTCGAGTGATGAAACGCGCCGTGGGAGGTAAATCGAACGGAATCCTGCGGACCTTGCTGCGAAAACCGATGCGACGGTTACCAACATAAGGAATGCCGTGAAGCCGATCACCATTCCTGCCTCGCCTTGTCGAATACCTTTGGCGATGCTGATGACCCCTGCCCAGGCCACGAATATTGGCAGCGCCAATGATGCAAGCCAGGTGTACTTGAGCTTTTGCGGCCACACTTCGAGTTCTGGTATTCTCCTGCCATTCAAGATGGATATATTCTCTGCTCGAGATTGCATGATCTGATCTTCCTCGGTCCAGTTCAATAGCTTGATATCTACGCTGTGCGGACTCGCGCATTCACCGGTCGGGATGCAAGCCGCCCCTAGTCCCATGCCGCCTGAACGAGCTTTGCGCTGGTATAGGCTGTAACCCCACCGGCGAACGCCCCTACGACGAGACCGACTATCGTCCCACCCCCAGGTACGACCGAACCCGCTGCCGCGCCGATCGCGGAGTTCGTGGCTGCGCCCCCGGCAATTGTGCCGATCCAGAATCCGAGCCCCGCTCCAGCACCCTCGGAAACGACAGCCTTGGTCGGGTCCATCCCGTTGTCGATGTCGGTGATGATCGCGGGTACGGCGCCGAGGGCAGCCCCGAAGGGGCCGAATCCCCGCCCAATCAGTTTTCCGACGTCGTCACTGGCTGCGGCTGCCGCGTTCTTCAGGCCGGTGCCAGCGGCGTCGGTCATGATTCCGATGGTCGAGGCTGCGGCGGTTGCCTTGGTCGCAGCACTGTCCGGTTTCCAGCTGGACCCGCCTTCGACTGTCATGACGTCGGTGGGGACGGCGGCTGCTCCTGCATCTGTAAGTTGTTCGATGGCGCGCCGTATGAGTCCATTCGCCTCCGTCGCTGCCTGGTTCGCTTGCCGCAGCGCATCGACGACGCTGATCGTGAGTTGGGCGGCTTCCTGCTCGATCCGGATCCGTGCGAGGTCACGAGCGGATTCGGGAGCGAGGGCGAGCCAACCGATCAGCCCCGCGGCATCCACCACTCCGTCGTCGTGAACGTGGAAGCCCTGACCTAGGGTATTGCTGACCAAAGACACCAAGTGTTGCCTTGCGCTGTCGAGGATTCCCGACGCTGCACGAAACTGAACGCCCATTTCGGTGAAGGCATCGCCGACCGACCGACCAAGTGAGCGCTCCCGAACGACACGGGCGGCAGCCGCGCTAGCCGCGCCGCCGTGCCACGTTTCGGCGAGCACATCCTGCGCAGCCACGACTCCGTGGTACTGCTCGTTGAGCGTGTCGGCGAGGGCATCGAGTCCGTCTGCCGTGGCGATCAGTGAGGCTGGGTTCCAGGACGTAACTTGGGGGATCGTTGCGGTCACTGGGGAACGTCCAACTCATTCAGCATCTCGACAAAGTCGGTTTCGGTGACGTCGTAGTTGCCCGCGGTCCCGTGCGCGATCTCAGCCACTTCACTCAGGCGCAGACAGAGGTTCTGCAGTGCAGTGATGCCGGCGTCGCACGCTGCGACGCAGATGTCCGAAAGTTCGGTGCCGGATGCTGCTGTCTGCGATTCGGCGAATGGCGTGGAGAGATCAACCTCGGTGATTTCCCTCGCGGCACCCGCTACCGCCCTCGCGAATTGCTCGAGCATTCCCGGATCGACCTTCAACGCCACAGTCGCCACCCCCGAAACCTGTTTGAACAAGACGTGAAGGTATCAGGAGAACGACTCCGACCGTGTCGGGTGATCGAAGAACTCGTCGCAATTGCCCGATCGGGTCTTGCCGAGGTGACTTGACGCGCGGACAGTTGGATTGTCGTCGTTGCCGACGCTCTGGTAGTGCGAGTCCGACTCGTCCGACGCATCGGCTGAGGGCCAGGTCGGGAGCCGGACGACGCAGGATTACGGCTTTCGTCGTCAGGAGCTAGCAACGAAATGATGTCCTCGATAGGTCGGGCCGGCAATGAGACGTTTCCCGGTAGCGGTGACGACTCCGGTACCGGCCGCACCCGACGAGAACATCCCAGTAAGCCGACGGCACTGCAGAGGCGGGTGCTCGTCGGTGGCAGTGTCGGGCACTTCGTTGATTTCTACGATTTCACGCTGTACGGCCTGACAGCGGTCATCATCTCCCAGAGATTCTTCCCCAGCGAGAGCGCCGCGCTTTCGCTGCTTTCGACATTCGCGGCCTTTGGCGTTGCATTCGTGATCAGACCGCTCGGTGGCCTGTACTTCGGCGCGTTGGGCGACAGAGTCGGGCGGCGTCGAGTCCTGTTCATCACGTTGACCGCGATGGGCGGTGCGACAGCCGTCATGGGACTACTTCCCGGGTACGAGGAGATCGGGCCTCTTGCGCCGGTTTTGCTGATCCTTTGCCGGCTTGTGCAAGGTTTTTCCACCGGAGGCGAATCCGTCGGTGCCCCGTCCTTCGTCTTCGAGCATGCACCGATCGACAAGCGCGGGTATTGGATCAACGTCACTATCGCGGCGACCGCCCTGCCTTCTGTGGCTGCCGGCACGTTGATTCTGCTTCTCAGTCGATCGATGTCCGATCAGAGTTTCACATCGTGGGGTTGGCGAATCCCGTTCCTCTTGGCACTTCCGCTGGCACTAGTTGGTTTGTTCATCCGAAGCAAGACCGAGGAGAGTGATGTCTTCCGGGTGGCCGAGGCCGAGCGGCCCAAGGAGTTCCACCCGATTCGGGAAGCCTTCTACGAGAACAAGCTTCGCATGGTTCAGGTCGTATTTGTCGTCGGCCTTTCGGCAATGGGTTTCTCCTTCCTGGCGGGGTACTTCGTGTCATACCTTCAGACTTCCGGGAATCTGAGTCGCGAGATGTCTCTCGAAGTCAGCATCGGTGCACTCGCGCTGTATGCCGTGTTGATACCGCTATCGGGCCGAGTAGCTGATCGCCTCGGGCGTAAACCAATGCTCATTGCAGGGTCGGCGATGCTCGCGGCCATCTCGATCCCGGCGTTCGTACTGGTCACGAGCGGTAACGTTCTACTCGCGTTGTCGGGGCAGTTCCTCTTCGTGGTGGCACTCTGCGTCTATGGTGGTGGGTGCTACACCTTCTTCGTCGAAATCTTTGCCACAAGAACACGTTTCACCAGTGCGGCCATCGGCTACAACGTCGCCTACGCCGTTTTCGCTGGTACTGCGCCCTTCATCGCGACAGCCCTGATCGGTATCACAAATGTACCGGCGGCGCCGGGCTTCTACATGGCGGCAGCAGCCGCGATCGTCCTGTTGCTCGTCATCTCGACGAATATCCCGGAAACCCGGGGACGCGTGGGCTGACGGTGCCGGCGCGACCGACTGGCCACGTTGGTGACCCTGCTTGTAGCAGTTTCGGTCAGTTTCTTGTGGTTCGGCAGAAACTCGTGATCGCCACGCCGTCGTCGAGTGAGGTGCAGTCGGATGGTGTGAAAGCGGTTGGCTGGAAGGCGCCGCTGAACACGGGTCGTCCAGAACCGGCGATCACCGGGTAGCTCTTGATGATCAACTCGTCGATTTCTGGGAGGAGCGAGGCCGCAAGTTTCCCACCACCGGCAAGCCAGATGTCTAGGCCCTCTGTGGACTTGAGCTTGCGGACAGCGGTGAGGGGATCGTCCACGATCGACTCGATCGCCGGGTCCGGGCTGGCTTCCAGTGTCGTCGACACCACGAGTTGGCGAAGGTGGGCGTACGGGCTCGTGATACCGGCCGTGAGGGCCGGTTCGTAAGTCCCGCGGCCCATCACGACCGTGTCGAACGATCGGTTGGGGGTCTCGCCCAGTCCAAGGGCCGGTCGCATGTGCGTCGGGATGGTCTCGGGGTAGTGGTCAGCGATCCAGGCCGCCATCGTGTCGGAGAGTGAGAAGAAGTCGATCTCATCGTCGGGCCCGGCGATGTAGCCGTCCAGGGTGACACCGACGTAGTACACGAGCTTTCGCATATGACCACTCCGTCTGTAGTACTATGGATGAAGTGGTTTGAAACTAGTGTTGCGGATGGAGTGGTGTCAAGGTGCGACGGAATGCCGAGCGGCGTGCGGCGCTCGTCGACGGCGCAATCGAGGTGCTCGCCCATGAGGGGGCGCGGGGCCTGACCTTCCGGGCTGTCGATGCCGAGGCGGGGGTACCTGCCGGAACCGCGTCGAACTACTTCGCGAATCGCGACGATCTGTTGACCCAGGCCGGAATGCGGGTCTATGAGCGGCTGCGGCCGGACGATGCAAGCTTGGACCTCAGCCTGACCGGGGCGCATGACCGCGAGCATCTCACCGCGCTCATGCGCGAGGTCGTTGGCCGGGTCGCCGCGTTCCGCACGGGATTCCTCGCACTGCTCGAACTCCGACTCGAAGCGACCAGGCGACCTGAACTGCGTACCGTCCTCACAGAACGAGTGCGGCAAGACCTGGATTTCAACATCTCAGTCCATGCCGGGGCACAGATGCCAGGAGACTCGACGGCTGTGACCCTGCTCTACATGACGCTGAATTGGCTGATCGTCGATCGTCTCACGCTGCCGGAATTGTTCTCGGACGAAGAGATCGACGAACTCGTCGCGGTGGCGGTCGATCGGGTCTTGCCGAGGTGACGCGAGGCGCGGACAGTTGGGTTTCCGCCGCACGTTTGCTCGGATCGGTCTTACGTGTTGGCGTGATGGTCTGCGATGTCGAGTGCCGCGTCGAGGATTTCGAGTCCCTGGCGGGCTTCGGCATCGGTAATGGTGCACGGCGGCACTGCGTGGATGCGGTTGAAGTTCGCGAACGGTAGCAGACCACCTGCCTTGCACGCGGCGATGACCTCGTTCATTGCCGGACTCGACGACCCGTAGGGGGCGAGGGGTTCCTTCGTGGCCCGGTCGGCGACGAGTTCGATCGCCCAGAACACGCCTAGGCCGCGGACCTCACCGATGGACGGGTGTCGCTCGGCGAGTGCGCGGAGTCCGGGACCGAGGATCTCGGTTCCGATCCTGGCGGCGTTCTCCACAATTCCTTCCTCTTCCATCGCGGTGATCGTTGCGACTGCGGCTGCCGTGGCGAGGGGGTGACCCGAGTAGGTCAGCCCACCGGGGTAGGGGGAGTCGGCGAATGTTGCGGCAATCTTGCCGCTGATCGCGACGCCGCCGAGTGGGACGTACCCGGAGTTGACGCCCTTGGCGAAGGTGATCAGGTCGGGGACGACGTCGAAGTGGTCGATGGCGAACCACTTGCCGGTCCGCCCAAATCCGGCCATCACCTCGTCGGCGATGAACACGATGCCGTAGCGGTCGCACAGTTCCCGGACACCGGCCATGTATCCGGGCGGAGGGACCATGATTCCCGCCGTGCCGGGAACCGACTCGAGCACGATCGCCGCGATCGTATTCGGCCCCTCCATAGCGATCACCTGGTCCAGATGCGCCAGTGCGCGCTCGGTTTCCTGCTGCTCGTCGGCCGAATGGAACTGCGAGCGGTAGAGGAACGGGCCGCCAAAGTGCACGACGCCGCTGTTGCCGTAGTCGTTGGGCCAGCGGCGGGGATCTCCGGTGAGGTTGACCGCGGTGTCGGTGCCGCCGTGGTACGACCGGTACCGGGAGAGCACCTTGTACCGGCCGGTGTGCAGTCGCGCCATCCGAACCGCGTGCTCGTTGGCGTCGGCACCACCGTTGGTGAAGAACACCTTGTTCAAATCGCCGGGGGTGCGTTCGGCGATCAACCGCGCGGCCTCGGAACGGGCGTCGTTGACGAATTGCGGTGCAACGGTGCACAGCTTCGCAGCCTGCTTCGTGATGGCGGCAACCACTTTCGGATGCTGATGCCCGATATTGGTGTAGACGAGTTGGGAGGAGAAGTCCAGCAGCCGGGTGCCTTCGCCGTCCCACACATACGAGCCCTCAGAGGCGAGGATCGTCATCGGGGTGATCTGCTCCTGTGCCGACCACGAGTGGAACACGTGCGCACGGTCGAGTTCGTAGGCACGTTCGCCTTCGGCGCGGGCCTCGCCCAGATGCTGTCCTGTAGGCAGGGTGACGTGCTCGGGAACTGTGGTCGTCATTGTCAGGTGTCCTTCCCGATCAGTTGTTCTGGGGAAATCCGAGATTGATGCCGCCGTGGCTGGGGTCGAGCCACCGACTCGTGACGACCTTGCCGCGGGTGAAGAAGTGCACACCCTCGGTCCCGTGGGCGTGGGTGTCGCCGAACAGTGAGCTCTTCCATCCACCGAACGAGTAGTACGCGGTAGGAACCGGAATCGGGACGTTGATGCCGACCATCCCGACCTCGACCTCGTTTTGGAACCGCCGCGCCGCGCCGCCGTCGTTGGTGAAGATGGCAGTGCCATTGCCGAACGGGCCGGAGTTGATGAGATCCAGTGCCTCCTCGTACGAGTCGACGCGTACAACGGAGAGGACCGGCCCGAAGATCTCGTCCGTGTACACGGACATATCGGTGCTGACGTTGTCGATCAGCGTCGGGCCGAGCCAGAACCCGTTCGCCTCGCCATCCGCATCGACGTCGCGGCCGTCGACGACGATCGTCGCGCCCGCGGCCTCACCGGCGTCGACGTAGGAGGCAACTTTGTCGCGGTGCACCTTTGTCACCAGCGGCCCCATGTCCGAGTCGCGGGTGCCGTCTCCGATCTTCAATGTATTGGTGCGGTCGGCGATCTTCGACACCAATTCGTCGGCGATGTCCCCGACCGCGACGAGGGCGCTGATAGCCATGCACCGCTCACCGGCAGATCCGAAACCGGCGTTGACCATAGCGTCCGCTGCGAGGTCGAGGTCGGCGTCGGGCAGGACGACGGCGTGGTTCTTCGCGCCGCCGAGCGCCTGGACGCGCTTGCCGTGAGCAGTGCCTGTCGCGTACACATACTCGGCGATTGGGGTCGATCCGACGAAAGAGATCGCCTTGACCGCTCGGTGCGTCAGTAGTTCGTCGACGGCGGTCTTGTCGCCCTGCAGGACGTTGAAGACACCGGCGGGCAGGCCCGCCTCGGCCCAGAGCTCAGCTATCCAGATCGCGGCGCTGGGGTCCTTCTCGGACGGTTTGAGGACCACCGTGTTGCCGGTCGCGATGGCGATGGGGAAGAACCACATCGGGACCATGGCGGGGAAGTTGAACGGAGAGATGATGCCGACCACGCCGACGGGTTGGCGGATCGAATGCACGTCAACGCTGGTGGAGGCGTTCTCGGTCATGCCGCCCTTGAGAAGATGCGCTATACCGCAGGCAAATTCGACGACTTCCTGGCCACGGGATACCTCGCCGAGGGCATCGGAGACGACCTTGCCGTGCTCGGAGGTGATGATCTCGGCGAGTTCGCTCTTGCGCTCGTTGAGCAGCTCGCGGAACTTGAAGATGATCGCAGTCCGCTGGGCGAGGGAGGTGTCGCGCCAAGCCGGGAAAGCGGCTACGGCGGCGTCGATGACGGTGTGGGCGTCCTCGACGCTCGCCAACGAGACCTGACCGGTGACCGTGCCGGTTGCCGGGTTCGTCACCGGCACGGTGTTCGCGCCGGTGCCGGTGAAGGTCTTGTTGTCAGACCAGTGCGCGATCTTCCGGACCTGGCCTGTGCCGTTCCTACGTGTCATGAAGTTGGCGTCCTTGCCTTGGAGCCTGCGGGGTTGCTGCCTATAGCCTCACCCGGAGCAACGTCCACGGGCGGCTACGTACTGTAAGCATCTCCAGGTCTCTATTTACACTGTGTAAATGCAGCCGACCATTGCGCAGATTCTCACCCTGCCCGTTCTGCGGGCAGGCCTGCCGGAAGTGCTGGGCGGGGGGAATCTCGAGCGTCCGGTGCGGTGGGTGCACATCTCCGATGTCGCCGACCTCACCGACCTCCTCCAAGGCGGGGAACTCGTGCTCACCACAGGTCAGCCGCTCGCAGACGAGGACACAAGGGCGCGGTATCTCGTTGGGTTGGCCAAGGCAGGGGCTGCGGGTCTGGTCGTCGAGTTGGGTACCCATCTCGTTTCCGCACCGCCCGATCTGGCGGCCAAGGCCGACGAACTCGAACTCCCGGTTGTCGCATTGCACCGTCAGATCAGGTTCGTCGAGGTAACGGAGGAAGTGCACCGCTCGATCGTCGCCGAGCAGTACGAGGAGGTTGCGTTCGCGCGACACGTGCACGAGGTCTTCACCGACCTGAGTATGAAGCGGGCCGCGCTGAGCGAAATCGTCGATTCTGTCGCGGAGATCGTCGGCGCGCCGATCGTGCTCGAGGATCTCAACCATCAGGTCCTGGCGTTCGCGGCGCACGGACATCCGACGTCGGAACTCTTGGCCACCTGGGAACGCCGCTCTCGCCTGACGCCCGTTTCCTCCTACACCGACATCGTGGGCCCCGAATCATGGTTGACCACTCCGGTCGGTCCCCACCGGCAGGAGTGGGGACGCCTCGTCGTCCCATATCCGCCGGAGTCTGCCATTCGTGCCGGTACGGCCCTCGAGCGCGCCGCTCAGGCCCTCGCCCTGCACCGGATGGTCGAGCAGGATCGGACGGCGCTGGAACAGCGAGCCCAAAGCGGTCTGGTCGACGAACTTCGCCGTGGTCGCATCCCGGATGAAGCCGAGGCCACCGCACGGGCCCACGCGCTCGGCCTTCGGCCAGCCCTCAAGTATGTGCCGATGACGGTTCGGGTCAGTGAAACCATCAGCGCCGACCAGGTTTTGGCTCAGCGACACCAGGTCGGCATGCTCGATGCGGTGCGGCATGCGGTGCGCTCGACGCTACACACCGCTCTGACCGCCAACAGTCGACCCGGCCAGATCGACCTCCTACTGTCCGGGCCGCACATCGGTTCCCTGGAGGATTCGGTCACCGAAGTGTGCCTCGGGCTCCGGGCCGCATTGATGCGACTCGACGGTGTCTCGCACTGCGCGATCGGAGTAGGGCCGGAGTCGACCCGGTTGCTCGACGCCGCGAGTGGGCTGGATGACTCCGAACACATCGCCGAGGTCGCCCTGTCGCTCCCTCAGGGAGACAAACCCTTTCACCGCGCAACCGACATCCGACTGCGTGGCCTGATAGCCCTGATTCGAGACGATCCGCGGGTTCAGGCGTTTGCCGAAACCGAGCTACGCGGATTGCTGGAACACCGCACCCGCTACGGTGACGACGCCTTCGACCTCGTGCGCACCTTCCTCGAAGTGGGCGGGAACAAGACCGAACTGGCCAAACGGCTCCACCTGTCCCGGCCCACGCTGTACGCGAAATTGGCAGCGATCGAGCGCATCCTCGGCGTCGATCTCGACGACGCCGAGTCCCGCACCTCACTGCATGCGGCCATGCTGATTCTGGACGCGACCAAACGTCGTGCTTGAACCGATGCTCGCGTGAGAAGCGCTCGAGCCGTTCTTGGTAGGTTGTCTGCCCACACGCAACAGGGCCACGGGGACGGATGGGGACCGATGACCGAGGATCGGCTGGAAGTAGACCGGGAGACGTTGGTGCGCTGCATCGCCGCCTGCGACAGGTTGGCCGCCGAGATGCGGGATCTTGGACAGCGGGCGCGGCAGGAACTCGCGCCCGACACCTTCGGGCTCGGCGAATCTCGCCTGGGTTCAGCCGCGGAATTGGCCGCGAGGTTCCGTGCGACGGCGATCGGTGGTCCGGGGGTTGCGGACGAGAACACCGCGGTGGGAATCTTCGCCGCACACGAGCGTTACGCCCTGGATCAGCGGGCGGCGTTCGAGGCCGTCCTAGCCCGCTACGACGAGCAGGACGCGGCGACCGCGGGTCGCCTCGACGGCACCGGCGCGGATTTGTAGTCCGCCGCCCAGTGCGCAGTTCTGCAGGAGAATGCCGAGTGCCTTGCTGCAGATCTGCGCACTCACGCGCGAAGCATCTGTTCGTCGTTCGTCGGAACTTCGCGGTGGCGGCGCGACCGTACGGCGCGCACCGTCAGGGCGCTGAGTGCGAGCACGACGAAGGCGCCGGTGCCAATCGGACCCGCTGCGTTGTCAGGGAACAGGCCTTCGAGTAGCAACCAGATACCGAAGGAGAAGAACAGGATCGCCGCACCGATACGGATGACGCCCTCCGGGAGGTGCTTGCCCAGTAGGGCGCCGAGGACGATGGCGAGTCCATCGGCCGCCACCATGCCTACGGTCGACCCGATCCACACGCCGACGGTGTCGTGATCGGTGGCGAGCGTGACGGTGGCGAGCATGGTCTTGTCGCCCAGTTCGGCGAGCAGAAAGGCGGAGGTGACCGCCAGGAAGGCCGATCGTGCGGTTCGTCCAGCCTTTCCCTGCTCGCCTTCGCTCAGGCTGTCGCCGCGCAGTGTCCACGCGCCGAAGATCAGGTAGGCCACGCCACCGACGATGCTGATCAGGGCTGTCGGGATGGCCACGCCGAGGTAGTGCCCGATGGCGACGGAGACCAGGTGGACCAGGGCGGTTGCGAAAGTGATGGCCGAGATTACGACCCACCAGCGGTAGCGCAGGGCGAATGTCATCGCCATGAGCTGAGACTTGTCGCCCAGTTCGGCGACGAAAATTACGACGCAACTCAGCAGAACGGCAGCTAGCACACGCATCCTCCTCCGGTGGTCGGTCGGAGGATGCCAGGTAGATTCCTCCGGCCTGGCAGACGCGGGCGCGCCTGCTCGGCCGAAGGTCTCGCCCACCGGCGCCGACTGATGCGGCATCGGTTCGCCAGGCCGGGCCCAGTGCTGCATGGCACCGAGCCAGTGTGTCGACACAGGCGATTGGGGGCTACTCCCCTTCGATGCCGGCAACGTTAGTCCGGATTTAATGAAATCGCAAAGGCAACAACAAGTTTGGGAAGCCGGGTGGCGAAATTTCGGTTAACCTTACGAGGCCAGCAGCATGGCCAAAACAGCGGTGTCCGGGTCGCTGATCGGGTCTATGCCGACCCTACTGACCATGGAAGTGACGGTTCCGTCCGCTTCCGCTTCGACCCAGGCGGCTCGGTGTTCGAGCCCAAGATGCGGGAGACCGGGCAGCAGGATGCAGCCAGAGGCCGCGCCTGTGCATTCCGGCAACGACGGCGTCGTCTCCGACGGTGGGTGCAGCATTATCAGTGCCGGCGGTTGGTGTTCGGCGAACCGGCCCGGTTCCAAGGCACTCTCTCCCAGAACAGGCCCCTCCGCGACCACGAGACCGACCGTCTCGGGCGCGGGTTCCTCGGGCAGATCCTCGTGCGCCCCGAAGACCGTTGTGGTGTGGAGTAGTCCCGGAACCGAGGCCACTCGAACAGCGAGAGCGAGAAGCTGCGCCCATTCCTTGGTGGTGTCGGGCCAACGCCCGGAAATGACGAATCCCCGCAGAGTACCTTCGGCCTGGAAGGGCGAGATGCCGATATAGCCGTCCCTGTTCATCTCTACCTCCTCGGTGCGATGAAGCGCTCCTAGGCATGCCTCACTGCGCACCCGGTCGGGTACTTGAAGAATGCACCCGATGAGGCCTGGCACACAAGAGGATGCGAGTGCCAACCGCCGTTAACGAAGAGGGCGACGGGCTCCTCAGAGAAACCACAGAGTTGCCACAAGATCCGGTCATCCGATCCTCATATAGTCGCCGCAATGACCTCTGAGCATGTACGCAACACCGAGAATCGCGCCCGAACCGGGTCTATACGAAAGGCCTTTGCATCACCGCGCGTCTCCGCGGTGACGCTGTCCGGTCTGGTCGTGGCATCTGTGGCAGGTCTCGGGTACGTGTTCTTGGGAGGAGACAAGCTGGGCGAAGGGAAGGACCACAGCCGGACCGTAGCGATCGTGAATGCCGACGTGGGTGCGACGGTGGACGGACAATCGGTGCGAGCGAGTGACAAGCTGATCGAGCAGCTCGAAGCCGAGGATTCCTTCGACTGGACGGTAGTCGACACGGGCGCAGCCTCGAGCGACAAGTATTTCGCCACCGTGACTGTGCCGGAGGACTTCAGCGAGGCAGTGTCCTCCGTCTGGGGTACGAATCCGCGCCAGGCCACCCTCGCCGTTGACATCGAGGGCTCCGATCCCGCTGCATCCGAAGAACTCTCGGGACTCGTGTCATCCCGGATCAGTGCCGACGGAATCACCGCCCTACTGGCAGACATGTCCTCGTCTCGGGCGACATTCCAGCAAGCGGGCTTCGCCGCCGGGTTCCTCGCCGCCGGAACTTCCGCGGCCGACTCTGCGGTGCAGCAACTCATGGAGGGCGCCGACACTCTGCTGCCGTACCTCGATTCGGCACGCTCGGGCGCAGTGGAACTGCAGCAGGTCGCCGATCAGATCGAGGGGGTGGTCGGTGAGACCTCGGGGAACGTGGACGATCTGGCAGGCAGACTGACCGGGCTGGGACTCACGCTGGGGCAGGCGAACGCCAGCGCCACCGCGATGCAGGCGAGTGTCGACGACGCTATTCACCTGCTGAACGCGACTCCTCTTGCGCCGACGGTCGTCCCGTCCCTACAGCAGGTCAGCGACGACCTCGGACTGCTCTCGTCGCAGTTGGGTTCGGTGCCCGGACTGCTGGGTGGACAGGTCGGTCCGGAAACGGACCTCGGCGAACTGGTGCGTGTCGCAATGGCTGAGCTGGCCGATGTCAGCGGCCAGCTCAGCAGCGCGGCACAGCAATTGAATGACGGCATCGTTCCGATCGCAGATGAGGCGCCGGAACTGCTGGACGGCGCCACCGCACAGATCGTGGACGGCTTCGAGTCTCTCAAAACACTGTCAGGGCAGGTCTCCACCGACCTGAACGATGGTGTTGCCGCGATACCGGCCCGCTCGTCTGCTCAGCAGGCCCAGTTGGCGACGGTGTTGGCCGAACCGGTCGCGGTGACGCGCACATACTCCGCGCCCACCTCGATCCTCACGGCCGAACACCTCGCCATCGGATTCGGGATCACGACGATCCTGCTGGCGGGGGCTGTGGCCTGGATGAGCAGGCGCACCCCCGATCGTCAGCGAGCGTCCTGAATCCGCTTCCACGGCGTCGCCTGCTCGAGTTCGAATGCCAACTCGAGCAGGGTCCGCTCGTCCCCGTGATCCGCGGAGAAGTGAGATGCCAGCGGAAGCCCCTGGGACGTCTCGTGCATCGGCAGGGAGATGGCCGGCCCGCCCGCTGCGTTGTTCAGCGGGGTGAAACCCGTGAACGCGATGATCTTCTCGAACAGCTCCTCGAAACTCTGGTTCGGCGAAAGATATCCGAGCTTCGGCAATGTCTGGGCGAGGGTCGGCGACAGGACAACGTCGTACTTCTGGAAGATCTTCGCGTACTCGCGGTACGTGCGGTGCAGGCGGTAGAGCATCCGGGGAGTCTTCGCGATGTTCTTGCGGTACAGCGCGGCCAGCCCGCGTGTCAGATTGTCGGTTGCCTCGCGGTCGAAGTCCGGTCCGAGCGTCCGTTTTCCACCGTTGGAGAGTGCGAACGACAGGAAGCCCCAGTAGATGGCGAAGTCTTCCTCGAACGAAGGACGAATCGGCATCGGGCACTCCTCGACGTGGTGCCCGAGCTGAGCCAGCAGATCGGCGGTGGCGTGCACCGATTTCCGGGTCTCGTCGTCGGTTGGGGTGGCCGTCACCGAATCGACGACCACTCCGATCTTCAGTCGGGTGCTGCTGGGCCCCTCGACCAAGCGGGTCGGCGGCAGAGCAGGGTTGCGGTAGTAGCGTTCGGCAGCGGCCATCCATCGGGCGGTGTCGCGCACCGATCGGGTGACCGCACCCTGCCCCACGAGTCGGATCGGCATCGATGTGTCGATGGCTTCGGAGACTGTTCGGCCGCGGGTCGGTTTCAGGCCGACGAGCCCGCACGCCGCGGCGGGAATGCGGATTGATCCGCCGCCGTCGTTGGCATGAGCGATCGGCACCACACCTGCTGCGACGAGCGCGGCCGAGCCGCCCGAAGACGCTCCGGGCGAGTACGCGAGATTCCACGGATTGTGAACGGGTTCGGCATCCATGAATTCGGTGGACGGGCTGAACCCGAACTCCGGCAGGCGGCTCTTGCCGAGTGGGATCACGCCGGTGGATAGGTATTGCTTGACGAAGTCTCCGTCTGCTCTAGCGGGCTTCGCCGTGAAGGCAACGCTCCCGTGCTGGGTGGGCATCCCGGCAACGTCGACGTTGTCTTTGACGACGGTCGGCACACCGGCGAAGATGCCCTGGTGCGGCCGGTCGGCCTTGGTCAGCGCGCGATCGAAGTCAGCGCAGGCCAGCCCGTTCAGAGCGGATTCGACGGATTCGGCACGAGCGATCGCGGCCTCGGTCACTTCGCGGATCGACACGTCGCCGTCGGCAATCCGCTGCGCAACACCGGTGGCATCGAGGTCTCCGAGAGCGTCGTCTCGGAAGGCGTGGACGAGCGTCTCGTCCCGGGAATCTATGGAGTCGGTCACGTCCAAAGCTTATTGGACGCTCGGTCAAATCGAAACAGCATGGATCGCCAAAACAAGCACGAGCGCACGAAAAACCGAATCCGGCGTTCTCGTGCGCTCGTGCAGAAAGAAGCGATGCTTACCCGAGGAGGCCGGCCCCCTGGGTACGCGCACGCTCGAAGCGCTCCGCTGCGTCCGCCCAGTTCACGACGTTCCACCAAGCCTTGACGTAGTCCGGCTTCACGTTCTGGTAGTCGAGGTAGAAGGCGTGCTCCCACATATCGAGCATGACGACGGGGATGATCGCGGCGGTGATGTTGCCGTGCTGATCCGTCATCTGCTCGATGACCAGTCGCTGGCCGATCGTGTCGTAGCCCAGCAATGCCCAACCCGACCCCTGGATGGTGGTGGCGACACCGGTGAAGTGGGCCTTGAACTTGTCGAACGATCCGAACTGATCGTCGATGGCGGCGGCCAGGTCGCCTGTCGGCTTGTCGCCACCGTTCGGGGACAGGTTCTTCCAGAAGATGGAGTGGTTGGTATGGCCGCCGAGGTTGAAGGCGAGATTGCGCGACAAGAGCAGCGCCTTGTCCGCGATCGTGCCGTCCTCGCGGGCCTCGGCCATCTTCTCGAGGGCGGTGTTCGCGCCCTTCACGTAGGCCGCGTGGTGCTTGTCGTGGTGCAACTCCATGATCTTGCCGGAAATGTGCGGCTCGAGAGCGGCGTAATCGTAGGGGAGTTCTGGCAGCGTGTATTCAGACACGAGCATCCCTTCTTTGCGGGCCTGCGAGCCCTGGGTTTTCGGGTGTAGACACGTGGCGACACCCGTCTTTCTTTGTCGTCTTCAGGCTTCGACCCGTCGTGCAGGTTTCCACCCCTCTCATTGGTACACCCTGCACAAACATCGAAGCGGAGGGGGGCGAAACCCGGAAAGGAAAGTTCGGCTGTCCGAAAAATACTCACGGTCACCGTCGCCGATACATTGGCGACTGGTCCGGTAAATCTCGGTTCCGTCCACACTCGGTTCATCGGTTCATCGGTTCATCGGATCAGCGGTACGGGTGTCGCAGCACCGCGAGAACCGATACCCTGTTCGCAGCGATTCGGGCACATCTCAGAACGAAAACAACGTACCCTTGTTCAGCTGCAGGTAGTTCCCCCGTTCGGGTGATTTGGTACTCCACCGATCGGGCGACCGCGGGCCTCGGAGATCGCATTCTTCCTGGCAGAGCGACCGCATTCGATTTGCGGTATAAGGTGCCGAGTCGCTCACCGTAAACGCGCCAGGCTAGGCTGTGGGCCGTGCCTTCGCTGTTGCCTGTTGCGGATACGCATGCGGCGGCGCCGCGTGTGGATCTCACGGGCGCGAATTTGCTCCGTTTCGTGGCAGTCCTGGCCGTACTCTACTCACACATTTCGTTCTACCTGATCGACGACCTTGGGACCGGATGGTGGTTCATCGACGTCGTTCATCGGACATTCATCGAAGTAGGCGGACTCAACCAGCACCTGTCCTTCTTTGGCGTAGCCATTTTCATGATGCTGACCGGTATGTTGATCACCCGATCAGCCATCCGCCAAGAGCCGGGACAATTTCTGCTTCACCGACTCGGGCGTATTCTTCCCGCATTCTGGGTGGCCATATTCGCCGCGATCGTTCTGGTGCGACTCGGTATCAACGGCATGTTCAGTGGGCAGGACGGAGTATCCAACGTCGAGGCGGCCCTGAGTTTCGTGCTCGGCGGTTTCTTCCTCAAGCCCGAGGTAGCGGTACTCGGTGTCACCTGGACTCTTGCCGTGCAGGTTGTCTTCTACTTCTCCTGTGTGGCGGCGCGTCCCGTTCTGCGGTCAGTGCCTATCGTGATGCCGATGGCGGGCGCGGCTGTCTGCGCGCTGGTTCTGCTCTACAACATCTACGTGCCCCAGCCGTACTCGGTCCCGATGCTGTCGAAGATCGCCGCGACTATGCCGGCAGTCTTCCTCGGACAGATCCTGTACCTCGCGTGGGCGGGACTGGCACAAAAACGGTGGATCGTGGTCGCCTTGATCGCGCAGGTCCAGCTCATTCAGTTGGCCACCGATTTCCGTGTCTACTGGGCCGGGAACCGCTATCTGTGGACCTTCTTCGTGATCACCCTGTGTGTGGTGCTGATCGGCCGTTACAACGGGCCGGTAACGCGCTGGGCGGTTATTCGGTGGACGGCCCAGCGCAGCTACGCGATTTACCTGGTGCACACGCTGATCCTGTACCGGGTGTACAACGTCACGGTCGATTCCCTCGGCGCGACCGGGGCGGTCATTGCATTCCTCGTTGCGACCGCCCTGGTGTCGGAGGCGCTGTACCGATGGGTGGAGGTTCCGGCGACGCGGTGGGTTGCGGCGCGAGCCGAACAATTGCGCGAGCGGTCGAAGCTTGCGAAGGAACGCGCCTCGGCGCTCGCGCAGAAGGGAACCCCGGCGCCAGCGCCGGAGGGTGCCCCGGTGCCGCAGGTAGCATCGAGTCATGTCATGGTACGACGACCTTCTGGGTCGAGCCTCAGCTGAATCCGTGATGGTCACCGCCGAGGATGCACTCCCAGGAAGTGATCGGCCGATACCGGTTCTGGCGACGCACTTCGTGAACGGGCATCCCCTCGAGGAACCATTCCCCGAGGGGATGGAGCGCGCGGTGCTGGGCATGGGTTGTTTCTGGGGTGCCGAAAAGGAGTTCTGGCAACTCGAGGGCGTGTACACCACAGCGGTCGGATACGCCGGAGGCTATACGTCCAACCCCACCTATGAGGAGACGTGCTCCGGTCGCACCGGACACACCGAGGTGGTGCTGGTGGTGTTCGATCCGAAAATCATCTCGTACGCCGAGATACTCGGCCATTTCTGGGAGAACCACGACCCGACACAGGGCATGCGGCAGGGCAACGACCGGGGAACGCAATATCGTTCCGCCATCTACACGTTGGACGAGCAGCAGATAGAGACCGCGGAAGCTACCGCCGAAGCCTTCGAGAAGCGCCTCGCCGCCGCCGGCTACGGAGCAATTACCACCGAGATCGCCCCGCTCACGAAGTTCTACTATGCCGAGGACTATCACCAGCAGTACCTGGCAAAGAATCCCGGCGGTTATTGCCCGGTGCATGCCACTGGCGTGAGCTGCCCGGTCGGATTGCTCGAGCCCTAGGAGATTCGGCCGAAGTCGCCCTGGATTCATCTTCGAATACCGAAGTGGATGACAGTTCAAATACCGAAGTGGATGATAGCGAATCGATTTCGTCCGTCGCGTCTCCATTCGATGTTGTGTCGCGATGTGATCTCGGATCGGAAGATGTTGCGCAACAGCATCACCGCGACGCTGAACTGCGGAACTTTCGCCCGATCCTTACGCGGCGGTACGCTTGGTAGCGCAACAGGTTCGTGCGGGGGCGTGCACGAAGGCGCCTAGTGCCTATTGGTACACCCTGTCGCCTCGATCCCGTTCGTCTTGCGTTCGACGCTGAACCGCAGGGCGTTGTGAGCGAGAGGACGGTTCGGAATGCTGAACGATTCTTACCCGCGGCGTCCGCATAGGCGCCCTTCTCGTCGGGGTAATCCACTTCTGAGGCGCTCGGACCGGATAGAGCGACGGGCCAGCATTCTTCTGGTGCTGCTTGCGCTGGTCATGCTGCCACTATCGGTCGTGATGGGCGCCCGCACCATCGATAGTCAGTTGGCCCTGTCGAAGCAACAGAGCGCCGAGTACAGCACCGTCACTGCCACCACGGTCGCCGACGCGTTCAACGAGGCCACAACTTCGCGCTTCGCCGCGTCCGAAGCCTATGAAGCGCCCGCAGAGTGGACGTGGGGCAACGCCGTCCGCAAAGGTGACATCGCGGTCTACCCGGCTACACAGGCGGGCTCGCATGAGCAGATCTGGGTCGACCAAAACGGGAACCTCGCTCAGAAACCCGTGTCGCCGGCCGCGGCACGAGTCGGTGGTGTGATTGCGGGGCTGTTCACCTGGTTCGCCGTGATGGCGATCGGGTTGTCCGGACTCGCGATCACCCGGATCCTTCTCAACCGCGCACGTTACGCCCAATGGGACCGAGAGATCCGTCAGTATCTGGACTCGAGCACGCGGCACTGAGGTCGGTCGGGTTTCACAACTGGGGCATTACCTCGCTCGCGACGAGCTCGACGTGGTCGATGTCGCTCAGGTCCAAGGTCTGCAAGTAGATCCGTTGCGTTCCTGCCTCGGCGTAGCGGCCGATCTTGTCGACCAGTTCGGCAGGCGACCCGGCGAGCCCGTTCTCTCGGAGTTCGTCTACGTCGCGCCCGATGGCTGCGGCGCGACGCGAGACCTCCCCCTCGCTTCGGCCGCAGCAGAGGACGAGCGTGGTGGAGTACACCAACTCGGTCGAGTCACGGTTGATTGCCTTGCACGCGGTCCGAACTCGACCGAATGCCTCTCGCGCTGCATCAGTGTGATGGAAGGGCGCATTGAATTCGTCCGCATACCTCGCCGCGAGCGCCGGGGTCTTCTTCATACCGCCGCCGCCGATGATGATGGGCGGGCCGTGTGGCTGCCGAGGCTTGGGAAGGGCGGGCGAATCCTTGACGGTCAGATGCGCCCCGTCGTATGAGAAGGTCTCGCCGACGGGGGCGCGCCACAACCCTGTGATCACGGCGAGGGATTCGTCGAGCAGTTCGAATCGTTCCTTCAGTGAAGGGAACGGAATCCCGTACGCCTTGTGCTCCTCCTCGAACCATCCGGCGCCGATACCGAAATCCACGCGGCCGTCGCTCATCTGGTCCACCTGTGCCACCGAGATGGCCAGCGGTCCGGCGCGGCGGAACGTCGCTGACGTGACCAGGGTGCCGAGCCGGATCGTGGACGTCTCGCGGGCCAGTCCGGCCAGGGTGATCCACGCGTCCGTCGGGCCCGGCAAGCCCTCCACATTCATAGGGAGAAAGTGATCCGACCGGAAGAACGCGCCGTATCCACATCGCTCGGCGGCCAAAGCCACGGCCAGCAGCTCGTCGTAGGTTGCGCCTTGCTGAGGTTCGGTAAAGACTCGCAACTCCATGGCTACCACTGTGCCTGATTCGTCCTCGGTAGGCTTGCTCCATGGCGAAAAACCCGTTAACTCTGCCGAAACCGCTGGCTGACAAGCTTCCAGATCGGTTCGGGGGCGCCGGTTCCGGCGTGGTACCGGTGGTACGGCTGCACGGAATGATCGCTTCGGGTGGCGCGGGGTTCTCTCGAGTGCTCAGCGCGGAATCGGTGGAGGAACCCCTTCGGCGGGCGTTCACCACGCACGACGCCAAGGCCGTCGCGCTCTTGATCAACAGTCCCGGTGGTTCGCCGACCCAGAGTGAATACATCGCCTCACGCATCCGGCAACTGGCCAACGAACACGACGTGCCCGTGATTGCGTTCTGCGAGGACGTCGTGGCTTCCGGTGGTTATTGGCTGGCGTGCGCGGCCGACGAGATCTACGCGACCGCAACATCCGTCGTCGGTTCCATCGGTGTTATCTCCGCCGGCTTCGGATTCTCCGAATTGATCGAGCGCCTCGGTATCGAACGGCGACTCCATTCTGCTGGGGAAGCGAAAGCCCGCCTGGACCCGTTCTTCGTCGAAAAGTCGGAGGATGTCGAGTGGCTGAACACGATCCAGGAAGGCATCCACGACGAGTTCCGTGACTGGGTGATCGAGCGTCGCGGGGAGAAGTTGAAGGCAACCGAGGCAAATCTGTTCGACGGCGACGTGTGGCTGGGGCGCCGCGCCGCCGAGCTCGGCATCGTGGACGGCATCGGCACGCTGCGCGAGGTGGTGGAGAAACGGTTCCCGGGTGCGAGGCTCGAGATGACCGAGGCTCGGCGCACGCTGTTCGCGAGGTTGGGGCTGCCCACCGCGGTTCTGGACGATGCCGCCGCCGCCATCGTGAGTGCGGCCAGTGCTCGCGTCGCCTGGTCTCGCTACGGCAGGTAGCCATTTCGGCGCCAGCTATTTCGGGACCGGCTATTTCGGGACCGGCTACTTCGGGACCGGCTACTTCGGGACCACGGAGCCGACCGGTCCCGTGCCGATGCAGACGGACAGATTGGGGGTGAGGGTACTCACCCGCAGGTAATTGCCACCCCCGATGAGCCGCACGAACACCGAACCCAGGCCCTGTTTCACGGGCACCCGCACCGAATCGCCCTGCTCGAGAGCGACCGAGATTTCTCCGTCGGCGTCAGCCATGTAGTTGAGTTCCGCTGTCCACTCCCAGCCGATCAGGGGGCCGTCGAGGGGGAGCGGCACGAAGCTTCGCTTGTCGACAAGGTGACCGCAGTCCGGGGTCGTGCCGGGCTCGATCGATCGCACCCACGTGACCTGTGCGTCGATCACTGAGCCGTCGTCGTCGATCATCCGTAGGTCAGGTGTGTTGTTGGAGAACTCAGGGCGGTCACGTAGCGGGGCGAGGAGCCTGCTCACCATGTTGTAGGGGTAGGCAACCGGCAGCAGTACCCAAATAGACGTGGGCTGATCGAGGATCGGCGCGTCACTGTGTTCCGCGAGCGATTCACGTGCGGTCGCGAGGTAGTTGGTTGTCGGGTTCTCGTCCCAGCTCCGGCTGAACGTGTACGTCGACCACAGGCTGCTGGCGATGAATGCGGCGACGGCTACGACCGCAACCACCGGCTGCACCCGGATGGGGGCAGCGTTTCGTGCGGTGGCGCGGGCGATCAAGGCGAGGGCGATCGCCAGGATCACTGCGGTGTCTGTGAAGTACCGAAGGGTCTGCGCGAGTTCGTAGGCGGTGTTGTCGCTCGATCGGGTGACGACCATTGCCGTCACCGACAGAAGGAAGTATGCGGCCGTCAGGATCCACACGGCGACGATGCGGCGCTTGCGTCGCACGGTGGCGATCACCGCCACGGTTAGAGCAACCCAGCCGGCCACCACCAGCACTGTCGGAGGTGTGGCCCAAGATGGGCTCGGGATCCAGCGCGCCCACGCCCAAGGTCCGCCGAGGAGGGTGGGGAGGAGACCGCGTGACGTGGCGTGACTGAACAACTCGAACGCGGCCACAGCGTTCGGTCGCACCAACCGGGACTCAACCGAGGAGAGGTAGACGATCGCCCACGCGGCGAGCACCACTGCTGACCCAATCCACAGCGGTGCGCCCCGGCGCAGTGTCGACAGGACGGGCCGCTCGCGACCCTCGATGTGCGCGAGCAGGGCCACCGTTGCGAACGCGACGAACGGAACCAGTACGGATTTCTCGAAGAACAGCAGCGAAGCGATCAGCACGAGTGTGCCCGAGACTGCGTATCGTCGACGCCCCGTCCGGCACAGGTCGAGTGCGTCTCCCGCCACCCAGGCGAGCGCGATCTGCAGTGGCAGCGCATTGAGCGCGGCCGCCCACCAAGCGAATGCAGGCAGGGTCAGCGGAGAGAAGAGGTACAGCGCCAGCGGAATCAGCAGGACGGGCCGCAGACCGAGGATTTTGCGCAGCAACCGGAAGACCGCATACGAGGCGAGCGCTTGCAGCACGACCATCGTCAGCATCGGCAGGATCCATTGGTACGGCGCGATCCGCGTCGCGATTCCCGCAACCAGGAAGGCACCCGGCATGAGGTGACCGTCGTGGTCGTAGAGAAGAAGGTCGCTCGAGAACAGGGGGACGCTTGCGCCGCGTCCGACAAGGATCAAATCGTCCCAGTAGTAGCCGCTGTGGCCCGCCACCAAGGTCCGAACGAGCAGTTGGGCTGCGATGAGACCTGCCGCCACCTGAAGGACTCGGGTGGGCCCGAGGTTCCATCGCGACCCGATTTCTTCCTTCATCGGTCCCCGAGATTACAGGGTCGGCGAGATCTCAGATTTGGGTGGAACCGGATGGTGACGGGCTGCGTCAATACGAGTGTCGGGGAATCTTCACCCCGGCGAGGTGGGGGAAGACGACGGCCGGTCCGGAGTTGTCGGGTTGCTTCGCGGCAACTCGACGTAGGAGGGGTAATTCCGGGCCGAGCGTCGTCCACCGCAGTTCGTTGGTTCTGCCGCTTTGGTTCTGCCGCAGTTCGACAGTTCGTGGGGATGCCGTGTCAAATTGTCCACGGCTGTGGACCAGCTGCTCGAACCTGTCAACAACCAAGCATCACCAACGCGCTCTGACCTGTGTATAAGCGCCACAAACAGTGGTCACAGCTGTGAATGAAGCTGTGGAAACTGTGGATAACTTCGGAATTCCTGTGGTTCAGATCACAGATTTCGTGCGCGAGGAGAGATTCGACAGCCAGCTCCTTGCACACCCAGGTCATGAAACAATCGGCAATGTGAAGTGGGTGCGCCGGGTATGAGCCTCGTTCAAGTGTGTGCGCGATGTGCGGGCCGGTGGCCGGTGGTCGGCGCTCCGACGCAGTGGTGCCCCCGCTGTCACGGAGTGCTGCTGGCTCCGGTCCGGACGGACCAGCACCTGCCACCCGATCGGCGAGGCTTCCGCTGGATTGCGCGACCGCCATCGCAGCGCTCCGGCCTTGCGCCTGATCACCCGGTGGCGAGTCCGACGCCGCGCTACACGGAAATCCCGCGCTGGGGATTGCGCGATCGGATCGAGATCCCTGTCGTACGCCGCGACTGGCAGAAGCTGCTCGCCGACAAGACGGCCTTCTTTCTCACTTTCGCCGCGAGCCTCTATGGATTGGCAGTGCTGGCCGAAGTGGCCCGGTACGCCATCCTGGTCCGCAACCGGACCCGGCTGATCGACCCAGCGGTTCTGGCGGTGTCTGATGCCACGGTGTTCGTCAGCCAGGTCGGCGGCGCGGTCTTCGCGCTGCTGTCGGGAATCAGCGCCGTGTGCTGGCTGTTGCGGATTCGTCGTCGTACGTTCGATCGATCCAAGATGTCGGACCCGCGGTCGATGGGAGAGGTGATCGCCGGGTGCGCCGTTCCTGGGCTGAACCTGGTGATGCCGGGGGTATTCCTACTCGAGGTGATCGGTCGGGATCCGCGGGCGGTCGCACTGGTTCGCGTGTGGTGGAGCCTTTGGGTCTTCGGTGCCGCGCTTGTCGTTTTCAACTGGTTCTGGCGCTCGCGCCCCGGGTTGCAGGTCATGGCAGACGGTGTGCTCCTGTCCGCGTTCACGGCGCTGGTCGCGTCCGCGACCGCCGTCGCGACGTTGATGGTCGTTCGCAGGCTCGAGGGGCGGACTCTCACGGGATCGAAGGGCGCGATCACCCGCTGGGTCATCGCGGACCGGGAAGCGCTCGCATCGTGAGCCCCGACCGGCGAGGACCTTTGGTGGTGGCGCATCGCGGCGCGTCCGCGGCTCGGCCCGAGCACACCCTTGCCGCGTACGAACTGGCACTGGAAGAGGGTGCGGACGGCCTCGAGTGCGACGTGCGACTCACCCGAGACGGCCACCTCGTATGCGTCCACGATCGCACTGTCGACCGAACCTCGTCGGGTACCGGCGTCGTCAGTGAGATGACGCGCGACGAGCTGGCCGATTTCAACTACGGCACCTCCGATGAACCAGCCGGCCTCCTCGAACTGAGGACCCTGATCGAGTTGACGCTGGATTGGTCGGAACGGCCGGTGAAACTGTTCATCGAAACCAAGCATCCCGTCCGCTTCGGCAGTCTCGTCGAGAGCAAAGTGCTCGCCGAGTTGCAGCGCTTCGGCATCGGGGCACCACCTTCCGCCGACCATGCGCGCGCGGTCGTGATGTCGTTCTCCGCGAGTGCTGTGTGGCGGATCCGCCGGTCGGCGCCGCTGCTCCCGACGGTCCTGCTGGGCGAATCCGCCCGTGTCCTCGGCGGTGGTGCGGCGACAACCGTCGGGGCCACCGCAGTCGGGCCATCCGTGAAGACCCTGCATGAGCACCCCGACATCGTCGACAGGGCCGCGGCGGCGGGACGCGCCACCTACTGCTGGACCGTCGACAGCCGCAGCGACGTCGAGCTGTGCCGCGAACTCGGCGTCGGTTGGGTGGCCACCAACTACCCCGGCCGCACCAAGAATTGGCTCGAATCCTGACCCACGTCCCTACGGGCAACGAAATAGGGGGCGACGGATGCGATTCGTCGTGCCAATCGTCGGTGCGGGGATAACGCGCCACAGGGTCCAAGCGAACGAGCCGTGTTGGCGCAGCCCGTAGCGCTTCCGCTTCTCCCTCGGCCGCTTTGGTGCCTTTGCCGAACGGTGTAGGTTTTGGCTTCGTGGGAAAGAAAAGCAAGAGAAACAGCGGTCCGAAGCCAGGCAATGCCCGCGCCGAGAAGATGGCGCAGCGACGGGCGGAGCGAGAGAGCGCTGCGGCGGCAGTGACCCGGCCCTTCCAAGGTCTCGCCGCCGAATGTGATCTGGTGGCGCTGCGCGAATTCGTGCCGTCGGCGACGGCCCCGCTTCCCTTGAAGGATTCGCAGCGCCAGGTGACGCTGGCGACGGTGCTTCCGGGCGCAGTCGCGGCACTGGTCCGGGAGGAAGGGGACGATGCCACCGGGTTCGTCGGGGTGCAGGTCCAGGTGCATTCGGCCGATCTCGGTGCCGACCTGGCCGCATCGATCGTCTGGGCTCAGGAGTCCGCCCCTGGTGAGTCGCTTACGTTCGCCGACCCCGGTTCGGAGACGCCCGCACTCGCCGATGTGATCGACGCCGATGCGCTTCTCGACATCACCGTGCACCAGGACTTCGATTGGTGGATTCCCGAAGGGGTGGAACCGACCTCAGAGGTCGCGGCCACTGTGCAGCACGCGAATGCGGCGATCATGCCCTCGGCCCGAATCGAAGCCGACGGCATCGTCGGGGCATGGTGGGTCGACGCGGGCGAGAGGGCTCACTTGCGCTGGGTGCGCCCCGAGGACGAAGACGATCTGATGCTCGCTCTCGCGCGCGTGCATGCCGCCGGCGGTCTACACCTCGGTGAGGGTTCCCGGTATGCCGGATCGTTCCGGACGCACGGACTGCTGGTCCCGGTGTTCGACCTCGATCGGGAGAAGCACCCCACCGAATGGGCAGCGGGGACCATCGAACTCGGTGAACGGCTGACCCAGGCTCTCGCCGTCGACGCGCCTCTCACCAACGAAGAACGACGCGCCCGCGACGGCCTCCGCGGCCGCCAGGTCACGCTGAGATAGGCGCGCTCCAAACGTGCGTGGTGGGGTGACGTGTGCAGACCCACCACGCACGGGCGGTCAGATGGAACCGCCAGCCGCCTTGGGTGCCCCGGCTGTGGCTGCGACGTCGCTCATCTCGCGCGCGACGAAATTCTCGAGGTCGAACAGGTTGCCGCCCGCACGATCGGCGATGGTCAGCAGAGTCGTCATGCTCGCGACCTCCTCGACCTGTTCCGCGAGGAACCACTGCATGAACTGCTCGCCTAGATAGTCGCCCTCCTCGCGGGCAGTGCTCGCGAGATGCACGATCTGTTCGGTGACCGTCTTTTCATTGCTCAGCGCGAGGGCGATCGGTTCACGCGCGGATTCGAATTGCCCCTTGGCGGGGTCCACACCCGGCAGTTCCACGTTGATGTCGCGATCCAAGAAGAACTGAATGATCATCATCGCGTGGTTGCGTTCTTCGACGGCCTGCTTGTAGAAGTGCTTGGCCAACTGCGGCAGGTCTGCATTGTCGAAATAGACTGCCGATGCAAGGTATTGGTGTGACGCGTTGAATTCGTTCCTGATCTGATCGTGAAGCAGACCGAGGAACTTTGTGTTGTGCGCGTCAATAGATGTCATGGCGCAACAATAGCGCTGGTCAGAAGCCATGTCATGCAAGTTTCGCCTTAGTATGGCAAGGGTTTCCATAGTTGGGCTCGGTCAGCTGAGTGAAGCCTGGTCGATGGGAAAGTCGAAGTAGGTGTCGGGGAAAGGCTCCGGTTGATAGGTGAAGTGCCACCATTCGACTGGCAAGTTGACGAAGCCTTGCTTCTCGAGGCCATCTTTCAGTAATAGCCGGTTGTTCAGTTGCTCGCCCTGGATGCGCGGATCGAGGGTGTGGGCAAGAGTGTCGAAACAGTCGAACCCGGTTCCCATGTCGATGGAGTTGTCGGGAAAGCGTTCCTCACGCGGTGCCGCGCAATCAGTCAGAGGCTCCCCGGGAACGTAGGGTCGAGTCGATTCGGCGGGGAGTTTCACGAGTGTCATGTCGGCGGTGCTCCCGCGGCTGTGTCCGGAGCGCTCGTCGATGTACCCGTCGCGGAACAGGTTTGCCTTGTCGACGCGGGGATAGAATTCGGCCTTCATCCGCTGATCTGAGAGATCCTCGGCCCAGGCTACGAAGTTGTCGACAGCCCGCTGTGGTCGGTAGCAGTCGTATACCTTCAACGAGTACCCCTGCGTGAGGAACTCCTGCTGCGCTCTTTCGAGCGCCTCGGCTGCCTCACGTGTAAGGATGCACATCGGCTGCCTGTAGCCGTCGACAGGGCTACCGGTGAAGTTGTGCGGCGTGTAGTAGCGGATCTCTTGCAGGATCGTTGGATCGAAGTCGTGCAGTGACACGAAGTCCGTGGGTGCAGTGGGTGCCGTGGGTTCCGACGGTGCGGTGGCGGTGGGCGCCTGGCAAGCGGAGACGACGAGCGCTGTGGCGACAGTCAGAAGACGCAATAGGGTGCGGCCTCCACGCGAAATCCTTGGCATGATCGCAACTTTCTCTCCTGACCGAGCGGCCGTGTGGTCGGTGGTGCCATCGACGAGTATTCCGCATAGACGCGAGTAACCCGATTTCCTGGAGTTCGGTGCTGTTGCGTAGCGGTTCCGGCGGTTCTGCCGACATTCGCATGGTCCGATCGGGGGATGCGCAGACAGACCGAGAAGAGTCCGTTCGGGGGACAGACGCGGCACGTGTATGCGGGTGAGATTCTCTTTGCCGCCGATTATTCCGAGTCTGCAGCGTGTTCACGCACCTAGCGCACGCTAGGAGAAACTTGTATGAAACTTGTACCAGTTCGTCCACCGTTCATCGTCGGGGTTGCTGCAGTCGTCGGGGTTGCACTTATAGGCAACGGGTTCAACTCGTTGGCGCAGAGCCCCACCATCTCCACGGCACCGCAGATACGGCTCGTGGGGATAGCCGACGATTTGTTCCCAGGGATCAGCCAGGCCGCCATCGACGCCGCCGACGAAGGAAACAGGACCGGTGACGCCAGATTGGCTGCCTCCAATCAAGTCCTCAACTTGGTCGGCGGGTTGGTCGGCGTTCCGCCCTCGGAGGTCACCGAGGAGGACGCCATCTCACCAGTTCAGGGCGGAGCTTCTCCCGTCAAGAGAGCCCACGACGTGGTGCAGGCGAGGCTAGCCATCGCCGACGACCCGAACGGCAACCAAGACGACATCACTCCCATGGAGCTCGCCATCGCGGCGACTTTCATCGAGGAGCTCTTCGCCGACATCGACTTCAACAACCCTGACCCCGACGAAATAGCCCGCGATCAGGCTATTCTCGACGAATTCGGATCCGGCCTCGACCTACGGGCTGCGATTGACGACGTACGGCGTGCCGATCTGATGCTCGCGACCATGATCGATTTTCCGGTGTACGGGCTTGACGGCCGGGTGGTGGACATCGTCGACGGCGTAACTACCGACGGCACTCCTGTGCAGATGTGGGACCACACCGGGGCCGGGAATCAGCAGTGGAGGATGGCCGGTGGTCGGACGGCGATCGTCAACCCGCTCAGCAACAAATGCTTGCAGGCCACTCCGGCTCCGACCACGACACCCGATGGTCTCTACCCCAACGGCAGCGAAGTAAGGATCGCCGAATGCTGGTTCAACACGGGTCAGATAGAGCAGACGCGGCAGGTGTGGCTTGTCGATGATGCGGTCACCAACGGCAGCCCGGAAGGTGGTCGAATAGTCAACTTGGCGGCCGGGAAGTGCTTGGATGTGACCGACAATGTATCTGCCAACGGCATCCGACTTCAGTTGTGGGACTGCACCGACGACGGCCCAAACCAGAAATGGAACTTCCCTCCCTTGAGGTGAGTGGAACTCGCTGACGCCACCCCGGCCCGGGCGTACTCCCTGTATGTCACGGGCCGGTGGTGACCAGTTCGGGGGGAAGCTGTTGGTCGTTCGCGAGGGCGCCGAAGAACTGGGAGGCCCGATCGCGGTCCCACACCACCACGTTTCCGGATCCGGCGACATCCTGGAAACTGGCGATGGGAACTGTGGTGGTGACCATGTCGCCGCGCAACGCCCAGGCCAGAGCCGCAAGGTTCCAGATGTGGTCGCGCTCATCGACACTCAACGAAGCTGCGATGCCGGTGATCAGCGGCCACACCCGGAACGGGTTGAGCCAGGTTTCCGGGCTGGCGACCTTCGTCATCAGCGCCGACATGAACATTCGCTGGTTGTCCATACGGTCGATGTCGGCGAGCGCCGTGGCGCGACTGCGGACGAACCCTAGAGCCTGCGTTCCCGACAACTCTTGGCAGCCAGGCCCGAGGTTGATTCCGGCGAGGGGGTCGTCGATGGGGTTGTCGAGGCACATCTGGACGCCACCGATCGCATCGACCATGCCGGCGAACCCGTCGAACCCGATCTCCGCGTAGTGGTCCATGTGCAGGCCGGTGGCCTCCTCGACGGTCTGCACCAGAAGCTGTGGACCGCCGAAGGCGAACGCCGCGTTGATCTTGTCCTGGCCGTACCCCGGAATCGGCACATAGGAATCGCGGGGAATGCTCACCATCGTGGCCGGACCGCTGCCGCTGGGGACGTGCACGATCATGATGGTGTCGGTGCGGCCGCCCCCGGTGTCTCCGCCGGTCGAGAGCTCCTGTTCCTGCTCCGGGGTCAGCCCTTCGCGACTGTCGGAACCGACCAGCAGCCAGTTGGTGCCCGGGGTATCGGCGATTCGGCCGGGATAGGCGGCCAGCGCGTCGATTCGGTTCAGGGTGGTGTCGAGGTAGTACGTCGCGCCCGCGAGCACCAGGATCAGCAGCAGGAACAGGATGCCGATGCCTCGGCCCCAGCGCCGCTTCCGTTTTGGACGACGCTGTCGAGGCGGCTCTGGGGGGCGCGGTCGCGTGGTCGATGGGGGTGGCGGTCGATGGCCGGGCGCGCCCGGCGGCGATGCGGGCTCATCCCGATACGGTTGCGGTACCTGGGTGGGTGCATGGCCTCGAGGCGGCGCCGAACGTACCCGCTGGGGTTGAGGGGCGTGCGAAGGAGGCGCCTGTGACCACGCCCGCTGCGGGGCGGGCGGCGCACCCCGTCCGGTCCGACGGATCACCTGGGTTCCCTCGGCAGGCGGTGCAGGGGAGCCGTGCGGGGGAGCCTCTCCGCGGGGATGGGGCGGTGGAGGACCTGGGCGTGGAGGGCCTGGCGGGGGCACCCGTCCTGGCTGCGGAGGCAAACCCTGGCCACTGGGAGGAATTCGACGGTTGGGTGGCGGCGGCACCGGCTGTCCGCCCCGCGCTCGCCGTCGCGGACGAGGTGGTAGCGGAGGTTGGGGATTGTCGCCGGTCATCGGCATAACTTTACTGCTCCGGCACGGCTACGGGATCCAACCGACGTGCCCGCGCAGGGCGGCATAGCCGACGAACGCGACCGAGTCGATGGTGGCGTGGGCGATCACGAGAGGCCACAATCGCCGAGTCTTCTGCCAGTACCGACCGAAGACCAACCCCATCACCACATTGCCCAACCCGCCGCCGAAGCCCTGGTAGAGGTGGTAGGTGCCGCGGAGTATCGCCGATGCGAAGAGCGACGAGTTCTCGCCCCACCCCAGTTGCCGGAGTCTGGTGATCAAATAGGCGACAACGAGCACTTCCTCGGCGCCGGAGTTCGCGATCGCCCAGAGGATCAGCGCGGGCAGGCGCCACCAGTGATCCTCGATCGTGCTCGGGACGACGGTGAGGTTGGCGCCGATCGCGCGAGCGACGAGGTAGAAGCCGAGTCCGGGGAGCCCGATGAGCGCCGCGAGTCCGACACCCTGTGTCGCGTCGGGGCGCCAGCGGAAACGGCCCAGCCCGACGCTGCGCGGCCCGTAGCCGCTGCGCCACAGGAGATACAGACCCAACGCGGACCAGGCGAGCAGTTGGACGACGCCGAGCAGCTGCCGGGCCGCATCGATGAACGAGTTCTCCGCACGGGAGACATTGAGGGCAACAGCCTGATCTGCCAGGGTGCCCGGCGTGAGTAAGGATTCGGACAGGGACAGTACCCCGGACAGCGCGTTGGCGCCGAAGGTGACGAGCAGGACGATCGTGATCTCTATCCACAGGCCGCGCCGTTCGCGGTCGGTGGGTGGTGGCGTGGCCGGTTCGGGTGACGAGGGCCTGAGCCAGGAGTCGATCGCTGCGCGCGAGATCACGCAGCCCACGCTAGCTGCTGCCCAAAGCGAATATCGTTCAACTGCGCGCGCGGAGCCCGTTGAGGAAAGGGCAGCCCGCGAGCACCCGGAGGGCCCTGCTCAGCGCGGTGACGTCGTCTACCGGCGCCGCGAACGGCAATCGGATATCGCGGTCGCCGAGGGCGCACTCGACGCGCAGTCGCAATCCGTAGCGGTCGATACCGAGTGGACGGATGCGTTCGCGTCGGATGTCGCGCGGCAACTTGCGCGACAGTACGTCGAGAAGCTCGCGGTGGTCTTCATCGAGATGCAAGAGCCATGCGGATTCCGTCTCCCGGAATGGGTCGGGCCGGGCGGCGAGCAGGTCCTCGATGTCGACGGACTCGGCGCCACTGGAGTCGGCAATCACGGCGGTTTCGAGATGTAGTTGCAGCAGCGTCGCGTCGTGCCCGACATCGAGGAGGCCGGGGTGCGGGAATTCGGATGCCACCTCGTCGGCGAGCGAACGGGCGTGGGGTTCACAGAGTGCATGTAGATTGCCGCGCAACCAGACCAGCGAGCGTACGGGTTCGCGCAGCGCGAGCGGGGAGTTGTCGGTGTACTCGAGTAGGGCGGGGATTGCGCCGGTGAGCCGGGACAGCGTCGCTGCCACAGAGTCGTTCGGCACAGCCACGACTATGTCGCCCTCGGAACGCATGTGGGCCACCGTGGTGCTGGTGGGGGCGCTGCCTTCGACCGCGAGTACCGCGTTCTCGATCCGTGCGCATGAACTGCGCAAGCGCTCGGCGGCGGACGGTCCGGTTCTCGCAGCGGGCATGAGGCCTCCTTCGATCAACGCTGTATTGAGGTAATCCTAACCTAAGATAGGTCACGTGCGAATGGCAAGACTCCGGCGGCCACTACGGTGACAAGGTGGCAATACCTCTTTCCCTCAGCGTTCCGCGCCGCCGCGGACCACAGTCGTTGCTCGCGGAACTGCTCAGTTCGTCCACCGACCCCGGTGATCGCTTCGACCCGCCGACCGGCGGCGCATTCGGCCCGCCGGTCGTATCGGCTTCCACCTTGCTCGGCTCAGCAGGAACCGACGCGGGCAGAGTCATCGTCGGCCTCGACGTCGACCCGGCCGAATTGCAGACCCGCGCGCAGGCGTCCTACGAGGCAGTCCGGTTCCACCTGGACTGTCCGGCCGGCCGACTCAGGGATGCTGTGGCGCTCGGATTGCCGTCGCCGCTAGCGGTATTCGTCACCCCGACCGGCGACGACGTCCGGCTCGCGGAGGCGGTGCAGCAACTCGTGGACGCCGGGTGCATTCCGGGGATCGTGAGTGGACGTGCCGTAGGCGAACTGGCCGATGTACTTGCGGTCCTCGCGCACTCCGATGTCGGATTCGTCGCGCGGGCGCAAGATTCGGCCGAGGTGCTCGCGCTTCTGTCTGGAACGGTTGCCTCGCTTTGTGGCGACGACATCCGTCTGGCACTGGAGAATCCCGAGCCCGCGAGATTGCGCGCCCTGATTCCCGAGGCCGCGGAGGCCGTCCACCACGTTCTGCTCGGGGTCGAGGTGCCAGACCCGTCGCTCGTCGGTCGTGAACTTGCCGCCCTAGGACTGCGATGAACAATCACTGGCAATGCGGCGGAAGGCCGCCGTTCGGTGCGTAATCTCGTAGGCGTGCCAAAAATCGCGTATTTCGGACCTTCGGGAACCTTCACGGAGATGGCGCTCGCCCAACTCGAGGCGGCGGGAACCATCGACGGACCTGCGGAGAGGCTTCCGGCTACCAGCCCGGCAGCCACCCTTGCGATGGTGCGGGACGGGCTTGCCGACGCAGCCGTCGTCCCCATCGAGAGCACCGTCGAGGGCGGGGTCGTGCCCACGCTCGATGCCCTCGCGCTCGGTGAGCGATTGCAAATCGTGGCGGAAACGGAGTTGGACGTGCAGTTCACGATCCTGGGAGGACCCGGGATCGAGAGCCTGGATCAGATCCGCAGCATACGGGCGTATCCCGTTGCGGCGGGGCAGGTGCGGTTATGGCTCGAGGAGCACTGTCCCGGCGCCGAGCTCCAGTCGGCGTCGTCCAACGCGGGCGCGGCCGAGGATGTGGCCAACGGTCTCGCCGACGCCGCGGTGTCTACCGCGCTGGCAGGAAAACGGCTGGGTCTGCGCACCCTCGCCGACTCGGTCGCGGACGTGCAGGGCGCGCGCACGAGGTTCGTGCTCGTCACGGTGCCAACACGGATTCCGGAGCGTACCGGGGGCGACCGCAGCTCTGCTGTGCTCGAGCCGAACAACGTACCGGGATCGCTCGTTGGTGTTCTCTCCGAGTTCGCCACCCGGGGAATCGATCTCATCCGGATCGAGTCACGTCCCATCCGCACCGATCCGGGAACCTACCGATTCTTCGTGGACTGCATCGGGCACATAGACGATCCGCTCGTCGCCGAGGCGTTCCGTGCGCTGTATCGCAAGTCGAAGCTGCGGTTCCTGGGGTCGTGGCCTGCAGCCAACCCGAGCGGTCCACCCCCGCCCTCGGAGGGTGACGCGGCGGACTGGATCGAACGACTTCGGCAGGGGGACAGGGCATTGTGACCGGAAACTTGATCCTGGTCAGGCACGGGCAGACCGAGGCCAACATCGAGCGCAGACTCGACACCCGACTGCCCGGCGCCAGGCTGACGCCTGAAGGCATCTCGCAGGCCGAAATGCTGGGCACTGATCTCGCGGCGTCGGTGCGGACCGCCGCGCTCGTCTCTTCGCAGGCATTGCGGGCGAGGCAGACTGCCCGCTATGTGGAGATCGCGCTTGGGATCACCATCGACGTACGGGAGGGACTGCACGAGGCTCAGGCGGGTGAACTCGAGAACCGCAGCGACGAGGAGTCGCACAAGCTCTGGATGAAGACGTTTCATCTGTGGCACAACGGTGACCGAAATGCGCGCGTGCCCGGCGGTGAATCGGCCAACGACGTTCTCGAACGGTACGTCCCGGTGGTGGAGTCCCTGCGGCAGCAATATCTGTCTGACCCGGCGGAATCTGGAGACGTCGTACTTGTCAGTCATGGCGCCGCGATCCGAATCGTCGCTGCTCACTTGGCACAGGTTCCCGGAGCCTTCGCTGCCGGCAACCACCTTCCCAACACGCAATCGGTCGAGTTGGCTCCGCTGGCGGATGGGGGCTGGGAATGCGTGCGCTGGGGAACCGTCGTTCCGCCGTTCGACAAACGAGTGTTTCCGGAAGCCGACATCCCGATGGGGTGATCGCCGGGTGTGCCCCGGGGTAGCGTGAGGACGGAGGAAACCGTCTTCAAGGGGTGACGGCGGTGGAATGGTTCGTAGCGGGAGACTATTCACTCGGCCGGATACTCGTCGCCGAGGGGCTCGCGGCTATATATCTCGTCGCCTTCTTGGTGGCACGCAACCAGTTCAGGCCGCTAGTAGGCAGCCACGGAATGCTGCCGATCCCGAATTTTCTTCGCGCGGTCGGCTTCAACCGGGCTCCGAGTATTTTCCATCTGTACTACTCGGATCGGTTCTTTGCAGTGGTCTGCTGGACCGGATTCGGGCTGTCTCTGGTCGCAGTGCTGGGTCTGACGCATCTCATGCCACTGGCCCTGTGCATGCTCGTGTGGTTCGCGATGTGGGTGCTGTACCTGTCCATCGTCAACGTCTCCGGGCTCTGGTACAGCTTCGGCTGGGAATCTCTGCTGCTCGAGGCAGGATTCCTCGCGATCTTTCTGGGTAACACGTCGGTCGGGCCGCCACTTCTCGTACTGATCTTGCTGAGATGGTTGCTGTTCCGGCTCGAATTCGGGGCCGGGTTGATCAAGATGCGCGGCGACCGATGCTGGCGCAACCTCACATGCCTGTTCTATCACCACGAAACCCAACCAATGCCCGGACCGCTGAGCTGGTACTTTCACAACCTGCCCAAACCCCTACACAGGGTCGAGGTGCTCGGCAATCACTTCACGCAACTCGTCGTGCCGTTCGGGTTGTTCGCGCCGCAGCCGGTGGCTGCCATCGCTGCGGCGATCATGATCGTCACCCAATTGTGGCTGGTAGCGAGCGGGAACTTCTCCTGGTTGAACTGGTTGGCGATCGTTCTCGCCCTGTCTGTCATCCCGGACAGTGTGTATGAATCGGTGCTACGAATCGACCTCGCTCCCGGCAGCACGTCGGCGCCGATTCCCTTCGTCGTGCTGGCGGCCTGCGTGACCGCACTTGTTGTCGTGCTGAGCTACTGGCCGATCCGCAACATGATCTCCCACGGGCAGGCCATGAATGCCTCGTTCAACAAGTGGCACTTCGTCAACACCTACGGTGCCTTCGGCAGTGTCACGCGGGAGCGGATCGAGGTGATCGTCGAGGGCACGTCCGACGCACACATCAGCGACGATTCCGAGTGGAAGGAGTACGGCTTCAAGGGCAAGCCCGGTGACGTCCGCCGACGACCACGACAATTCGCGCCGTATCATCTGCGGCTCGACTGGCTGTTCTGGTTCGCGGCGATCTCGCCAGCCTATGCCGAACCCTGGTTCAAGGCGTTTGCCGAAAGGCTGCTGCGGAACGACCGGGACACTCTGAAGCTGTTGCAGCACAATCCGTTCCCCGAAAATCCCCCGAAGCATGTGCGTGCACGGCTCTACCGATATCAATTCACCACTTGGAGGGAGCGCCGTGAGACCGGGGCGTGGTGGAAGCGGGAACCGCTCTAGGTCAACGCAACCGGTCCGCCAGCGACTCCAAACCTTGCCGCAGCCGCTGTGGCGTACCGGGGCTGAGTGAAGACCACGCGACACCGTGCGCGGAGACGCTCGATGTGCCCACGATTCGGCCGGCTCGGGTGTCGAAGACGGTGACCGGTCCACCCACCGGATCGTACTGGCCGTTTCCGTAGACGATTCCGACGATCTCGGC